>CAYWTX010000112.1:0-2236 GCA_964461295.1 uncultured Planctomycetaceae bacterium | reverse complement strand
GGAAGGCTTGAGGCCGTCCAAAACCCAGCAATCCGAGGACAATCACCCCCGAAAAGCCAGGCAGGAGACTACGCCGCGATTATCTTGGACAGCAGTGGGTCAGCGTAGGTGAGCAGATGATTCGAGAAACCTTGAACAGCGCCCACTCCGCGAGCCCCGAGAACCTTCCCGGTCTTCAGATCCTGGCACAACAGAGTTCTGCCGGGACTGACCTCCTCAAGCCGCAACTCTCTCGGTTTGTCAGGATTCCTCTGTGGTTGCGCGCGCAACTTCTGCACCGTCCCGGAGGGCAGGTCGTTAACCGGTTTGCCGTTCAGCAGAAAGGATGGGTTCGCGTCGAGGTCGCTCGGGAAAATGCCTCCAGTTCCGAAGAGCAGGCCGTTCACCGCGATGACGTTCTCCTGGTGGGGATGGATGCGGATCGTGTCCCACGCCCGGTCGATCGACGTACCGTCCCCGTCCAGATTAAAGGCGCCCCCGCGCCGGTAGCCGGCGTAGGCAAAGAGAAGACCGTCCCCGTATGCGGGCGGACACGCCCAGGTATACAGGCCGCCATTTGCGGCTTTGTCCGGTGGATAGACACGTTCTTCCCAAAGGACCTTGCCGGACAACGGGTCCACCGCAACCAGGTCTCCCGTGGTGGGCGCCACGATGATCTCCCGCTTGCCACAGCGCACCAGCGAGGCGGACGACCAGCTCTGCCCGATCGCCTGCTTTTCCCCTTTGCTCACCCACCGCGTCTTTCCCGTGGCCCCGTCAAGGGCCAGAACCAGTCCCTGCGGCTGGCCCAGAACCACGACGACCAGTCCCTCGTGCGCGAGCAGCGACTGCACCCACGGGCCGCTGTATCCCGGCGTCGGAATCTTCGCCGCGGCCACGCCGGCATCCGCGAGGAGTTTCTTCGGGTCCGCCTGCCAGAGCAGTTGGCCGTCCTTCGCATCGTGGCAACTCACCCTTGCCCCGGATTGGAGGAAGATGCGGCCGGCATCCCAGGCCGGCGTGGAATCGCCCTCGGCCAACGCAGGCACCTTCCACCGCTGTTTCCCGGTCGCGACGTCCAGACACTGGAGGACGCCGGTGTTCCGACCGGTACTACCCGCCGCGAACACGCTCTCGCCCACCACCAACACCTCGCCGAAACTCCTGCCCAGACCGTCCGTCTGCCAGAGCAACGGCGGTCCGTTCGCAGGCCAGGTTTGCATCAACTCTTTCTCGTCGACGCGGGCGGTCCGTTCCGGCCCGCCCAGGAAACCGATCCAGTCCGCCGCCTGACATCTCCCTGCCGGCGCGCCCATACAGGCGAAAGCCATCGCGACGGCCGCCCATCCAAGATGTCTCATTTCCTGTCTCCTGCTCTGTCTGAAGGACGCCGGCATCCTGGAACGGTCCTCTACTCCTTGATCCGCGCCAGAGTCTTTGCCACATCCGCCGGCCGCGACGCCGGGTTCCAATCGTACGACGCCTTTGGATCGCCGATGCAGTAAAGGTGCGAATGCGACCGGATGAACAGCCGGTTGCCCTGCGCGGCGGGACAGGAGGCGCCCCAGGTCGGTGGCACGCCTGCCATCTCCCACATCGCCTTGGCAGGCCGTGAGACCATGGGCATCCAGCCCTTGTTGTCGAGTTCCGGGACCCACTTCTCCAGATGACGCACGTGCGGCTTGTTGAATCCGCCTAGCCAACCATTACCCAGTATTTTCGGTTTGGTCAGATCGGACACATCCACGATGGGGAACGAACCCATCAGACACTCGTCCTCACGACTCCGAAAATCACCGTTATTGCAGTCATCGCCGAATCCAACGACGTACTTGCCGACCAGGATAGGACCGATGCCGTTATGGATGCCGCGCTTGGGAAACTTGTACAACGCCTTCCCGGTCAACAACTCATACACCCCGGCACTGTCCACGGTGGAAATCAGGTGCTTGTCATGTAGAATGAGCGCTTCGCCGGCGTCTCTCCATCTATACTGTTCGCCCATCTTGCAGACTTCTTCCGCCTTGACGACGCCCTCGTTCGTCAACTGCAACTTGAAGACGACCGTATCGCCGTAGAAGGTCACGCACACATATCCATCGGTCGTGCCCATCACCGGAATCGTGGTTTCTTTCTTCACCTTTTCCCCGGGAAGCGTGCAGACGACCTTCCCGGTGGCCGCGTCCACGATGGTGTCGCGGGGCGGCACGATGACATCCACGACCTTGTCTCCGTTGCGCAGGCGCATGTGCTTGTA
>CAYWTX010000111.1:0-23602 GCA_964461295.1 uncultured Planctomycetaceae bacterium | reverse complement strand
TTTTTTTATTTACCTCATACCCGCGGCGGGGCCCCGGGCCCCCACCCCCCCCACCCCGCAAAGTGGGCGGTATAAAAGGTTAGTGATAGGAAACTTGATTTCGCGGGCCGGGACCGGGCGGTCGGGAGGGGGTGGGGGGTTATCGCACTGGCCGACGGCGGCACCACAGGATTGTCTCTACGCGGCTCTGCACATCTCCGTATGGCTTGTCGGGCGCGATACTCATCTCGGCTGGTCGGGAGTGGGCGGGAAACGTCGTTGCCCGGAATGTCAACTACAGTGCGCCTTCGCGCCAAATGCGGTTGCGGTGGAATGTGGGCATTTGCCGGTGAAACCGGCGAAATGCGCGAAGTTGCATCCCCCCGCGATTGTGCCTCATCGCGCGGGGATGGATATGGTGATCGTCGTCCCCTTGCCCGCCTGGCTCTCCAGGTGCACGTCCGCACCCAACCGCTCGGCCGCATGCTTGACGATCGCCAGCCCAAGCCCCGTGCCGCGGACCTTCGGCTCGCCGCTGCGCGACGCATCCGCCTGGAAGAACCGCTCGAACACGCGGTCCTGGATCTCCGGCGCGATGCCGCACCCCGTGTCGCGAACGGATAGCACCACGCGCTTCCCGTCGCGGTCGATGCGGCACCGCACGTGCCCAGCCGCCGTGAACTTGATCGCGTTGTCCACCAGGTTCTGCAGGATCAGCCGCAACAGCCCGGCGTCGGATGTGAACCCGTAGTTGGGTTCGTTGCTCTCAGCCGACAGGGCCAGGTCCTTCCCGGCGGCCGCTTCGGCGAAACTTTCCCGAATCCACCGGGCCAGGGCGCCAGGCGTGACGGTCTCTATGCGTAGCTGCGGCCCGCCGCTTTCCAGGGCGTGCAGGTTCAGCAGGTCCCGCGTCATATCCTCCAGCCGCGCGGTGTGGCGGTTCAGGATGTCCCGCAGTCGCGAGAGTTCCTCGGCGTCCTCGGCTCCCAGGCCCTCCAGGGAATCCACCGCCGCCCGGATGGTCGCCAGCGGCGTGCGAAGCTCGTGGGAGGCGTTGGCGACGAATTCCGCCTTGACCTGAGCCATGTGCACCAGGTCGCTGATGTCGCGCACGACCAGCAGCAGATCGGGATCGTCGGCGCCTCGGGGCGTCAAGGGAGCGGCATGCACCTCGAGCGTCCGCCGCCGCCCGCGAAGGTCCGTCGTCACCTGCCGCGCCGCCGGCGCACGCCGCTCGGCGACCTCGTTGACCACATCCACCACCTCTGGGATTCGCACGACTTCCTGGATGTGCTTCCCGACCGCCTCCGCGTCCTCGGCCGCAAGCAGTTCAACGCCCGCCCGGTTGATGAGGGCGATCCTCCCAACGCGGTCCAAGGCGATCACGGCCTCGCCCAGGCTGTCGATCACGGTGTGCAGGTTCTCACGCTGGACGGCCACCTGTTCCATCCTGGCGGCAAGGCTGTCGCGCATCTCGTTGAGAGCGGCGCCGAGCTGCACCAGTTCGCGAGAGCTGGATGCCGTGGCCGACCGGTGGGACAAGTCCCCGCTCGCCAGTGCCCTGGCCGTCAGGGTGATCTGCCGCAGCGGCGCGTACCACACCCAACTCAGCAGCAGCGCCAGCGCGACCGCCCCGATCACGGCGGCGGCCGATGCCAGCAACAGCGCGTCGCGCAGGAACGCCTGGTCCTGCAGGATGGCCCGCACGGGCAGCGCCACGCGCGCCACGCCCGCCACCGTCCCGTTCTGCCGCACCGGCTCGGCCAGGTAGCGGAAGTCCTCCTTCAGCGTGTCGCTGCGGCGCAAGTCGCGGCCGCTCCCGCCCGCCAGCGCCGCCTGCACCTCCGGCCGGTCCGGCGTGTTGTGGTTCTTCATGGCGTTGGGATCGCCCTCGCTGTCGCCCAGCACGCGCCCGTCGCCGGCGATGATCGTCAGCCGCATCGCCGAATGTGCCAACACGCGCTTGCAGAGAGAATCTGCCAAGTCCGCCCGGCCGGCGAATTGCGGCCAGGACTGCTCCACCTGTTCGCGGAACAGGGCGAGGACCTGCCGCTGGTGGTGCTCGAGTTCGCGCTGGTAATTGGCGTCGATGCGGCGGTAGGAGACCAGTCCGCCGACAGCCACAATCAGTCCCACGAGCAGAAGGTTGCCCAGGAACAGTTTCGTGAAGAAGCTGAGGCCTTTGGCGTCACTCATTCGCGTCCATCGCCAGGCTGTAGCCCACGCCGCGAACCGTGCGAATGTGCTTTCGCGACCGGCCCAGTTTGCGGCGCAGGCTGGTCATGTGCACGTCAATCGTGCGGTCGGTCACCACCGCGTCCATCCCCAGCGCCTGGTCGATCAACTGGTTGCGGTTCAGCACGCGACCCCGAGCGGCGACGATCGCCACCAGCAGGCGGAACTCGGTGGCCGTCAGGTCGATGGATCGGCTGCCCGCGGTCACCACGTGGCGATCCTGGTCAATCTCAACATCGCCGATGGACAGCAGGCGCCTATCTGACAGCAGGGCTTCGGCCCGGCGGAGCGCCGCCGCCACTCGAGCCACCAGGACCGACAGGCTGAACGGCTTGGTGACGTAATCGTCGGCACCAAGCTGCAGGCCGACCACGACGTCGCTGTCTTCGCCGCGGGCCGTCATCATCACCACCGGCAGGCCGACCGTACGCGGATCATTGCGAAGCTCTCTCAGTACCTCCGTCCCGGACATGCCCGGCAGCATGATGTCCAGCAGCACCAGGTCGGGTCGAGACGACCGAGCCCTCTCAAGCCCGTCGCGGCCATCGTGGGCCACGTTAACGTCATAGTGCTCGCGGGTGAGCCTGCGCGCCACGAGCTCGGCCATGTCCTTCTCGTCTTCGATCAGCAGGATTTGTTTGCGTGTCATCGCATGCATTCTAACCGCCCCCGCCGAGAAGCGACAACAGGGATGGATGAGCATAGCGCAATCTTAGCGCCTCCGAAACGGATCGTTAGCGAGCCGCGGGCACGATGTTACCGGGAAGACTTAGCGCAGTGTTAGCGGATCGCTCACGCCAGCGTATTCGGGGCGGCTTAAGGTAAGGGCGACAGCCCACGGGGCAGTCCCGGGGCACCAGAGCGTGTACTTGAAGAGCAAAGGAGAATGAGATGATTCGCAGGATGCTGATCGCGGCGTTGTCGGCGGGCCTGGGGATTGCCTTCGGGCAGGTGGGGCTGGCGCAGGAGAAGAAGGACGAGGGCGGGCCGCCCGTGAAGAAGACCCTTGTGATGGAAGGCTCGACCACCGTCGGACCCATCGCCGACGCCTTCGCCGAAGTGTTCAAGAAAACCAACCCGGACATCAATATCACCGTCAACACGACCGGCAGCGGCGACGGGGCGGCCGCCATCGCCGACGGGCGATGCGACATCGCCAACATGAGCCGGTTCATGAAGATCGAGGAGTTCAAGACCTGTGTCGAGAAGGGCATCATGCCCGTGGCCCACGCCATCGCGATGGACGGCGTGTGCATGATCGTGCATCCCACCAACCCCGTGAAAGCACTCACCACCGCCCAGATCAAGGATATCTACACCGGAAAGATCAAGAACTGGAAGGAACTCGGCGGCGCCGACGCGGCCATCGTGCCCATCAGCCGCGACAGCTCCTCCGGCACCTTTGAGACCTTCGAGAGCCTCGTGATGAAGAAGGAGAAACTCGCCGGCAACGTCGAGACCGTCAATTCCGGCCCCGCCGGAAAGGCCCGCGTCGCCTCGACGGCCGGCGCCATCGCCTACGTCGGCCTGGGCTTCATCGACAAAGAGGTCGCCGCCCTGAAGGTGAACAACGTCATGCCTAACCGCAAGACGATCGCCACCGGGCAGTATCCGGTCTCGCGGCCGTTATTCATGTTCACAAATAGCCATCCAAAGCTCGGTTCGCTGCTTCACGCCTTCACCTCGTTCTACCTGACCGAGAAGGGCCAGGAGATCATCGAGGCCAAGGGTTTCGTGCCGGTGACCAACTACTAGAGGTCCGTCTGCGTGCAGGATTCGGCTTTCATTCATGCTGCCGGGAAAGCAGCAGCGGTCGAGTTCGATCGGCCGCTGCTGCTGACGCCCGGCCAGGACATGCGGGGATACGTCGGCGGCATTCTCGGCAGGCTGTTCCTGCTGGCGGTCACCTGCAGTTCGGTCCTGGCCGTCCTGCTGATCCTGGTGTTCATCATGAAGGAGGCCTGGCCCTTCTTCGGCACGGGACACGCATGGCAGCTCCTGACGGAGATCGGTTGGCACCCCAAGTCCACGCCCCCGGTGTTTGGCGGCCTCAGCCTGCTCGTCGGCTCCCTGTACGTCACGCTCGCGGCCATCTTCATCGCCGTGCCTATCGGCCTGCTGGCGGCCGTGTTCCTCAGCGATATCTGCTCCTTCAAGGTGCGGCAGATCGTCAAGCCGATCATTGAAATCCTCGCGGCGATACCGTCCGTAGCGTATGGTTTTTTCGCGATCCTCGTGCTGGCGCCATGGATGCAGCGTAACTTCGGCTTCCCCACCGGCGCCAACGCCCTCAACGCCACGATCCTGTTGGCCATCATGGCCATTCCCACCATCGTCAGCATCTCCGAGGACGCGATGACCGCCATCGGCCGGGACCTCCGCGAAGGCGCCTACTCCCTTGGCGCCACGCGGGCCGAAGCCATCGTTAAGGTCGTCCTCCCGGCCGCCCACAGCGGCATCATCGCCGCCATCATCCTCGGCATCATGCGAGCCATCGGCGAGACGATGGTGGTGTGGATGGCCGCGGGCAACGCCAGCCAGATTCCCAGCCCGTGGTGGGACCTGAGCGACTCGGTGCGGACGCTGACGGCCACCATCGCCGGCGACATGGGCGAGACCGAGCACGGCAGCACGCACTACTACGCCCTGTTCGCCGTCGGCTTGGAACTGCTGGCCATCACGCTGGTGCTCAACCTCGTCAGCGAGTACTTCCTGGCCCAGGCCAAGAAGAACCGGAGAGGGGGTTGAACGTGAGGCACTTCCTTCGACGTGTGCTGGACAAGGCGTTCACTACGGCAGCGGGGCTGTCCGTTGTCCTGATGGCCGTCGCTCTCGTGATCATCCTCGGCCCGATCCTGTACCGCGGCGGACAGGCCGTGTTCTTCAAAGGCACGGTCGAGTACCGCCGGATGCGGCTGATGGAGTTCGCCGACGGTTCGAGCGAGGCCGTCAAGGCCGAGATGGAACAGGCCCACGCGGCACAGAAACCGGTTTGGGACTTGTACCGCAAGTTCGCGCGCGGAATCGACGCGTCGTGGTACGAGCACCGCACCAAGTACATCGCCCAGGAGTTCACCAAGCAGGTCCGGAATCGCGCCGACGAGCACCAGATCACGCCCGAGGAGGAAACGCGCCTTCGCCGCGCCGCCAGGAAGGTCCGCGACGAACTGCTCGGCACCGATGACAAAGAGGGCGCCTTCACGGCCACCACCGCCGATGCCGTCAACGAGCACCTGGACGCGGTGCTGAACCACAAGGACCGCGATTCGCTCAAGGGCACGGTGGCCGAACATCTCTTCGGCCTGGCCGAGGAATACAAGCGCGACGTGGAGCATGGCAACCTCGCCCTTCGCCAGAAGTACGCGGCTCACTTGCTCGATGTGAAGCAGGCCCTGTGGGAACTCCTGGGCCCGCCGCCCGACCGCCCGGCTGACGCTGACCTCGCGCAATTCCGGTATGGCGCGACGCGCTGGGACCGTGCCCAAATCCTGCTGGACCGCCTGCTTTGGCACGAACAGCACGTGCCGACGGAACCGGGCAAGCCCAACAAACTGGTCCGTACGCCCCGGGCGGATATGTTCGCGGGCACCGAGCTGGCGGCCCTGTTTCCCCTCGTCGAGCACAACCTCGAGAGCATGCTCCGTCCGCGGCAAACCGTGTACCTGCGGTACTTCATCGACGGCAGCACCATTGGCGGCCTGTTCGGCGGCGTGGGACCCGAACTGCTCGGCACCCTCCTGCTCACCGTGCTGACGATGCTTCTCGCCCTGCCCGTCGGCGTCATCACGGCTGCCTATCTCGTCGAATGCACGCGAGAAGGCCTGTTGATCCGGTTCATTCGCACGTGCATCAACACGCTGGCCGGCGTGCCGAGCATCGTGTTCGGCCTGTTCGGCCTGGCGTTCTTCGTGATCTTCGCCCCGGACCTTGCCAACAGCGTGCTGGCCGGCCTGGGCGTGTCGCTCAGGCTGCCGGGCAACCGCACGATCCTCTACGGCGCCCTGACGCTCGCCGTGCTGGTCCTGCCCATCATCATCCGCGCCAGCGAGGAAGCCATCAAGGCCGTCCCGCATTCGTACAAGGAGGCGGCCCTGTCCCTGGGCGCCGGCGGCTTCCGCACGTTCGTGTCGGTCACTCTCCCGGCCGCGCTGCCGGGCATCCTCACCGGCGTGATCCTCAGCATGAGCCGGGCGGCCGGCGAAACGGCGCCGATCCTATTCACCGCGGCGGTCGCCTTCGGCGCCGTGCCGCACAGCGTGTTGGAGCCGACGCGGGCGCTGCCCTACAGCGCCTACGTCTTCGCCACCGGCGACGACCTTGCCCCGAAGGCCCCGCACAACCAGTACGGCATGATCATGTCGCTGGTCCTGCTGGTGCTGGTGCTGAACGTCGCGGCCATCCTCATCCGCTCACGCGTGGCGCGGAAACTGAGAGGACAGTAGCTCGACCATGGGTGAAACTGTGCCGACAAAACGGCAGGAGGCGGATATGACTACCGCGGAAGCTGTTGCCGAACTTCCGATCTCCCGACGGTTGGAAGTGTTTGACACGGACGATTCCGATCGGTCGGCCGCTCCCGCGCCGGCCCGCCAGGCCCCGGCCGTGGATGCCGTCATCCGCTCCATCGGTTTCTCGCTGTACTATGGGCGCAAGGTCGGCGTACGGGACATCAACCTGGACGTGCTCCCCCGCTCCGTGACAGCCATAATCGGCCCCAGCGGTTGCGGCAAGAGCACGTGGCTGCGGAGCGTCAACCGGATGAACGACCTGGTGCCCGGCGCCCGCGCCGAGGGCCGCCTGGAGGTCAACGACATCAACGTCTACGACAAGCGGATCAACCTCGCCAACTTGCGCCAGCAGGTGGGCATGGTCTTCCAGAAGCCCAACCCGTTCCCCAAGTCGATCTACGACAACATCGCGTTCGGCCCGCGGCTGCAGGGCGTCCGCCGTGGCGATCTCGACGAACACGTCGAGCGGTGCCTGCGCGACGCCGCCATCTGGGACGAGGTGAAGGACGAACTCAAGAAGAGCGCCCTCGCCTTGTCCGGCGGGCAGCAGCAGCGACTGTGCATCGCGCGGGCCTTGGCCACGCGGCCGAAGGTGCTGCTCATGGACGAACCGTGCTCGGCGCTGGACCCAATCGCGACCGGCAAGATCGAGGAGTTGATCGCCCGGCTCAAGAGCACGTACACGATCGTGATCGTGACGCACAACATGCAGCAGGCCGCCCGCGTGAGCGACCGCACCGCGTTCTTCTGCCTGGGCGAACTGATTGAATACGGGCTCACGCGCGATATCTTCACGCGTCCGGCGCGCAAGCAGACCGAAGACTACGTCACCGGACGGTTTGGATAGGACCCTCGTATGACGGAACTGGAGAACCGACTGGACAAACTGACCCTTCGCCTGGACCACATGTCGATGCGCGTCGAGCAGGCCGTCATCGACGCGCTGGAGGCCGTGGAGGAAGGCGACATCGCCGCGGGCCAGGCGGTCAACGAACGCGACTCCGTCATCGACCGCGAGGAGGTCGAAATCGAACAGGAGTGCATCCGCCTGCTGGCGCTGTATCAGCCGGCCGCCGTCGACCTGCGGCGGGTCTGCACGATCATCAAGGTCAACAACGACCTGGAGCGGATCGCCGATCTGGCGACGGCCATCGGGCGGCGGGTGAAGCACGTCGTGGCCGCGGGGCTGGACCTGCGGCAGCACGCCGAGTTAGGGGCCTTGAAGCGTGACGTGCTGGACATCGTGGGGCGAACGGCGAGAATCCTGAACACGACGGACCTCGACGGCGCACGCGGGGTCATCGAGTTCGACAAGCGGGTGGACATGACGTACAGGCAACTCGTCCAGACGGCACTGAGCGCCAAGCCGGGCCAGTCGCCGGACTTCGAGCCGACGTGGAACCTCATCACGCTGGCCAAGACGATGGAGCGGATGGGCGACCTGTGCACCAACATCGCCGAGGACCTCATCTTCCTTCGCACAGGCGAGATCGTCCGGCACGGCGGCGCCTTCGGCGAGCGACACTCGCAGTAGAGCCCGACCACAAAACTGCCACGAATCCATCCCTACTCACCGTTCAGTCTTAGCGCCTTTTTCATGCGCCCTTCGTCTTCCCTTCAGCGCGCGGCGGCATCCTTGCGGCAACTGCGGGTTCGTTCGCGGTCTTGGTGGCAGGACCGCTCGCCCCCGCCTCAACCACCGAAAGGAGTCATTGCATGCGGAAAATCCACACCGTGATCGTCGTGGCAGCCATGCTGGCATTCTGGGGCGTTGCCAACGCCCAGGATGCCAATCAGCCGAGCATGAAGGAACTGCTCACGACGGTCGAGGCACTGAAGGCACGGCTGAAGGACCAGGGCAACCGTCTGGCCGAGGTGGAAGGCAAGACTGCCGAGTCGCAGAAGGTCGACAAGGCCGAGTTGGAGAAAGTCATCAAGGAACTGGTCGCCGACGCGAACAAGAAAACGGCCATACCGGGCTGGTTGGACAACCTGAAATTTGGCGGGGATTTCCGCCTGCGATACGAATACAACGGGTTCAACTGGGGCAAGACCGAGGAAAGTGAGAAGAAGGACCGCAACCGCGCCCGCTACCGGGTGAGATTGGGAGTGATCAAGACCTGGTTAGACGACCAGATTGAGGTCGGCTTCCGCCTGGCCAGCGGCTCGGACAACGACGCCACGTCCACGAATCAGACGTTCACGCAGGATTTCTCCAAGAAGCCTGTCTGGATCGACCTGGCCTACGCCAGATACAGCCCGAAGGACCTGAAGGGCTTTACGGTCATCGGCGGCAAGATGACCAGGCCGTGGATCGAGAACGACATCTTCTTCGACACCGATGTGAACCCGGAAGGCGTCTGGGCCGAGTACAAGGCGCCCAAGATGGGGTGCGTCGAACCATTTGTCGGGGCCGGCTACTTCATCGTCAACGAGTCGGCCGATGGCGAAGACAGCACCATGCACATCGCCCAAGCCGGCGTGAAATTTGGGATCGCAAAGGATGTGAAGTACACCCTGGCCGCGAACTACCAGGAGTGGACGGATTACTTCGCCAGCGGGGCCACGCCCCGCGGCAACGACAGTAAGCTCAACCACGTGCCCGGCTTTCGGATCTTCAACATCAGCAACAACCTCGATATTGCCTCCCTCTGCGGCCGTCCCCTCAACGTGTTTGCCGACTTCGCCCACAACTGCGGCGAGGCCGACGAGGCCGACGGTCGCTACGACGGGCAGAACAACGCCTACGCCGTGGGCATCAAGTACGGCCAGAACAAGGAGAAGGGCGACTGGTCGATCAAGTATCGCTACGCGCACATCGAGGCCAACGCCTTACCCGGGCACTTCGTGGACAGCGACTTCGGCTACGCCAATCGCAAAGGCCACGTCCTCGGCGGCGAGTACAACGTGCTCGACAGCATGACCATCGGCCTGAACCTCTTCCTGACGCAGCCAATCTTCTCACCGACCTCGACCAGCGGTTCCAGCCCGTACGAAGACCTGACCTTCACCGTCATGGCCGACATGGTGTGGAAGTTCTAGCAGCCAACCCTGACGACAAGAACACCCGATGCAAAGCGGCCGTCGGATGTGTCCGGTGGCCGCTTCTCTGCGCTTACTGATAGGGAATTTGATCCAGCGGGGCGGGACCGGGCGGCCGGGAGGGGGTGGGGGGTTAGAGGATCGCCGTCTGTTTGCGTTGGCGCAACTGCTTCACCAGTTCCCGCAGGTTATCGGCATACGGCGCAACGCCCGCGGCGCCCGACTTCGAGTCGCTCAACCCAATGTTGACTATCGTATAACAGTTGGAGGGTTCGCCTTCGCCAGTCGCTGGTCAACCATCGGCATGAAGCGTTCCAGCACGTCCGCTGACGTGGACATCGCGTACCCTATCCCGTCTACCTTGACATGCAGGTCGGGACGTTGCTCGCGTTGGGCCTGGTCGGTCAACGGCACGTAGCCCGCCGGCAGGAGGCCATCCGCCGTAGTCGAGTCGCCCAGTATCAGTACCTGGTCATTCGTTTTGAGTTCGTAGACCTTCGGCTGGTCAAAGGCCCATGCCGTCGTGACAGTGGCCAGGATCAATAACGCCCCGTACACCCAACGCCGATCACTTCGACCTGTCGCTGCATGTGCCCGCCCTCCTTCGGTTCGCGTAACTCAACCGCCGTCTCTCCTCCGATGCATGGTCCGTGCGACGATCGCTTGCTGTAGATTGGGCGCCAGCGCCGTGAACTTGGATGAGTAACCGCCCACTCGCACGATCAGGTGCCCCCACGACGCGGGATCGCGCAGTGCGGCATCGAGGTCCTCCTGCCGCACGACCGTGACCTGCATATGCTGGCCGCCGAGAGAGAAATACCCGCGCGCAAGGCCGACCGCGGCATCCTGCCCCTCCGACGTGGCGAGCCATTCCGGATCGAGTTTCAGGTTCAGGATGGCGCCGCCTCCGGCAAGTTCCTGCGGTATAGAGGAAGCGGATCGCATCATCGCAGTCGGCCCCATGCGGTCTCGTCCCGACCATGGACCGATCGAGTCCTCGATCACTTCCCCCGCCCTACGCCCGTCCGGTGTCGCGCCCGTGCATCTTCCGAACACGAAGGCGCGATCGAAGTACACCACCAGCCCGGTGTACGGGCCACCGCGGCGGGTCTTGAACCGCCCGATGAATGACCACAGGTGGCGGGCCACCTCCTCGGCCAGGTCGTCGGCCCGCGAATCGTCGTTGCCAAAGTGCGGCGCCATGGCGGCAATACGGTTCCTCAGCTCTTCTTGTCCCTTCCAGTTGGAGCGCAGTGCCGCCACGAGTTCCGCCATGGAAACAGACCTGTCCCCAAACACCAGGCACCGGATCACTGCCAGCGAATCGGCTACCACCACCAACCCCATGGTCAACATCTGGCCGTGTCCGTAAATGGCGCCGCCATTCTCCATATCACGGCCACGGGCGAGGCAGTCGGCAATCAACAGGCTGCGCATCGGTTTGGTCCCTTGGCGCGACTTCACCGCCTGGCCGATGTTGGCGCCGGCGACGATGCGTTCAACCGCCCATTCGACCTGGCGCCTGTAGGCCGCAAGGACGTCGTCAAAGCAGGAGAATGCCAACGGATCGCCGGTGGCCAGCCCCATCCGCTTGCCGGTCATCAGGCAGACGCCGTCGTTCAAGGCCAGTTCCATGCACTTGGCCAGGTTGATCTGGCAGTCTTCACCCCCAACGGAACCCTTGCCCGCAATCTGGTACTCGATGCATCCGCCGACGCCATAGTCGCGCGCGTCCACTTCGGCCACGCCCAGCCGCCTCAGAGCAGGAACCACCGCGTCGTCGTTGAGCAGGGCGGGCATACCGGCTCCGGCAAGCCACGT
Source organism: uncultured Planctomycetaceae bacterium (assembly GCA_964461295.1). Taxonomy (GTDB): domain Bacteria; phylum Planctomycetota; class Phycisphaerae; order SM23-33; family SM23-33; genus CAYWTX01. The sequence goes on along the minus strand of CAYWTX010000111.1, from coordinate 12,017 downwards.
CCTCACCGCCTGCAAACACACTGCATGCGGAGTCTTGCGGGATATACGCAACGAGATTGCCGGATGCGTCTGCGGAAAAGCCCGGGCCAGTTCCAGGAAGAAGGATGTCAGCGGATTGCATGCGTCGTTGCTGTCGGCGTCTGTTCCGCCGATGACAAGTCCCCAGGTTGTCACCGACTCAAGTTTGAAGAACAGGTCCGTCAACAGACAGCAGGCGGCATCCCCAGACACCCGCCCCTCGGCCATATCCGCCCGCAGAAAAGGCCACAGCAGTTGGTCGAGACGGCCGCCATCGTCGTTGCCGTCGAGCAGGAATGTGATCCAGTAGAGTTGCACGGCCTCGGCCAGTGTCCGCGGCGGCGAGCCGACCACGGCACGACAGTTGTGGGCAATGGCGAGGAGTTCGCCGTCACGCCCGTCTGTCGCTTTGGCAGACATGGATTCGGCTGCCGCGGCATAGCGTTCCAGCGTGCCGCGCCAGGCGTCGACCATGAGGCGCATGCATTGGTGGAACACCCTGCGTTCAGGGACGGCAGACGGAACAGACTCGGCCCGGGCCAGTCTGGAAGCGACCCCGTCGATACCTTCGGACAGCACGGAACGATAGTCAGGCAGACTGTGCCCCTGAAAACTCGGACCGGATCCAATTGACGGATCGAGATCCATCCCTGCCGCGGTCTTCTCCTCCCGGATCGCCTTGCCCGTGAGGTGTGGCGCCATAGCCCGAACCAGGGCGGCACACCGATCAAGCTCCTCGCCGGAGAGAGACAACTTGGCAAGGTCCGCGGTCCACAGGGAGCCAACGACCTGCGTCAGGTTAACCACCCGCCAGGGCTGCGGGACGCCGACCACCAGTTCGGTAAGCCCGATCACAGCGGGCGAGTCAGCCCACGAGGCGGCAAAGGCGCGGGCAACCCGCAGCGGAAGGGGTTCTCCGTCGCAGGCAAGGAATGCCGCGCCAAACGGTTCGCGATGGTCGTACTCCGGCCTCACAGCAATGCCGCTGCGCCGACCTGCCAGCAACTCACGATCGACGGAAATCGCCGCCTCTGTCAGCATGCCTGTGCACCTCTACCCGACTCAGTTCGCGATAGGATCGTTGATTGGCTGTTGTCCGTCAACCCATATGCGGGTTCTCTTGACAGACTTCGGTTCGCAGATTCTGCCTCGCCTTGCCAACACCATGCTCGCTGACGATCCCAAGGCAGGTTGCGATCTCGCGCTGAGCCACACCAAGCGAGCAGCCCACTTCCATCAGTGCCTCCCTGGCCAGGCTATCCTATCATGCTAGTCGCCAGGGCCGTCCCTGTGGCACTGGCGAGTAAGACTGCCATGGCTGGTGTGTCGGCGGATCTCTGAGGGAGGAAGACTAGGAAAACTAGTAGGACAACTAGCGAGGACAACTAGGGACGGAGGACAACTAGGGACGCGCCCGAATGGCATTAAGATAATGCGCAACTCCTGTGTGGAAAATGCTTTACAGAGTAGGAGATGACAGGCCGCCCCCCGCCCGACAATCCGACCGCCCTTGAGGAGCCATTGAAGACACCGGGTTTCTTGGTACGCCCCGGCAAAGGGCCGATTCGAGGTAGGTATCCGCCAAGCGATGCTTTGTCGCCTAACCTACTGTGTACTAACAAGTTACTTCTTAACTCAATGCCATTCGGGCGCGTCCCTAGTTCTCCCCCTAGTTCTCCCCTCGCCCGGTGCGGGCTTGGCCCCAGGGGCGTCGGGGCGATCCACAGCAATGACGTGTCGATCTACTCCTGCGCGCGCTGGGCTGGCACCTGGCCGGCGAGGGCAAGCCGTACACGGTCAAGGCCGCGGCCGACAGCGGGGCCCGTCTGTGGGACATGTCCCGGCGGACGGGGATTGCCGTCGAGACGCTCTCGCTGCTCGACTACGCCGCCGACCAGACGGGCACCAGCCTGGAGACGGTCGAGGTCGCCGTTCGCCGGATGCAGAAGTCCGTTGCCGGCGTCGCCGACGAGACCGAAGGCACCACGGGCAAGCTGGACTTCCTGGGCCTGACGGCCGAGAAGCTCGCCGGCCTGAATGTCGATCAGCAGTTCGCCGCCATCGCGGCCGCCCTGCGGTCCATAGATGATCCCACCCAGCGCGCCGCGGCGGCGATGAAGGTCTTCGGGGTCAGTTCTTCGGGCGGCAGGGCGCTCATTCGGGTTTCCACTCGATGGGACAGGTGGCGTGCGCGCCGCCGTCCACGGGCAGCACCAGCCCCGTGATCATCGACGAGGCTTCGCTGCACAGGAAGACAATCGGGCCCACCAGTTCGTTCGGCCGGCCGATGCGCTTCATCGGCAGCTTGGTCATTACCTGCTCCATGAAGGCCTTGTTGGCGAAGATGCTGGTGGCGTTCATGTCGGTCTGGAACCAGCAGGGGGCGACGGCGTTGACGCGGATGCCTCGCGTACCCCATTCGCAGGCCAGTTCCTGGGTCAGCGAGGCGATGGCGCCTTTCGTGGAACTGTAGGCGGCGTTGCCGCGGCCGGTTCCGACCAGCCCGCCGCCTAGGGCTGACATGTTGACAATGTTGCCGCCGCCTTGGGCGAGCATTTGCCTGCCCACGGCCTGGCACATCCAGAATGTGCCGTAGTAGTTCACTTCGGTCAGCTTCCGAACCGTTTCGGGGGGCATGTCGACGGTGGGGACCCTTGCGGTGATCCCCGCGATGTTCGCGAGGATGTCGATCCCTCCGAGATCCCTTACGATGGCCGCAACGGTCTCGCCGACGGCTTCATGGTCCGACACGTCGCAGACGTATGCCTGGCTGCGGCGGCCGAGCGACCGTATTTCAGAGGCGGTGTCTTGACAGGCTTCAGCGGTCAGGTCGATTCCCGCCACACCAGCGCCAAAGGTCGCCAGCCCCACGGCCGCGGCCTTGCCCAGGCCGCGCGCGGCGCCGGTCACAACGGCGATCTTCCCGGTCAAGTCAAACAGGTTCCTGTTCATCGGTGACACTCCGCGAACTCAACATTGGATCGGATAGCGGCCGAACTCCTGGGCGGCACTGAAGAGCGCCACCACGTTTTCCGAGGGCACGAGCGCCTGGATGTTGTGCACGGGATTGAAGACGAAGCCGCCCCCGCCCGCCAGGTCGCGGATGCGTCGGCGGACCTCCTGGCGGACTTCCGCGGGCGTGCCGCGGGGCAGGACACGCTGCGTGTCGCACCCGCCGCCCCAGAACGAAAGGTCCCGTCCGAACCGGCGCTTCAGTTCGGCGGTGTCCATGCCGGCGGCCGAAGTCTGCACCGGGTTCAGAATGTCCACGCCGATCTCGATCAGGTCCGGTATGAACTCGACGACGGCCCCGCAGGTGTGGAAGAAGACCTTGGCCTTTGTCCGGGCCTTGATCGTCGAGAGGATCCTCGCCAGACGCGGCTTAATCATACGCCGAAAGAGCGCCGGCGAGATCAGCGGGCCGTTCTGCCCGGCCACGTCGTCGGCCGCGAAGTGAACGTCGATCAGGTCGCCGACCTGGTCCAGGAACAGCGTCTGCGCCGTGAGGATGGTGTCGGTAAGCCGATCGAGAAACGCCTCGGCGAACTCCGGCTCGGCCAGCAGGTCCATCAGGCCGTTCTCCATCCCGCGCACGCGGAGGAGTTGGTTGAACAGGTCGTGCCCGCACGGGGCCATGCCGAAGAGGGCCTTATCGGTGGCGCCCCGCAAGGCAAGCGTGGCCTCGCGAAGTCCCCGATACCGCGCGGGGGCTGCCGGGTCGGGCCAGGGCATCGCCGCCAGCGCGTCGATGGAAGGCTCGGCCAGCGGGAATTCCTGCCAGTCGTAGTAGTATCCGCCGGGCGGTGTGCGAAGCGTGGCGCCGAACTCGTCCTGGAACGAACTGCCTCCGCCGCCTTCCTCGACAAACACAGGTTTGTACCCCGCCGGCGGATTGGCGAAGACGGGAATCACGTCCACGCCGAAGGCTTCCATCACGTCCTCGTCCACGAAGGCGATCTGCTGGACGGCCTCCATCGTGCGGATCGGCAACTCAGGCAGGCCCAGGTGGTCGCGCAGGGCCGCGTAGGTCGGCAACGCGATGGACGTCACGACCGTCGCGCCCAGGTCGATCGGCACGCGGTCGGCCTGTTCATGCGCCAAGGCTGTCTGCACTCGCTGGCGGGAGTTCATTGCCTGGTTCTCCTTTGTCCGCCCGATCGCCGGCCGGCAGGGCCGGCGGGCAACTTGTCATACAGGACCAATTCGCTCGTCATGGCCGATTCCAGCCGTACGACGAGACCGGTCTGCGCCAGTTCCCTGCCCGAGGCACAGAAGACCTGCTGCTGGTTGTCCAGCGTCACCTGGTACTCGGCCGCCATATCAACGCCCCGCGGGCGAAGGAGATACTCGCCTGGGCCGTTGACAAGGCGGAAGACGCCGGCATAGCCGCGAGAGCGGTCGGGCGCGGCGTATTCCAGCACGCACCAGTCGGCCGGCGCGTACAGGCCGATGTCCGGCGTGTGGTGATAGACCACCGGCTTGGCCGCCAGGACCGGCGCGGTGAATTCCTTCGCCAGGGCGATGTACCGCTTGGTCTTCTCGAAGTACGGCGTGGACCGGTCGGCGTCCTGCGCACCGAAGCCGACAAAGATCGGCTGGGCGAACAACGTCACGCGCAGGTGCGTGTCCAGGTCGGCCTTCTGGTGCGCGTTGGCCATGTGGTTGTGGTAGTAGCACAGCGACTCGGGCGGAAGGAACAGCGTCAGTCCGTTGATGGCGCGGATGCTGCGGGGGAACATGGAGAAGTCCGACTCGCAGGCATAGTGGAACCGCGACATCATGCCGAGATCGTTTCGCCCGCCGCCGCTGGAACAGCATTCGAGCGCGACATCGGGCATTTCGCGCCGAACCTGGTCAAACGTGGCGTAGAGCGTCTCATAGTGTCGCCAACCTTCGCTCTCGCTGAAGGCGTGCCGGTTGTGCTGCCCGCCCTCATGGATGCCCACGTTGTAGTCGATCTTGAAGAAGTCGAGTTCGTGTTCGCGGATCACGCGAACCACTTCCCTTTGGAAGAATGCCGCCGCCTCGGGGTTGGCCAGGTCCAGGGCCTTGGCCACCTCGCGGCCGTCGTCCGTACGCAACAGCCATTCAGGATGCTCGTTCAATAGTCGGCTCTTCGGTCCGACTGCTTCCGGTTCCATCCACAGGCCGAACAGCATGCCGTGCTTATGGGCGAGATCGCGGCATCCCTTCAGGCCGTTGGGCATCCACTTGCCGACACACCAGTCGCCGCGCTGATCCGGCCACGAACTGAACGTGTCGCCGTACCACCCGGCGTCTACCATGAACGCCTGCACGCCCATCTCGGCCGCAATCTCGATCTCTTTGAGGATCCACCGGTCGGGCTCTTCCACCACGCGACCGGCAATGCTGTACAGTTCCTTGCCCTTCGGCCGCACGGGTATCACAGACGCGCGGAGGTGATTGTGCCAGGAGGCGACGACCTCGTCCTCGCCGCCGTGCAGGATGCCCAGGTGCGTCTCAGGCGTGGAAATCGTCTCGCCGGGCTCGATGACGCGCAGAGGCGCCGGGCCCTGGGGCCCCATGCGAAACCCAAGAATAATGCCGTGGCTCGGCCGGTTCGAAAGGTCCCGATAGGGGTCGCTCCAAAACTCCGCATACCAGTTCCCCGACCAGGCCAGCGAAATGACGGCGATTTCGCCGGTCACCCGGTTGCGAACGAAGACAAACGGATTCCCGAACCCGCTACGGCCGTCGGTGCCCTCGATGCGTCGTGAACCCGCGGGCAGGCTCTCCCAACGGAAGTTGCCTTCCGAGCCCTGGCTCAGGCTGTCAAAGTAGCCGAGCGCAAACGGTTCTCGTGTGTCCTGCGGCAGTTCGCCCCAGTGTCCATGCTTTCCCCATGTCCAAAGCAGTCCCGACCAGGGACTGACCCGTGACAGCGCGGCCGGGGCCTGGCCGGTGTTCGTGATTTCCAGATGCCTTGCGAAGAACGGGCTGCCGTCGAGCCGGGTGGCGACCTTCACGGTAATCGCCCTGACCGTGTGGCGCAGTTCCACGACCGCCTCCCGCGTGCCCGGCCGCGAGCCGGGGCGCTCGGATGACGACACGAGCTCCCAGTGGTTGCGGAGGTCCTGACCGTCGATTTCCAACTCAAAGGCGTGAAGCGGAAACTCCAGCGTGGAGATGCCCGGCAGGCCGGCAACGATGTTCTCCCGCTGGACTTGTCCGCTGGCCGACCAGTAGAGGCCGATCCACCGGCCATGCTCCAGCGCCTCCTCGTGGACGGTGCTGTCGCTGACGTAGCGGGCCGCCTCGCGGGTCCCGCTCTTGTGGAACGCGATTTCGGTGTTCCTCAAGCCGACCGGCTGGACCGCCTTCGCCCGGTTCTCCAATTTCTTCTTCATCATCGTCTCCCTGTTGTTCCGTTGTGCCAAAAGCCTCTTCGTCGCGCCACCTCCAGATACCGCTCGGGGTCCTGCGCCACCGCTCGAACCAGGGCGGAGTAGTGCCGGTAGTTCTCCAGCGACACGTCGGGCGGCACCAGGTGGTCGACCTGCGGAAAGTAGCCGCCCTGAAGGCACAGCCAAGGTACCTTCGAAAGCACCTCGCGATCAATGGCGTCCTTGTCCCGCGCCAGTGCCCGCTTGTCGATGCCGCCCTGGATGACCAGGTCCTTTCCGTACTTCCGGCGGATCGCCACGACGTCGCAGCCGGCCGCGACCTCGAACGGCCGTAGCCCGGTCACGCCGGCCTCCAGCCAGAGCGGGATCAGGACGTCGTTGTTGCCGTCGCTGTCGATGATCATGTGGCGGACGGCGTGCCGGTGGAGGAGGCCGGTGACCCGCCGGAGCGGCCCCAGCATGAACTCGCGGTACATGGCGGGCGAGCAGAGCGGCCCGGCCTTGCCCGCCATGTCCTCCCAGATGTAGGCGAAGTCGAAGTCGATCCGCTCCAGCAGCCCGGTCAGGACCTCCACCGCGAAGTCGGCGATGTGCTCCACCGTCTCGTGGACGAGACCCGGGTCGTCGTAGAACATCACGGAGAGCCGCTCGACGCCCATAAAGCTCCGCGGCCAGCCGTAGAACGAGCCGCACCATAGGCCCAGCGGGTAATCGCGCCGCCGGTAGTCGGCCACGAGTTTGTCCAGCCTGTCGCCGGTCGGATGGCGTCCGGGGACCTTCGCGTCGAGCCGAGGCTTGACGATCTGTTCCCAGTCGTCCCGGTTCCTCACCGGGTACTCGATCCATTCGGGCATGCACTGGCGCGGATCGTTCCTGAACAGCTTGACCACGTTGCCTTCCTCGTCGCGGACCACGACGTGCTCGCCGCTCTCGGAGAGGACCTTCCGCTCGAGCGGGGGATGGAGATGCGGGCCGTACGGACCCTGCATCTGGAGCGGGAAACCGCCCTCCCTATCGGTGCCGAAGTGCTCCGTCAGGCAGACGCCCGCGGGCAGTCCTTCGCTCCGCCACCGCTTCAGCGTGGCATCCCACGCCCAGGGCGGCAGGAGGAATGTCCGATCCGCCGGCCGGAAGCTGGCCGTCGCATCGAATCGCTCCCGTGAAGTCATCGTGGCGTCTGTCATTCGATGTCTCGCGCCTTCACTCGACGGCCGAGGCAGGTCGCGCTGTGACCGCGAAGAAGGCTTCGGTCCCTCGTGAGATCGTTTGTAGCGACGCCGTAAGGCGTTTCTTGTGCGAACCGGGAAACGCCTTAAGGCGTCGCTACAAACCTACAACGCAACCGGCTCCGATGGTCGGAGCAGGCAACAGCCGCGGGCGGCCCGTGAACAGCGGAGTGTGCTTGGCCGGAGGATCGGCGGCGGTGACCATATTGCCCAGCCACTGGAACGTCAGCTTCACGCCGGGGGCGCGCTTCTTCCATTGCCCGCCGGCCTCGTGCGTGAAGCCAATCAACGGATAGGTTATCGTCAACTCCTCGCCGGGCTTGACGGCTTCGAAGCGGACATACGCGCCGGACCATTTGACCGGCGCCGCCTTTGCCCCGACGAAAGCCCGCACCTGCTCCCGAGGGGCCCAGTGCGGCGGGCGGAGAAAGAAGTCGTCCTTCACGCCTGCCCCTGCGGGGCTTGCCCGAACGGTCAGCCTGCCGCAGTCGGGAAAGAACGACACGACCTGCCCCCACTTCGAGGGCCGACTGAAGCTCATGTTGACGTAGACGCCGGCGGGGCCGAGCCTGGATTCCCCCAGCCGGTCGATGACGTTTGCCCACGTCGTGTGGATCGCCCGCATCCCCTCCGGGGCGCAGCAGCCGAACATCTCGAAGCCGCTGGCCCGCCCCAGCAGATCGTTCTCAAAGTCGTTCAGGCCCGAGCCGCCGATGACCCCGCCCTGGAACTTCCTCAGTTCCTCCAGGCCGGCCTTGATCTTCTCCTCGCCGGCGGCCTGATTGAGTGTGCGGTAATAGCTCTCGAATTCCGGCGCGACGATGAACTGAAGGTTGCTGATGTAGTTCCGCAGATATCGCTCGACGAAATCGAAGTACTCCGCCTGGCCGGCGCGAGCCACCAGCGCGGCCACGGACATCATGTCCGAGATGCAGCAGGTCTCGTTGCAGTTGGCGGGCCCCGCCGGAAACCACCCGGTTCCCGTGCCGCGGCTCAGCATCCAGTCCCAGACCTTCCTGACGATGTCCGTGTATCGCGGCTCGCCGCTCGCCAGGCCCAGTTCGGCGACTCCCCACATCGCGTGCATCGTGGCATGGCTGTGCGGCCAGGTCACGCCGTCGCTCTCGAAATGTCCGGCCACCGTGCCATCCGCCTGGATCCTGATGCCGCCCGGCTGCAGGCCGGCCAGCATTCCCTCGGCATAGGCTCGGGCAAACTCCAAAGCCTCCTTGTCGCCCGTGGCGAAGTAGTAGTTCACCAGCGGCGCGACGATGGGGGCCGGTTGCTGGTTCCAGGCGTTCGCCACCGGCGTGCCGTCCTGTTTCACCGCGCCCATGCCGGCCGGGAAGTAACACTTATCGCTCGTCGGATACACCGCCAGCTTCTTCAGGCGAAGCATGATCTTCCTGCCCGCGGCCTTGGACTGCTCGCTGCCGGTGCGGCGGAAATCCTCGGCCAGGGCGTGCATGATCTTGGTGGCGCCCCAGACGTGGTACACGCGGTCGGCATCCGTGTAGACCTTGTGGATGTCGCCCTCGTTGTAGCAGCCGGCGTGCGCCAGGACCGTGCCGTCATCCTGGACATACCCCAGCATGCGCTTGTGGAAACCCGCCTCCACGTCCTTGCCGGCCTTGCTGCCGCTGATCTCCCGCATGTAGTACCATTCCCAGTTCAGGCGGGCGTCGGTATCGCAGGGCACGACCACGTCGCGTTTGTCGGGCACCGGCGGGCACTTGAGCGGGTGGCACTGGAAGACCGGCTCGTAGTTCCATTCCTTCCGCGGCGTGCGGATAAGGTAGTTCATCGCCCACTGGGCCATCCGCTTCAGGTCGATGTCGCCGGCCGGCGCCTCCGCCGGAAGCAGCGAGATCGCCTGGGGCGCCTCCTTGACCACCTTCACCTGGCTGATCGTGCCGGTCAAACCGCGTATCGGCGTTCCGGAATCTTGTCGCGTTGTCGGCATGGACTCCTCTCCCTGCAAAGAACTTGCGCAGATCAGCAGGACCACGAACGTCCTCATAGTTGCGCCTTCTTCAGGTAGTCCCCGCATCTCAAGATGCACTCTCGCCGCGGCCGGCGGGTGTTGTAGACGCCAACCGAGCAAACGCCACGATACCCGATTCGCTTCAGTTCGGCCAGGAACGCGCCCGTGGGCCAATGGCCTTCGCCCAGCACGCCGCGGTTGGTCTCCGAAAGGTGCACGTGGGCCAGGATGTCCGCCACGCCCGCCAGCGGCGCGATCATGTCGCGTTCCTCGATGTTCATGTGGAACGTGTCCACCATCATCCGCAGGCCGGGCAGGGCGAGTTGCCTCACGACGTCGGCCACCTCGGCGATGGTGTTGTGGAAGCCCACCTCCTCGTGCGTGATCGGCTCGAAGGCGATCGTCGCGCCTTTCTCCGTGGCGTACTGCCCGACCTCGGCGAGGGCGTCGACGATCCTTCGCGAGCCGGCGATGCGGTCGCCCTCGTCCGTCCGCCGGCCCTGGAGCGACCCGAACACGATCACCGAGTTCCATCGCGCCGCCAGCTCCACGAACGACTTCAGCAGGCGGATCGTCCTTTCCCGAACGGCCGCGTCGGGAGTGCAGAGGCAGTTGCCGCACGTGGCGTACGACCCGCCCGTCTGGAGGGCGCACATCTCGTAATCGACGGCCGCCAGCGACCGCCGCACGCGGTCGTCGTCGAAGTCGGCCGGGTTGGCGATCTGCAATTCGACGGCATCGTAGCCCGCCTGCCTCAAGCAGGCCAGGTCAGCCTCTAAGTCCGCCCACTTGGCATACGATCGCGGGTCCGGCAGCACGTAGGAAAACCGCATGGCTATCTCCTCTCACTTCCCGGTCAACGTGAACGGCTCGCCGGGCTTGAGCAGGATCGCCTGCACTTCGGGACATAGGTATCGGCAAGCGTGGATGAATCCCCAGGGATCGCCGCCCTTGTCCGCCTCCCTGAGCCGTGCGGTAAGGCCGTCCCGTACCTTCTTGGCATCCGCCGGGCCGCGGACGTAGACGATGACACGGACGTCGTTCTCGGCGTGCTTCCATGCCAGTTCGACGACTTCATCGGCCAGTTCACTCGCCTTGGGATCGAAGGGGTGCAGGTGCAACGCCTTCTTGACATCGCTGAACCGCTGTCGCACCAACGGGTGTTTCCGATCGCTCTCGCTGAAAAGGGGGGGCCTTGATCAACACCGTTGCGGGTGGTTGCGGACATCGCGATAATCCGAAGAGGTCGAGGAGGCTCCGGTGAGTCTTGCTGTTTCTGACGTTCCTCGACTTGCTTCTGACGTTCCTCAACCCATTCGATCAACCCCTGGAAAACCGGCTCCAGATGGGCCTCGTCGTGGACAATCAAGGCATCGTGGCCGATCACTCCCGCGTGGCGGGCCAACTGCCATGAGCCGGCGCGATACCCGCCGAAGAGCAAACGGCTGCCGATCATGTCCACAGTGCCGACGATGATCGCCGGGCGCACCGGGTCTGCCCGCCACTCGCCGTTGTCGGCGAACTGGCCACGCAAAGTGCTGATGGCCAGGGGCGGGTCAGCATCTATTGCGCACAACTTCTTCAGACTCGCCGCCAAGGCGGGGACCTTCACGAGATTGTCCCGCAGTTTCTCCGCTTCATGCGTGGCCTGGTCGACCACGGTGCGACGGTTGACGACATACACCAACCGGCGCGGGACCAGGGCCGGCGCCTTCGCCAGAGCTATCAGCCAGATGGGGATGATGCTGGTCTTGCCCAGTCCGGTTGGCACGCTAAACGACCGGAAGTCTCCCTTGACGCAGCGTGTGAAGAGCGCGAACTGCCAAGGCAAAGAACTGTGCTGGGTTAGCGATCTGAAGACATGATCAAGATCAAAGCCGTCCAAGTTCAGGCCATTCACTTCGGCCATCGGCAGACCCTTTCCCGGTTTCAGTTGCGTGCCCCGTCCAGACTGGGCGTAAGTCTAGCTGACATCAGCCGCGCCGCAAGACCATTCCCAGCACGCAGCCGCTTCGAGTTCAGGCCCACGCCAAAGCGAATGGGCCGGAACCCGCCTGGAGACAGTATGCGCCGGGGGTATGACAACTCTGGTCGAACCTTGTGTCTTTCTGCAGGCAGTATCTGGCGTCTGTGCAAAGCCAACAGCCAGTGCGCAGGAAGGACAGGCGGGCAGGGCACCCGCGAGCGGGTTGCGAAGGAGAATGTACAAAGGGCCATTTTCCCTCTTGACGTATCCCTAACTGCCTGCTAACGTATTTCTCGGCATCAGGGACGATGCCATCTGGGCCACGGACTCGCCCGTGAAGACAGGCGTTACTCAGCAGACGCAGACGTGACACCACGCCGCCCGCTCCAAGGGCACGTGCCAACGGAGTCTGCAAGGAGAAGGCACGATGGACATCCGCCCGATTTCCTTGCGCGACT
>CAYWTX010000110.1:0-8969 GCA_964461295.1 uncultured Planctomycetaceae bacterium | reverse complement strand
GACAGAGAAGTCGAGCACGAGTACGAAAGTACAAACAGGAACAACAAGGAGAATAGGCGATGGCGGTGAAACCACTGGATGATCGTGTTCTGGTGAAGCAGAGCGAAGCGGAAGAGCGGACGGCCGGCGGGATCGTTCTGCCGGACACGGCGAAGGAGAAGCCGCAGCGGGGCATGGTGATCGCGGCGGGTCCGGGCAAGATGCTGGACGACGGCAAGCGCGCGGCGATGAGCCTGAAGAAGGGCGACGAGGTCTTCTACGGCAAGTATTCGGGCACCGAGATCAAGATCGACAACGAACAGTACGTGATTCTCCGCGAGACCGACGTGCTGGCGGTGATTGAGAAATAGGGTGGATTGGTGGATTGGTGGACTGGTTGACTGGTGGACTGGCAAGAGGCAGCGCCGCGACCGTCCCACCAGTTAACCGCCAACCAGTCAACCAGTTAACCGACTCAAGGAGCAATGCAGATGGCAGCGAAGCAGATGCTATATGACGCCGACGCGCGGGCGGCCATGCTGGCCGGCGTGTCGAAGCTGGCGGCGGCCGTGAAGGTCACGCTTGGCCCGACGGGGCGGAACGTGATCCTTCAGAAGTCGTTCGGTTCGCCGAAGGTGACCAAGGACGGCGTGTCGGTCTCCAAGGAGATCGACCTTCCCAGCCCGTTCGAGAACATGGGCGCCAAGATGGCCAACCAGGTCGCCAGCAAGACTTCCGACGTGGCCGGCGACGGCACGACGACGGCGGTCGTTCTGGCCGAGGCGATGATGGTCGAGGGCTTCAAGGCCGTGGCGGCCGGGGCGAACCCGATGGCGGTGAAGCGCGGGATCGACCTGGGCGTTGCGGCGGCGATGGAATCGATCACGTCGCAGGCGAAGAAGGTGAAGGGCACCGACGACCTGCGAAAGGTGGCGACGGTTTCGGCGAACTGGAACCGGGACATCGGCGACCTGATCGCCAAGGCCTTCGAGGAGGTCGGGGTCGACGGCGTGATCACCGTCGAGGAAGGCAAGGGCATCGCCAACGAGTTGGAGATCGTCGAGGGGATGCAGTTCGACAAGGGCTACATCTCGGCCTACTTCGTGACCAACCCCAACACGATGGAGGCGGAGATCGAGGACTGCCTGATCCTCCTGCACGAGAAGAAGCTGTCGAATCTGCGCGAGATGGTTCCGCTGCTGGAGAAGGTGGCGACGGCGGGCAAGCCGCTGCTGATCATTTCCGAGGACGTCGAGGGCGAGGCGTTGGCGGCGCTGGTGGTGAACCGTCTGCGCGGCGTGCTGCGGGTGTGCGCGGTGAAGGCCCCGGCGTTCGGCGACCGCCGCAAGGCGATTTTGCAGGACATCGCGGTGCTCACCGGCGGGCAGGTCGTCAGCGAAGACCTGGGCGTGAAGCTGGAAAACGTGGACATGAGCGTCCTGGGTTCCGCCAAGCGCGTGGTCGTCACCAAGGACGACACGACGATCGTCGAGGGCGGCGGGAAGAAGAAGGACATCGAAGCCCGGGCCGAGCAGATCCGCAAGCAGATCGAGGCGACGACCAGCGATTACGACCGCGAGAAGCTGTCGGAGCGTGTGGCGAAGCTGACTGGCGGCGTGGCGATCATCAGCGCCGGCGCGGCCACCGAGACGGAGATGAAGGAGCGGAAGGACCTGATCGACGACGCGGTGCACGCGACGCGTGCGGCGGCGGAGGAAGGGATCGTCGCCGGCGGCGGCGTGACGTTCCTGAACGCCATCGCGGCGGTGGAGAAGGTTCGTGCCCGCGGCGACGAGAAGATCGGCGTGGAGATCGTGGCCAAGGCGCTGGAGTCGCCGGCGCGGCAGATCGTTGACAACGCCGGCGCCGAGGGCGAGGTGGCCGTGGCGGAGATCATGGAACGCGGCGGCAACGTCGGCTACGACGCGTCGAGCGGCGAGTACGTGGACATGCTGGCGGCCGGGATCATCGACCCGGCGAAGGTGTCCCGCAGCGCCCTTCAGAACGCCGCGTCGATCGCAGGCCTGCTGCTGACGACCGACCTGATGGTGACGGAGTACAAGGAAGACGACGAGGACTCCAACGCGGTGGCCGGCGCCGTGGTATAGCATTGCCAATTGCCGATTGCCGATTGAAGACAGGGGCGCCTCGAAAGTGCAGGCGCCCCTGTTTGTTCAATCGCCGCCTTGGGCCGAATGGAGCGTCGCGCACGGCCGATAGATAGTTGAGCAGGACCATCTGATGCCGGTAGTGTTGCTGGTCGCATGCCTGCAATGGGCAATTGGCAATGGGCAATTGGCAATTGGCAATGGGCAATGGGCAATCGGCAATGCACGATGAGTGAGAAACGAGACTATTACGAGGTATTGGGCGTCGAGCGGCAGACGTCGCCGGATGAGATCAAGCGCGCGTACCGCAAGGGAGCGCTCAAGTACCACCCGGACAACTACAAGGGCGACAAGTCCGAGGGCGAGAAGAAGTTCAAGGAGTTGTCCGAGGCGTACGAGGTGCTTTCGGACCCCGAGAAGCGGCAGCGGTATGACCGCTTCGGGCACCAGGGCCTTCGCGGGGCGGGCGTGCACGATTACTCGAGCATGGGCTTCGGCGACATCTTCTCCATGTTCGAGGACATCTTCGGCGGCATGGGGCTGGGCGGAGGGGCCCGTGCGGCCGAGCGGGGCTTCGACCTGGAGACCGAGGTCGAGTTGACGTTGGAGCAGGTGGCGACGGGCGTCGACGAGACGCTCGAGTTCGAGCGGATGGATTACTGCGAGGTGTGTGCCGGTTCGGGGGCGAAGGCCGGCACCGTGCCGCAGCGATGCCAGACGTGCGGCGGATACGGACAGGTGCAGCAGCAGGTGCCTGGGTTCTTCGGGATGAGCGTTCGCGTGACGGCTTGCCCGCGCTGCCGGGGCAAGGGGAGCACCGTCAGCGATCCGTGCCCGGAGTGCAACGGCGGCGGCCGGAAGCGGAAGAAGCGCGTGCTGGGCGTCCACGTTCCGGCGGGCATTCGCGACGGGCAGGTGATCCGGGTTCGCGGGGAGGGCGAGCCGGCCGCCAGCGGCGCCAGCCGGGGCGACCTGCACTGTTACGTGCGGGTGCGGGCGCACCCGCTGCTGGGGCGTCAGGGCGACGACCTGGTCTGCCAGGTGCCCATCACGTACGCGCAGGCGGCGCTGGGCGGCGAGGTGGAAGTGCCCACGCTGGCCGGGCCGGAGAGACTGCCCGTGCCGCCCGGAACGCAGAACGGCGCGGTGCTGACGCTGAAGAAGCGCGGCCTGCCCAACCCGCGGACGCTGCGCCCGGGCAACCAGTACGTGCAGGTGGTGATCGAGGTGCCTCGGAAGCTGACGGCCCGGCAGCGGGAGTTGCTGGAGGAGTACGGCAAGACGGAAGAGGCCGAGTTGTCCGACCAAAGGAAGACGTTCTTCGGCAAGTTAAGAGAGTATTTCGCGGGCAAGCAGTAGGCAAGCAAGTCAAGAGAGCCAAGGACATGAGCCACAAGAAGGCGAAGACGACGGCCGAAGGCGAGCCGCCAGGGGCGGAAGTCGCCCCTGGGCGGGAGGCGACGTCGGCCGCTTCGGAAGCCCAGATGCCCGAGGAGACGCTGGAGTCGCTGCGGTTGCAGCGGGACGACCTGCTTTCGCGGTTGCAGCGGGTGTCGGCGGACTACCTGAACTACCAGAAGCGTGGGCAGCGGGACATGGAGACGGCTCGCGATTACTCGAACGAATCGCTGATCCGCGACCTGCTTCCGGTGGTGGACGACCTGGAGCGGACGATGCAGGCGGCGGCGGCCGACCACGGCGAGGACGACCCGTTCTACATGGGCGTGCAGTTGGTGCACGACAAGATGCTGGAAGTGCTGAAGCAGTATGGCGTGGAGCGGATCGAGGCGGCGGGCAAGCCGTTCGACCCGGCGTTCCACGCGGCGCTGATGCAGCAGGAAAGCCGGGACGTTGCCCCGGGCACGGTGCTGAAGGACTACGTGAAGGGCTTCATGTTGAAGGGGCGGACGATCCGCCCGGCCGGGGTGATCGTGGCCAAGGCGCCGGAGCCGGACGGCGGGGATGGAGAAACGTCAACCGACGATTGAGACTGTTCTTCGGGGGGCGCCACGGCAAAGCCAGGAGCAGGAAGTATGCCGACGTACGATTATGAATGCGATGCCTGCGGGCACTCGTTCGAGAAGTTCCAATCGATCGTGGCGCCGGTGGTGCGGAAATGCCCGGAGTGCGGGAAGAGCAAAGTTCGCCGGCTGGTGGGCGCCGGGGGCGGGATCATCTTCAAGGGCAGCGGGTTCTACCAGACCGACTACCGGAGCGAGTCGTACCGCAAGTCGGCCGCGAGCGAGAAGTCGCCATCGCCATCGCCGTCGTCGGAGAAGGGCGGGGCATCCGAGAAGAGCGGCGCATCGTCGGAGAAGGGCGCATCGTCGGAGAAGGGCGGGTCGTCGGACAAGGGCGGGTCCAGCGCCGAAAAGCCCTCGGGCAAGAGGAATCCGCAAACAAAGGATTGACAGCCTTGTTGCGGATGGCGAGGCGGGGCGCTATAATTCTCGCCGGTGGCGTGAACGAAGGCGCCAGCGCGTTCTACCTAGGGCGGTGCAGCGAAAGGAGCAACCATGTCGGACGAGCAGCAGGAACTGAATCGCGTGAACTGGAAGGAACTGTTCGCCTGGACGAATATCTTCAAATCGTTCCGGATGGCGATCCAGCCGAGCAAGCTGGCGCTGTCGGCGGGCACCGTGATCCTGGTGGCGCTGCTGGGCTGGGTGATGGACCGGGTCTCCTCGGGCATCGGCGGGGCGTACGTTGCCGACGGCGAAATCCCGCAGCACGTCGCGCTGCCCGCGACGGCGTTTCAGGCCGGGCGCGAGGAGTTTGAGAAGCAGCGTCCGGAGGCGGCGGTCAATCTGTGGGCCGACGCGAACGAGCAGCGGGTGAGCCTGGGCGCCTACCAGAGCGCGTCGGCGGACCTGCGGACGCGGCACTTCTCCGACTCGTTCGTTCACTTCATGAACGTGGTGAAGGCCGACGCAAAGGGGATCAGCCGGGAGGAGATGAGGAAGAAACTGCTGCCGCGGTGGTCCGCGGCGCTGAGCGAGGCGAGGGAGGCCTTGGACCAGGAGGTCGACCGGATCGAGCGGATTCTCGACCGGGTGGATTCTCGCGATCCCAACGGCGTCTGGAGGCGGATCGACGACGACAAGAGCCTGGACGACGCGGGCAAGGCAAAGGCCCGCGAGGAAGCGGCCAAGGCCCTCGCCGCGGCCCGGCGGGGCATCACCCAACGGGAAGCCGGATTCGCGGCGCGCGTGCGGCAGATTCGGGGCCGGCCGGTGTTCGCCAGCCTGGCCGAGTACGAATCGCAGTGCGTGGCGCGTGGGTTGCAGGCGGCGGCGGGCGGGAACATCGCCGGCGGCCTGATGTCCTACCGGCAGATGCTGCAGAACCGTGCTGACCGCCTCCAGCGGGAGTTGGAGGTCCAGCCGGCGGTGGCGCCGGGGCAGGTTCCGCAGGCGGAGCCGTTCGGGTTCCTGTACTTCGCCCTGATGGCGGTCAGCGGGTTGGGGTGGTTCTTCTGCCAGCACTGGCTGTACGCGATCGTTTTTGTGGCCGGTGCGCTGGCGATCTGGGCGCTTCTGGGCGGGGCGATGCACCGCATGAGCGCCCTGCAGTTCGCGCGGGATGAGAAGCTTTCGGCCGCCGCGGCGTTGAAGTTCGCACTCGGCAAGTTCCTCAGCTTTTACACCGCGCCGCTGATCCCGTTGGGCATCGTGCTGGTGATCGGCTTGTTCATGATCGCCGGCGGGCTGCTGATGAGCGTGCCGGTGCTGGACATCGTGATGAGCATCCTCATGCCGCTGGCGATCCTGTGCGGGCTGCTGGTGGCCTTCCTGTCCATCGGCCTGGTCGGTGGCGGATCGCTGATGTACCCGACGATCGCGGCCGAGAGCTCCGACAGCTTTGACGCCATCAGCCGCAGCTACTCGTACGTGTTCGCCAAGCCGTGGCGGGCGGGGTGGTACATGCTGGTGGCGCTGGTCTATGGGGCCATCACGTACCTGTTCGTGCGGGTGTTCGCGTATCTGGCCCTGGCGGTCGCACACGGGTTCGTCGGCGTCGGGGTCATCGGGGGCGGGCAGAGGCTGTCTCCCACGGCCGACAAGCTGGACGTTCTCTGGCCGGCGCCGTCGTTCGACAACCTGCTGCCGTCCGGCCCGTGGGGCGAGGCCGGCGCGGCCATGACCACGTGGGAGAGCATCTGCGCGTTCTTCATCTGGATCACGGTGGCGGGCGTCGCGGCGGTGGTGGTGGGCTTCCTGCTGAGTTTCGTCAGCAGCGCGTCCACGGTGATCTACTTCCTGCTGCGGCGCGAGGTGGATGCCACCGATCTGGACGACATCTACTTCGAGGAACCCGCTGACGAGACCACCGCTCAGCAGCCCGCGGCCGAAGGCGCCGGCATCGCGGCCGAGACTCCTCCGGCCGGGGCCGCCCCGACGGAGCCCCCGCCGTCCGAGCCGCCCAAGGACCAGCCGGCAAGCTAGTTGAGCCGCCTGACGGCCACAGGGAAGCAGGTGAACGCGGATGGAAGCATCTGCGTTCACCTGTTTCGTTGCGCTCGTCGTGGATCGCTCCGGATTTTCGGGACCGACGCCGCTGAAGCGGGTTTCCGGGACCGACGCCGCTGAAGCGGGTTTTCGGGACCGACGCCGCTGAAGCGGGTCGGCCTCAACGGTATGCGGTCGCCGGTCGCGTGGTATTTCGGTGACACTTCTTCGCCCCGTCGTGACAGTCCATAGTGAGGCGACCTGGAACGCCCCCGGTTTGCAGCCGGGGGATCTATCACGGAGAGACCCTTGTCATCGCCCGAGCACGAGACCGACGCGGCCCTGGTCGGCCGCATGAGGCAAGGCGACCGCGAGGCGTTGGCGGAGTGGTTCGCCCGGCACGCCGACGGCGTGTACGGGTTCGCTTACTACCGCGTGGGGCGCGACGCCGACCTGGCGGCCGAGGTGACGCAGGAGACCTTTGCGCGGGCGATGGAGCGGCTGGGGAAGTTTGACGCGGCGCGGGGGCCGATGATCGCGTGGCTACGCACGCTGTCGCGGAACTGCATCCGGGACGCCCTTGGCGCCAGGGGGCGTGAAGGCCAGGCCGCGATGTGGGACTCACTGGACGGTTCGCTGCAGCGGATCTACGACGAGTTGGACCGCGCGCCGCTGGCGAGCGACCTGCTGGAGGCCCAGGAGACCCGCGATCTGGTAGGCTCGGCCTTGACGCAACTGCCCGAGCCCTACCGGCGCGTGCTGAAGGCCAAGTACATCGACGAGCGGTCTCTGGAGCAGATCGCCGGCGACCAGGCGGTGACGGTGGACGCGGTGAAGGGCTTGCTGAAGCGGGCCCGCAAGGCGTTCAAGGAGACGTTCGCGGCGCTGGGCGCGGCCTGCCCGCTTTAGCGGGTAGGTCCCGGAACCCGGCGCCCGGAACCCGGCGCCCGGAACCCGGAACCCGGCGCCCGGAACCCGGAACCCGGAACCCGGAACCCGGAATGCGGAGCCCGGAACCCGGAGTGCGGAGCCCGGAGCCCGGGCGATGACGAAGGAAGCGGGAACAGAGACAGAAGCATGAGCGATCAACAGGACAACATCTTCGACGCCAACATGGCGAAGTTGCTGCGGAAGGCATCGGGCCCGCCGGCGCTGGGCGAGGATCGCAAACGGGAGATGCTCAAGCAACTTGAGGCGCGGTTGGGTTCAGTGGCCACGGGTGAAGCACGTCCAAGCAGACGCGGGAGACTGATCATGAAGATATTCGCGGGAGCAGCGGGCCTGGCGGCGGCGGCGATGGTGCTGGTCAGCGTCATGGCCGGCGGCGGCAGCAGCAGCGGCACGGGCCCCGGCCCGGTCGAGCGGGACGGCGTGGTCAAGCTCGACGACGGCACGCGGCTGTATCCGCGGGCGGGCGCCAAGTACAAGGTCGCCGGCCCACGGCAGGTGAAACTGGAGGCGGGGCAGGTTCTCTTGCAGGTCGCCAGGAGCGACAGGCCGTTCACGGTGGAGACTCCGACGGGCAAGGCGGCCGCGAAGGGCACGGCGTTCACCGTCTCGGCCGAGACGGACGGCACGTTCGTGGCGGTGGGGCAGGGACGCGTGGAGTTGACCAGTCCCGGCGGTGCGGTCGAGGTACGCGCCGGGCAGCAGGCGTTCGCGCCGGCGGGCGGGCCGCCGAAGCGCTCCGCCGCGCAGCGGTTCACGCACCTGGTGAACTGGGCGCGGGAGAACCTGGCCGGCAAGCCGCTGGTCGAGACGGCCGAGAGGCACGCCAGCGGCGAGCTGGTGGCCGTGGACCCGTGGGGGCAGAACGTACGGCTGGAGCTGCGCAAGTACGTCATCGACGTGGTGATCGAGGACGGCATCGCCCGCACGACGGTGGACCAGACGTTTTTCAATCAGCGCGAGTGGCAGATGGAAGGGACGTTCTATTTTCCGCTGCCGCCGGACGCGAGCCTCAGCCGGCTGGCGATGTACGTGTCGGACCAGAAGGGCTCGGCCGATCTGAACGAAGGCGGGATGGTGGAGCGGGACTACGGGCGGTTCGTGTACGAGTCGATCGTGTACACGCGGCGGGACCCGGCGCTGCTGGAGATGATGGAGGGCAACGTCTTCAAGATGCGTGTCTTCCCGCTGCTGGGGCGGCGCGAGAAGCGGATCATCCTGAGCTACACGCAGACGCTGCCGGAGCTGTACCGCAGCCTGCGATACTGGTATCCGATGGAGCAGACGCAGGACAAGGCGGGGCAGCTCAGCATCCGCGTGCGGGTGATCGGCGGGGCGGAGAAGCTGGAGGGGCTGTCGAGCACGCACGGCATCGCGTCGCGGACGGAGAAGGGCGACCTCATCATCGAGCACGAGGCGAAGAACGTTCCGCCGAACCAGGATTTCCTGCTGAACTTAAGACCTGCCCCGCTGAAGCG
The DNA here is from genome assembly GCA_964461295.1 of uncultured Planctomycetaceae bacterium. Lineage (GTDB taxonomy): Bacteria > Planctomycetota > Phycisphaerae > SM23-33 > SM23-33 > CAYWTX01. The sequence continues at coordinate 8 of CAYWTX010000110.1, read as the reverse complement.
GGCAGGCC
>CAYWTX010000109.1:0-4767 GCA_964461295.1 uncultured Planctomycetaceae bacterium | reverse complement strand
CGGATCGCCCGAGAAGTGCGAGTAGATGTCCCACCTGGCGTAGGGAGCCCATCGCCGCAACAACTCGCCGGTCTTCTGCGAGGGACGGAAATCGCTGCCCAGGCCCAGCATGATGATGCGCTCCGACCATCCGCGCTTCTTCACGATCGCCTGGACGCCGTCGAGCATCGGCTTCCAGAACGCCTCGGCGCCTTCGTCCAGGAAGGTCGGCGCCACCGCCGACTCGGTCGCCCCCGTCTTGGGGTCCCATTGCGTCACCCTCGCCACCGCCTGGGGGTTCTTTGCCATGGTCATGATCGCGCGGCCTTCGTACGCGTTGGCCAGCTCTTTGGCGCTGTCCGCGCTCCAGACGTACAGGCTCATGGCCTTGGGCGGCGAGCAGTACTTCACGTACAGGTCCAGGTACTTCTCGAAGAGGCCGAAGTCCGGCTGCAAGCCCTTGTCCGTCCTCACCCACCGGATCAGACCGCTCCTATGCCCCATGTGCTGCCCGATGAGGACCGGCACGTACATGATGTCGCCGCCCAACTGCCCCGCCAGCTCCAGCGACCTGGCCATCACCTTGAAGTGCTCCTCCGACCACGGCGGAACGCCGTAGACGGCCGCCGTCGCGTCCGGCGAGTGCATCACGCCCATCAGGGATCGCAGATCCCTGGCGTCGGGCACCGCATAGCCCGTCACGAACACCTGCACCGGGACGTCGAACTTCCTGCCGTTGGCCTCCAGCGACAGCGTCGAGACGTACCAGCCGGGCGCCTGGTTCCTGGGCGCCTGGACGCTCAGCCACACCGGGAGGGTCGTCGCGCCATCCTCCGGCTTGTCCAGCAGGTTGTCGCACCAGTGGATGTCGCCGCCCTGCGACGCGAACTGCACCCGCGCCGGCAAGGCTGCCTTGTCCGGGCCGACCAGATCTCGCACAGTCGCCCTGACCCCGCGCAGGCCGTCGCCGTCGGCCAGTACCGCCTGCCCGCAGCCCACGCCGTTGCGGGGAACCAGGATCCGCACCGGTCGCACCGGCTCGTACGGATTGCCCGCCGATATGCCCACGATCGGCATCCCCCGCACGCCCATCACCCCTCGGGCCCAGCCGCCGGCGATCCGCCAACGCGCGACCGGCCTGGCCGTAACCTGCTCCAGTTCCTGGGCGCTCCAGACCCGAGTGCCCCTGCATGCCTCCGCATATCCCATCAACCCCGCCCCGCTGGGGCTGCTCACGTTCACCCCGCGGACGGCCAGGTGGCTCCAGCCTTGCTGCTGCATCGGTCCACAGGCGGCCGATCGGCGCACTTCCACCGCCAGCACGTTCCCGCCCTTGACCAGCAGCTTTGAGGGCACCGGCGCCGTCATCGTGCGCACGCGCGCCTGGTAGCGAGGCAGCCACTTGGGCTCGGGCCTGGCGCCCAGACCCACCACCGGCAAGGGCGTGCTTCCGTCATCGACCGTGTACGCCTCGACGGGATAGTCCGCGGCCGGCACGTGCGGTTGGAGCTTGCCCTCGGCGACGTGGCCGCGGCCGACCTCCACGCCATTGACGTAGACGACGGCGCCTCCGAGATACTCGACCGTCACCGTCACACCGGCCGCCTTCGTCGGGTCCGACACCCCGAACCACGTGCGGAGACACAGCAGCGCGTCGCGCGGCGCGGCCGCCCCGTAGCCGCCGATGAACTCGTACAGGTCGTCGGCGTACCGCCCCCACAGGCTGTCGTCGTAGTCGCGATGGGTCCAGTCCTCGGCCGGCAGGTCCGACAGTTGCGCTGTCCCGGCGTCGTAGCCCTGAGGCTGGCGACGGTTGCCGACGGGCGGCACCGGCACCAACTCGCCGTCGGCGTTCCTGGCAACGCCCTGCCCGGTCACCAGCCACACCCGCCACGGCGCGTCGCGCCCCAGCACCGGCGCCACCTCGTCCCGCATCCGCCCTTCGGTGATCGGTCTGCTGGCGACATGGCCCTGACGGAGCTTCTCCGCCCCGAACGCCGCCGAGTACGTCCCGCCCTTGTCCTTGCCGTCCAGCGACGCCCTCAGCCTGATCACGCCTTCGACCGGCTGCTTGTCCGCGGGCGTCCAGCCGTCCGGCACGATCGTGATGCCGATCTCGCCCTCCAGATTCGCGCCGTCAAAGGCCAACCGGGCCGCGTCCACCGGATGCAGGCTCTTGTTGTATCTCTCCGCGGAGGCCTTGCGCGCCGTCACAGTCCTGGCCGAGCGGTTCACTTCGAAGGGCAGCGTCAGCGGCGAACCCGCCCCCATCGCATCCTGGAGCCACAACACCCGCAGCGGGCTGGCGGCGCCTTCGGGCGCCTCGATGGCCACCTTGCCCTCGGCCTTGCGCAGACCGTGGGCGATGGCATACGTGCCGGCCTTGTCCAGCGCCACGTCGAGGTCCACCTTCTCGACGGCATCGCCGATCTGGATCCGCATTGGCCCGCTCAGCCGGCCGGCCGCTACCTTCAGGCCATGCTCCCGCACCCGACAGGCCGCGTAGGAGTCGCCGGGGATCGCCACCGCGTGCTGACGCACCTGTCCGTCCTCTGTCTCCAGCAGGAGCCTCACGTCCCTGCCGCTCGTCAGCGCCTGTTGGAGAGTGCACTCGTAGTACGCCCGCTGGCCGGCGGATGCGGCCTGTGGAAGCATCGTGGCCAGCGCACAGAACGTGAAGGTCCACCGAGTCTTCGCCATCCGGCTCTCCTCAGTCGGTCCGCTTTGTTGACGGACAGTGCGTCAAGCTGCGCCTTGAACCTTGAACACCGGCGGCAATGCCAAGTAGCCGGTTGACTCCGATTGGTCTCCCGCGGAGGAGGCGCCAGGCGGCGACGAAGGCAGAACACGCGCACGCCGGACGGGCGCCGGCGCCGCCTCACACACCCGAGTAGGCGCTGAAGCCGCCGTCGACGGGCACGACGATGCCGGTGACGAACTTGGCGGCGTCGCTCACCAGCCACAGCAGTGTTCCCACCAGGTCCCCCGGCTGCCCGAAGCGCCCCATCGGCGTGTGGGAGATGATCTGCTTGCCGCGGGGCGTGAGGTCGCCGGTCTTCTCGTCGGTGAGCAGGAATCGGTTCTGCTCGGTGAGGAAGAAGCCCGGGGCCACCGCGTTGACCCGAATGCTCGGCGAGTGGTTCTGGGCCATGTACACCGCCAGCCACTGCGTGAAGTTGCTGATGGCGGCCTTGGCGGCCGAGTAGGCGGCGATCCGCGTCAGCGGGCGGAAGGCGTTCATCGAGGAGATGTTGATGATGACGCCCTCGCCGGCGGCGGCCATGGCGCGCCCGAAGGCCTGGCTGGGCAGGATGGTGCCCAGGCAGTTGAGGTCGAAGACCCATCGGATGGCGTCGGGATCCAGGTCGAAGAAGAGCGTGTCCGGCGGGATGCAGGTGGCCTGCTTCTTGTTGCCGCCCGCGCCGTTGATCAGCACGTCGACGGGGCCAAGCCTGGCGGCGCACTCGTTGGCCGCCTTGGACACGGAGTCCTTCTCCAGCACGTTGCAGTGGATGGCGACGGCCTGGCCGCCGGCGGCGGCGATTTCCTTGCAGAGCTTTGCGGCGGCATCGTCCTGGATGTCCATGACGGCGACGCTGGCGCCCCGAGCGGCCAGGGCCCGCGCCATGTCGCCGCACAGCACGCCGGCGGCCCCGGTGATCGCCACGACCTTGCCGGACACGTCGAACAGTTGATCGCTCATTCTCCGCTGCCTTTCGTGTTGGGGCCGAGAGTGTCAGGTGTCCAATGGCGAGTGTCAAGGGGCGTGTGCGGCGCGTGTGCGGAGCGCAAAGATGCCCCGGCCACGCCGGGCCGGGGCTTGGAAGGGACGACAGTACGTTCGTGCTACCGCGGGTCGGTCACCCTTCCCGCGAAAAGGATCGCGCCGGTCTTCAGGTGGCGGATGGCGAAGAAGAACGGATGGTCGGCCTTGAAGACCTTCGGTTCGACCGGCCTGTGAACAGCCGCCAGTGCCATCGCGACGGCGGTGGCGGCCGCAGCCTCGGTCCCCTCCTCGTCCACGGCCACGAACGCCTTGTGCAGCACGGCGGAGATGAACAACGCGTCGGCCGTGGTCATGCCGGTGAAGTCGGCCTTCGACGCGTCAAACGCCTCGGGCATGCCCATGGCGCTCAGCGCGTCGCCGAGGCTGAACTGGCTGGTGGTCTTGAACCGCGGCAGCGTGACCTGCACTTCCGCGTCCGCGAGCTTTTTCGTCCACGTCGCGAGGTTGCCGGCCGAGAGGGTCTTCTCCACCGCGCCCAGGCCGTCGGCCTTGCGCGGCAGCAGGACGAGCATCGCGAGGTCGCCGGCCTTGTAGGGCATCTGGAGGGCCTGGAAGTCGTCGGTTTCCATGTAGCCGTAGTGGGCCTGCTCGCGCATGAGCGGGACGGATGCCTTCATGCCGCCGGCGAGTTGCCAGTCGCCATCCTTGGTGGCGTGCTTCTGGAATTGCTTGGCCCACTGGCTCTTGAAGTAGATGGCGTTGGTGAGCACCAGTCGCGTGTCGCTGTTGACGATGCCGGCGGGGATCAGGTCCTGGATCTTGTCCTTGGTTTCCTGGGCGACCCAGTCGTTGATCGTCTTGCGGGCCGGGTCGCTCCGGGCGAAGTCCAGTTCCGACAGGCGGGCGGCGTAGTCGGCCTTCACCAGGTCGGTGAACTCCTTGCGGAACGGGTAGCCCTTGTGCGCCCACAGCGCGTTGGCGATGCTGAGCTGGTAGGCGGGCGCCTTCTTCTCGACCAAGCGGCCCAGGAGGCCGCCGGGCACCATCTCGCTCACCGTGGT
>CAYWTX010000108.1:0-2854 GCA_964461295.1 uncultured Planctomycetaceae bacterium | reverse complement strand
CACCTTCAGCTCCGGCAGGCCGTGCTGCCGGGTGCCGAAAAACTCCCCCGGCCCGCGCATCCGCAGGTCTTCCTCGGCAATCTTGAACCCGTCGCTGGTCTGCTCCAGCACCTCCAGCCGCCGCCTCGCGATTGGGTTCTTCGCCGACGCCGCCAGGATGCACGCAGCGTCGTCGCTGCCCCGCCCGATCCGCCCGCGAAGCTGGTGCAGCTGCGCCAGCCCGAACCGCTCGGCGTGCATCACCACCATCACGTTGGCGGCGGGCACGTCCAGGCCCACTTCGACCACCACCGACGCCGCCAGCACTCGTTTCCGTCCCGCGACGAACTCCGCCATCGCCGCGTCCTTCTCGGCCGGCGACATCTGCCCGTGAATCAGTCCCACGCCGAACCGCCCCAGCGTCCCGGCCGACAACTCGCGCCACGCGTCGGTCGCGGCCGTCAGTTCCATCTCGGGCGACGGGTTCACCAACGGGTATATGAAGTATGCCTGCCGCCCCCCGGCCACGAGACGTTCCACGGCGGCGAGCACTTCGGGCATGTCGCCGCCGGACACGCACTTGGTGAGGGTTCGTCCGCGGCCGGGGGGCGGCGCGTCGATCACCGACACGTCCAGGTCGCCGAAAACCGTGAGGGCGAGCGTGCGTGGGATGGGGGTGGCCGTCATCACGAGGTAGTGCGGGGCGTACCCCTTGCCGCGGATGCCGCTTCGCTGGCGCACGCCGAACTTGTGCTGCTCGTCCACGACGACCAGCGCCAGCGACGCGAAGCGCACGGTCTGGCCCAACAGGGCGTGCGTGCCCACCACCAGGTCGATCTCGCCCGCGGCCAGGCCCGCCAGCACGCCCTGACGCTCCGAGGGCCGCTGGCCGCCCACCAGCATCGCCGTCCGCACGCGGCTTCCGGCCAGGTACTGCTGAACCTTCGCGTAGTGCTGGGCGGCGAGGATCTCGGTGGGCGCCATGACGGCCGCCTGCTTGTGCCTGGCCACGGCCAGCAACGCCGCGTGCAGCGCCACCACCGTTTTGCCGCTGCCCACGTCGCCCTGCAACAGGCGGCTCATCGGGCGGTCCCTGGCCATGTCGGCCGCGATCTCGCCGACGACCTTGTTCTGCGCGGGCGTGAGCTGGAAGGGGAACCTCGCCCGGATGCGCCGGTCGATCTCCTGGCTGAGCGGTAGCGGATGCGCCGGGCGGCTGACCTGCCGCACTCGCGTCAGCGCGATGCCAAGCTGCATCAGCATGCATTCGTCGTACGCCAGGCGCTTGCGGGCCTTTGCCCAGTGCTCGCGGTCCTCGGGGCGGTGCATGCCCGCCACGGCGGCCCCGCGCGGCATCAGCTCGCGATGCAGCAGGTGGAAGTCGTCAAACCACTCCGGGATGAGTTGCTCGGCCAGCGGCAGAACGCCCCGCACGACCTTGGCGATGACGCCGCTGGAGAGTCTTCCGCCGGCCGGGTAGACCGGCAGCAGTTCATCCTGCGACAAGTCGGTCGTCCCCGGGTCCCAGATCACCTGCTGGCGCGGATTGATGAACTGCGCTCTGCCCTTGTACAGCGACACCTTGCCGCTGACGGCGATACAGATGCCGGGGCGGATGGTGTTGCGGAGATAGCCGCCGTGGAACCAGCGGACCAGCACCCCGCCGGTGTCGTCCTCGACGCGGCACTGGAGGGAGGGCCGGCGGGCGAACCGCTGCTCGAGCACGTCGGCGACCGTGCCGGCGACGGTGGCGGCTTGTTCGTCGCCGCGGAGATCGGCGATGGGCTGGGCCTGGCGGCGCAGGTCGAACCGCCGCGGGAAGTACGTGAGCAGGTCCTCGAGCGTCCGGATGCCCAGCTCGGCCAGTTGCGCCGCCCGCGTGGGGCCCACCCCCTTGACGAACTGGACCGGCGTGGTGAGATCAAGATCCATAGTCCAACCAGGGGCAGCAGGCAGCATGCGGCAGGGCCGGAGGCAAGCCCATCCTCGGAACAAGACAGCAGGTGCGGAAGCAAGCTTGTCCGGCAACCCCGCCGCCATCGTCATTGCTGGCGGACACGAGGCGGGAGACGGACAGGCTTGCCTCTTGCCTCTTGCCTGCTGCCTGCTGCCTCTTGCCTGCTGCCTGCTGCCTGCTGCCTCTTGCCTGCTGCCTGCTGCCTCGTGCCTGCTGCCTGCTGCCTGCTGCCTGCTGCCTCTTGCCTCCTGCCTGCTGCCTGCTGCCTGCTGCCTCTTGCCTGCTGCCTGCTGCCTGCCTTCTCTTACTTCGCCGGCATCTTGAGTTGCACGCCCACCTTCAGCTTGCGGGTATCGACGCCGGGGTTCAGCGCCTCGATCTCCCTCCAGCGGCTGGCGTTGCCCAGTTCCCTGCGGGCGATGTCCATCAGTCCCTTGTCGCCCTGCTGGACGGTGTAGACGCCGGGGCCGGCGTCCACGGGCGGCAACGGCTTGACGTCCACCGGCGGGAGGGGCTTGACGTCCACCGGCGGCAGCGGCCTGATGACCGAGTCTTTCGGCGGCGGGGCGCCTTCCAGCGTGTCGATTTTCGAGGAATCCGGCGAGGCCGTGTGCGTGGCTTTCACTTCCGCCTTCTTCTCGCAACCCATGAACGCCACCGCCGCCACCATCAATGCCCCAATCAGGTACCGCATAGTTGCTTTCCTCAGAGATTTCCCAGGCTTTCTCCGAACGCTGGCGCGGATGTTACCACTTTGTGCGGGGATGTCAATAGAGGGCAAGTTGCCGGCCGTTGGGAAGGGCTGAGAGTCTGTGAAGGAATCGGAGCTCGCGGCCTGGCCCACGCTGGAGGTCTTCCGTCGCCTCTTCCGGGCTTCTCGCCTGCTCCATCGTCTACCGGGGCTTACGCCCCCGGCCA
>CAYWTX010000107.1:0-5283 GCA_964461295.1 uncultured Planctomycetaceae bacterium | reverse complement strand
GACGGCCGAGTCGCTCACCACCGATTCGTTCCCGTTGGTCAGGTTCGTCTGCCTCCGCCGGTAGCCGTCCAACCGCGCCCCGGCCTCGATGGTCAGCCGGTCCAGGAACGTCGTGCGGTTGCTCAGGAACACGGCCGGATCGCACTCGCGGGTCTCCCGCTCGGCGACGGGGCCGTACACCCATTGGCTTCGGGGCGGCTCGATGCGGGTGGCTAGGTCCAGCGGAATGCCCGCGGTGAACGATCCCCCGGCCGTGCGGATGGACTGGTTGGAGTTGTCGTACATCTGGTACTCCAGCGTCGCGCCCGCCGTCAGGTTGCCGGTCACGTCAGGGCACAGCTCGTACTGCTTCTGCACCTGGAACTCCGAAAACCACGTCTGCTCCTGGTAGCGCTGGTTGTTCGCCATGCGCGAAACCACGCTGCCGGCGGCCGGGGCGTCGGAGGGGCGGCCCACCTTCCAGGCCGTGTCCCCATTCCAGTACGCCAGCGTAAGCGTGTGGAGGAACGTCTTGTCGTAGTGGTGCGTCCACGTGGTTCCCAGGCGATGCTCGGTCAGTTCGATGTCGTTCTGCCCCGGCACGCCAAGGTTGGTGTCGCGATCGATGCCACTCAGCCGGCGCCCGTTCTTGTCGATCAGCACCGGCGAGGCCACCTCCTCGCACCCCTGGTAGTACCCGGCGATGACCTTCAGTTCGTCCTGCTTGCTGAGCCGCAGGTTGGCGTGCCAGTACAGGAACCCCCGCCCCGACTCCGTCCGCTCCTGCCAGCCCTCGGCCCAGCCGCCGCTGGTGGTCAGCGAGAACGTCGAGTCCTCCATGCCCGGCATCGGCCCGTGGAATCGCAGCCAGCCGCGGATGTTCCGCGACGCTGTATCGCACGTCGCCTGCGCCTCGCCGCCGTAGGTCGCCGAACCCGGATCGGTGAACAACTGCATCGCCCCCGCCAGAGCTCCTCGTCCGTACTGCACCGACAGCGGCCCCTTCACCAGTTCCATGCGAGTCACCGCGTCGAAGGGGATGGCGCCCATGTACGGCCCGCCAAACGATAGCCGTCGCTGGGGAATCCCGTCCAGCAGGATGAGCACGTTGCCGCCGCTCACGGCGTTGGTGTTCAACCCGCGCACCTCAATGTCGCCCCCGAAAATGCCTCCGTCCTGCCGACGGCCCACCTTGATCCCCGGCTGGTCCGCGAACGCGTCCAGGAAGTTCTTGGCGCCCGGGCGGCTCGACGCCGAATCGTGAAGCACGATGGCCGAGGCCGGCAGCTCCCGCAGCAGCACCTCCCGTCGCGACGCCGTCACCACGACCTCCTCCAGCCAACGCCGCCCGTCGGCTGCGCCCGCGTTGGCGTCGCTCGCCGGCCTGGAGGTCGGTTGGCCAAGGACCACCGTCGCCATGGCGGCGCACGCGATGCCCGCCAACAGCCCGCCAAACCGTCGCTTGTAGAGCACCTGGCTGCCCTTTCCGCTTCCGCTCGGGCGGGATTGCCCGAGTGTTCACCTCAGCACAAACCGCACCGGCAGAACCGCCCACGCGGCGATCGGCTCCCCGCCGCGATGCGCGGGCGTATACCGCGCCTTGCGCGCCGATGCCAGCGCCGAACAGTCCAACTCACGGAAACCTGAACTCTTCACAATGCGCGCGTCGTCGGCCGACCCGTCCGCCAGCACGTGCACCTCCACCAACACCAACCCCTGCTCGCCTCGGCGAATGCAGGACGGCGGGTACTCCGGACGAATGCCGTCGGCCGGCTGCGCGCCGCTGTCGGCGCCTGGCTCGGCGGCCGATCCCCCGGCCCGCAGTCCGTGCGATTCTCCCGCGGTCGCCGGCGCCGCCTTTGCGGGTGCCGTTGTGACCTGGGAGGGCTTCGCGGCAAAGACCACCGACTGCGGTCGGTGGGATTCTTCCACCTTCCTCGCCCGCGGCTCCTTGTCCGAGACCACATCCAGTTCCGGCAGCGGCGGCGCCGCTGCCGCCGACGCGATCACCGGCTCGCTCACGAACCACCGCTCCCGCTCGGGCCTCACCGGCGCCTCACAAGGCCGCGGGGGCGCTGCTGCCTTCGGCTGCGGCTCGGAGGGCATCTCCACCGGCATCGCCCGCGGCGCATCCGGCGGCGCAATCGCCACGCGCGCGGGCTCCGGCAGGCGCGATTCGGGCTTCTCCTCCCCGCTCCCCATCACCCCCGGTTCCTCCACCGGCACGAGGAATACCTCCATCACCGGCGAACCCCGCGCCGCGTGCCTCAGCGCGGGCGCTTCCGCCGCCTCACGCTGCCGGGCCCAACCGCAATACATCCCCACCGCGCAGAGCCCCGCCGCGTGTGCCGCCATCGAGGCAAGCACGGGCACTATCCACTGCGCCTTTGTCGCCACCATTGTCATCCCGCCATCGTACTCGCTCGCGAAACATCCTCCCCATCGGCTTGCCTTCTGGCGGTCTTCTCGTCGCTGGCGTCAGAATCTCCAGCGAAGACCAACCTTCAGGTTGGTCCCAGGCTCGTTCACCCCCGAGCCATGAATACGGTATTCGCGATTCGTTACGTTCTCAACCCCCGCCCAGATGTCCAGGTTCTCATTCACCCGGTGTCCGCCGCGCACGTCGAATGTCACGTACCCCGGCGTGCCGCCCGGCGGTATCCGCTGCGTGTCCAGCTTGTCCGCCGTCGACAGCTTGTCCTGCTTGTCCGCCATCGTGCACAACCCCTCCGCGTACCACTTGCCGTCCTCGCTGTCCCACCGCAGGCCCGCGTGCCCCGTCATCGGCATCAGCCGCGTCAGCGGCTCCGACCGGCTCACCGGCGCCGAGGTCGGATACGTTTCCACTTCCCCGTACGTGTACGCCACGTCGCCGAACATCGTCCACCGCGGGTGGAACCGGTAGCGGGCGCTCAGTTCCACCCCGCACAGCCCGCCGTCGCCCGCGTTCTGCTTGGTCACCTCGCGGCTGCCGTTGATGATCGCCCCCGTCGGCTTCCGCACGATCATGTCCTGGATAACCGTGTAGAACCCCGCCGCCTGCGCCTGGAAATCCCTCTCCTTCACCTTCAGCCCCACCTCGTACGTCACGTACTTCTCGGGCTTCAGCCCAGGCGAGGGCGTCTCCAACTCGTTCGTGCGGGCTTCATCCAGCCGCGTCAGGTCCGACAAGTTCGGCGCCCGGAACCCCTGCGATACCCCGCCGAACAGGTTCAGCTTCTCCTTCTCATCCAGGAACCAGCTCAGTCGCGCGCTGCCCACCACCGACTCCCAATCATCCTTCACGCTCATCCGCCCGCCCAGCGGATCGGCCACGCGGTCGGCGTCGGCCCGGGCGTAGTTGTACCGCCCGCCGACGATCAACGTCGCCCGCTCCCACAACGGCAGCTCGTACTGGCAGTACAGCCCGCCCAGGTCGTAGCTCGCGTCGTCGCCCACCGGCCCCTGCACGCCGACGCTCCGCAGCGTGCCGTTCGCGTTCCACTCGCGACGGAACGACTGCACCTCGTCGTGGTAGGCCTCAAAACCATACACCAGCCGCCCTACCGGCAGCGGGCTGCCGAGCTGCACGCCCAGCCCGTACGTGTCCACGTCCGTCCCGGATTTGTCGTACCGGCCGTTGCCCCGCACGCGATACTCGCGTTCCACCATCTGCTGGTACGACGCCGTCACGTCAATGCTGTCGATGCATCCGCCCATGTTCCGCCGCTGGTAGCGGGCGTACGTCAGCGAGTGCCCGAGGTCCTGCACGCGCTTCCGCTCGTCGCCCACCGTCGTGCCGTGCCACGAAATCCCCGACGTCGTCTTGTGCGTCCGCCAAGCGTCGTCCTGGTAAGAGTTGTAGTGCGCCGCCGTCAGCGTCGTGTCGCGGTCGATCTGGTACACGGCCTTCATGTCGCCTTCGCACTCGCCGTAGCCCGTCTTCGGCTGGACGCCGACGTCGTGCCCGCCGTACACGTCGCCGTACTCGCGCCATGCCCCGCCCGCCAGCATTCCCAGCGGACCCATCGTCGCGTTGATCTCTCCGCGGATCGAGTTGCCCTGATCGGCGGACGAGTAGCGGTACATCGCCTGCCGCCACCATCCGTTGGTGCCGATGCCTTCCGGCGAGCGCGTGATCGCGTTCACCGTCCCGCCGATCGCGTCGCTGCCGTACAGCGCCGACGAAGGCCCCTTCACCACCTCCAGCCGGTCCACCACGAACGGGTCTACCACGCTCCAATATTGATTGGGCCCCGAGCGCAGGATCGAGTTGTTCAGCCGCACACCGTCCACCAACATCAGTGTCTGATAGCCGGTGAACCCGCGGATGTACGGCGATCCCTGCGATTGCGACGTCTTCTGCACCATCACGCCCGGCATGTCGGTGAGGGCCTGCGTCACCGAGCGGTACATCCGCTGACCGGCGAAGTCGCTCAGCGGCACCGCGTTCACCACGTACGGCGCGGCGAACGCGGCCATCTGCTCCCGCATGGCCGTCACGGTCACTTCTTCCAGCCACGTGCGCTCCGCCGGCCCCGCTGGCCGGCTCGCCGCCGGCGCGGACGCCGGTTGTGCCGTGGCCGGCTGTGAGGCCGGTCCATCGGCCGCCATGGCTGCACAGGAACAGATAGTAATCACCGACAGAACCACCCACCCGGCGAGCTTGCCTGGCATTGGCTTCCTTTCGCGTTGAGGGTCCACCAAACGCCACGGCAAAAGCGGTGCCAGATGGATTGGCCGCCCACTACCCCCTCAAACCCGCCCATTTCCACGGAAAACGTGCTGATCCACCCGCTACCGCCTCTGCACCGATTCTGTGCTCGCTGCTCATCTCCTGTGCACGAGGGCGCGAACTGTCAATCGCTCATGCAAACCAACGGGCGAAGCGGCCCTGGTCGGGTAAGCCTGGGCGGTTGCCCGCCCAGGCTCCCCACGGATGCGGACTTGCAGGATTCCCGCATCCGGCTCTTCGGATGCTGGCTTCGCACGTCCGACTGCGCGGCTCGGACGGGCCGATCCGCTATCTGTCCGCATTTCGTTTACATGGTGATTCGGTGACAGGCACCGACCGTGTTTCCCTCGGACAGCTCCACGATCCGGCATCCCCTTCCCTCCACCGGGTTCCCTTGGAGAGGGTTCCCCGGCTTCCACTCGAGGCTCCATCCCACGGCCTGCACACTCGCTGTCTACGCCTCGCCTGCGGGGATTGCTCCCCGCCTGCGCAAGACTCGCTACCGGCTGCCGGCTACGCTTGCCGGGCGGGGCTAACCCCCGCTGAGTCCCACTGCAAGGTTTACATGCTCTGTCTTCTACATTGCACTC
>CAYWTX010000106.1:0-5053 GCA_964461295.1 uncultured Planctomycetaceae bacterium | reverse complement strand
AGCAGGCAGCAGGCAGCAGGCAGCAGGGAAGAGGCAGCAGGCAGCAGGCAGCAGGGAAGAGGCAGCAGGCAGCTGGCAGCAGGGAAGAGGGAGGGGAAGGGCGCCCCGATGGCGCTAGTTCTTCGGTGCGCTCGGGGGATTCTCCGACCCGCCGCCCGCCGGCGGCGGGCATTCAGGAGAGCGCCCACGGACAGGAGGGCAGTTCCTGATGCCGATTGCCTCGTACACGCCGCACGAGATCGCCTCCGGGCGCGGTCGCCTGGAGCGGACGCTGTTCGCGGCGACGATGCTGGCGGGGCTGGCGTTCTCCCTGGCCGAGGCGAACCTGTTCTACGTGGCGCTGGTGATCGTGGCGGCGGGGTTGCACCTGGCGGCGGCGTGGCGGAACCGCGAGCTGTACGTGCGGCGGTTGGTGCTGAACGCGGGGCTGCTGGCGGCGGGGCTGGCGCTTCTGGCCAAGCACGTGATGACGGGCGAGGACCTGCTGCTGACGCTGGGGCACTACGTGATCGTGATCCTGTTGTGCAAGCTGTTCGAGCACAAACAGCGGCGCGACCACGTGCAGATCCTCGTGTTGGGGGCGCTGCTGGTGGTGGCGGCCAGCCTGATCAGCCAGGCGTTGTGGTTCGCGGTGCTGGCGGCCGGGTACGTGGCGGCGCTGTGCCGCTCGGCGATGGTGCTGACGTTTCAGCGGGCGATGGAGGCGGCCCCGGGCGCCTCGCCGTGGCCTCGCCGGGCGTTGGCGGCGCGCCTGGCGGCGGTTCTGGCGGCCATGCTGGCCGCGGGAGTCGTGACGTTCCTGATCGTGCCGCGAAGCACGCTGGGCGCCGCCATCCTGCGGTCGCACGCGGGCAGGCGGACCACGGGCTTCGCCGACACCGTCCGTCTTGGCGACTCGCGACCGATCTACACGTCGGACCGCGTGGTGCTGCAGGTGCGGCCGGTGGACGTCGACGGGCGGACGGCGACGTGGAATGGGCCGATGTACCTGCGCGGGAAGGTCTTCGACGAGTACTCCTCGTCGCGGTGGACGGCCTCGCGGGCGGTCCGGCCCGGCTGGGCCCCTCGGCCGCCGCCGTCGTCGTTGTTGCGGGGCCTGACGCGGCTGGAGGTGTCGATGGTGCCGTCGCTGCTGCCGACGGCGTTCGCCCCGCACCCGTGCGTGGCGATGCGCTGCGACCTGGCGTCGTTCAGCGCCAGGCCGACGGAGGCGTTGCAGTACGAGCTGCAAGGCGTGCCGGGCTCCGAGCCGATGGTTCGGTACACGGCCAGCGTGGTGGCGCGCGCCCTGGACGACGTGGAGCGGGATTACCTTCACGACGCGGACGAGTCGGGCGACGTTCCGCCCGAGCCGCCCGTGCCGCCGGCGGTGGTGCAGCTCGCCCGGCAGTGGTGCGGCGAGTTGCTGGATCGCCGCCAGGCCGCCGGCGACGACGATCGCGCGCGAGGCGAACTGGACCTGGCCATCGCCCGTCGCCTGGCCGCCAGGCTGGCCGACGACTACGAGTACTCGCTGGACCTGTCGCTGGCCGACAGCGGTCGCGACGGCGTGGAGGACTTTCTGTTCCACCTGCGGCGCGGGCACTGCGAGTATTTCGCGTCGGCGCTGACGGTGATGTGCCAATCGCTGAACGTGCGTGCGCGGCTGGCGACGGGTTTCCGCGTCGACGCGGCCGACCCGCAGGGGCGGTATTTCGTTCCCGAGCGCGCCGCGCACGCGTGGACGGAGGTGGCCCCGTCGGGCGGGCCGTGGACGACGATCGACGCGACGCCGGCGGCGTCGATGGCGGCGGCGCACCGGGGCACCTGGCTGATGCGGATGACGCAGTGGTATCGCGACCTGGAGTTCAAGTGGTACGACCGGGTGATCGGCTACGACGACGAGGCGCGGCGCGAGCTGACCGGGCGGGCGCAGGGCCTGCTGGCGTCGGCGTGGCAGGCGGTGAAGGACACGGCGGGCGAAACGGCGGCGGCTTTGCGTGACCTGGTGCGGCACGGGCGGGTGAGCGGCCCGCTGGCCTGGGCGGTGCTGGGCGCGGCGAGCGCGACCGTCGTGGTAGTGGGGGTGGTGCTGTGGGGGAGGCGCGGGGCGGGGCGAGGAGCCGGACCCGCCGCCCGCCGGCGGCGGGCGTTGCGGCCCGCGTTCGTGGGAGACCTGCTCAAGGTCGTGAAGCGGCGCGGCGTGCGCGTGCTGCCCAGCGACACGTTCCGCGAGGTGACGGTCCTGGCGGCCGAGCGGCTGGCCTTGCCGACGGAGGAGCTGGCGGGCTTGTGCGACCTGTATTACCGCATGCGTTGGGGGGGCGCGGAGGCCGGCAAGGCGGAGCTTCTCGCGGCCCGGACGGCGGTGCGCAGGATGCGGAAGGGGGGCCTCAGGCCTCCAGGCTGAAGACTGCGAGGCGCACGCTCGCACACACGCGGCCGAGCCGCGAAACCTCTCGACGCGGCGGGTTCCAGGCACTATGTTAGGCGAGGTGGCTGGCGCCGGTTGTCGGCCAAAGCGCAAGCGGAAGATCCCGGCTGAAAGGAAAAGAGCGATGTCCACACTGGGTACCACCAACCTTTGGGGCAGCGACACCAAGACCGCCGCGTCGGCCAAACCCAAGCTTCGCGTCGGCCTCATCGGCTGCGGCGGCATCTCCGGCGTTCACGTCAACGGCTGGAAGCGCCTCAACCCCAACGCCCGGATCGTTGCCTGCGCCGACCCGATCGAGGACCGCCGGCATCAGCGCGGCGACGAAATCGGCCTGCCGAAGGAATCGCGCTTTCCCTACCTCACGGACCTGCTCGATGCCGGCATCGAACTGGACGCCGTCGACATCTGCGCCAACAACGCCGCTCACGCTCCCGTCGCCATCGAAGCGCTCAACCATGGCCTGCACGTTCTGTGCGAGAAGCCCCTGACGACCAAGCCGGCCCTGGTCCGCAAGATGATCGCGGCGCGTAAGAAGGCCAGGAACAGGATTCTGATGACCGCCCAGCACATGCGTTTCGAGAACAACAGCGTCCACCTCAAGGACTACCTTCGTTCCGGCGTGCTTGGCGACATCTACTACGCCCGCGCCCAGTTTCTCCGCCGCCGGTACCTCCCGGCGCGGATCGGCTTCATCGACAAGAACATCTCCGGCGGCGGGCCGACGATCGACATCGGCGTGCACATCCTCGACCTCGCCCTGCATTTCATGAACTACCCCGAACCCGTCGCCGTCAGCGCGGTCACTCTCCAGAAGCTCGCCAAGCGCAAGGACATCCGCGGCTGGTGGGGGGAGTGGGACCGCTCCAAGATCACCGTGGAGGATTTCGCCGCCGGCTTCATCCGCTTCAAGAACGGCGGGGCCCTCACCCTGGAGTGCTCCTGGCTGACCAACATCAGGGAACCCGAACTCACCAAGATCACGCTCATGGGAACCGACGCCGGCGCCGAGTGGCCGGAACTGACCATCCACGGCGAATCCGCGGGTTCGGTCACCGACACCCAGTTGAAATTCGCCGATGACAAGATCGGCGGACACGCCAACGAGATCGCCGCCTTCGCCGACGCCGTCCTGACCGGAAAGCCCTCGCCCGTCCCCGCCGAGCAGAGCCTCAACGTCATCCGCATCCTCGACGGGCTCTACCGCAGCCAGGCCTCCGGCAGGGAAGTGAGAGTCTGACGCCGCCGTCGCCGCCGTCGCGACTTGCTGCCGGCCCGGAAACCGCCGATCCGCTCTCCGCGCATCGGTGAACGGCCGCCTGCGACCTGCCAGCTGAAGTGGGCAGGCCTGTCTTGCCGATACCAACGGAGCGGCGCTTTCGCCGCACGTGGGGGGCGGAAAGGCGCGCCGACCATGCTTGAGAACATCGACCTGTCACGCCGCGTGGGCAAGGGCGAGTACAAGGCCGTCAAGGGCGAACTGGACCTCAGGCTCGCCGCTCTCCAGCGGCGGGCCAAGGAACTCGACATCCCCGTCGTCATCGTGTTCGAGGGGTGGAACGCGGCCGGGAAGGGCACGCTGATCAATGAGCTGATCCTGCCGCTGGACCCGCGCGGCTTCAACGTTCGCAGCACGCACGCGCCGAACGAGGAGGAGTTCTTGCGGCCATTCCTGTGGCGGTTCTGGCGGCACACGCCGGCGCGCGGGCGGATCGCCATCTTCGACCGCAGTTGGTATCGGCGCGTGCTGGCCGAGCGGGTGGAGGGGCCGGTGAAGGGCAAGGCCCTGCAACAGGCCTTCGAGGACATTCGCAACTTCGAGCGGCAACTCGCCGAGGACGGCAACGTGATCATCAAGCTGTTTCTGCACATCTCCAAGGATGAGCAGAGGCGGCGGCTGCGGAAGCTCCGGGACAGCAAGTCCACCGCCTGGCGCGTCACGCGGGCCGACCTCCGCAGCCAGCGGTTGTACGACAGGTATCTCTTGGCCGCCGACGACATGCTGGCCGAGACGGACAGCGAGAACGGGCCGTGGACGGTGGTGGAGGCGGAGGACCAGCGGTTCGCGACGCTGAAGATCTTCGGCACGGTGATCGAGGCGCTCCAAGGCGCGGTGGAGCGGTCGGAGGAGTCGAACGCATCCCAGGTGGGGAAGAGGGCCGCGGGAAAGGCTTCGCGGACCGCAAGCGGAGGAAGGGATTCCGGTGGAGATCGAGTGGACCTGGATTCATCGATTCTCGATCACGTGGATCTTTCGCTGACGATGGATCGCAAGGAGTACCAGAAGAAGCTGAAGAGCGCCCAGGACTGCATTCGCGAACTGGAGCACGAGATCCACCTGCGCCGGGTTCCGGTGGTGATCTTGTACGAGGGATGGGACGCGGCCGGCAAGGGAGGGAACATCAAGCGGCTCACCGCGAACATGGACCCGCGCGGCTACGACGTGGTGCCCGTGGCGGCACCGAACGATATCGAGCGCGAGCACCATTACCTCTGGCGCTTCTGGATCAACATGCCGAAGGCGGGACACGTCACCATCTTCGACAGGTCCTGGTACGGCCGCGTGCTGGTGGAGCGCGTCGAGGGATTCGCGAGCGAGCTGGAATGGCAGAAGTCGTACAAAGAAATCAACGACATGGA
>CAYWTX010000105.1:0-11631 GCA_964461295.1 uncultured Planctomycetaceae bacterium | reverse complement strand
CGCCGTGGTCGTGGTGGCGATGCTGGCGTTCTCGGGCGCGCTGCACATGGACGGCCTGAGCGACTCGGCCGACGGGATGCTGAGCGGCCGCCCGCGGGAGCGCATCCTGGAGATCATGAAGGACAGCCACGTCGGCGCGATGGGCGTGATTGCGGTCGCGGCCGTGCTGATGGTGAAGTTCGCGGCCCTGGCGTCGGTGCGGGCGGAGCGGTTCTGGATCGCGGCGGCGCTGTGTCCGCTGGCGGGGCGATGCGCGATCGTCGTACAGATGGCGATGCTGCGCTACGCTCGGCCGGAGGGCCTGGGCAAGGTTTTCTGCCGGCGACGGGCGGCGTTTCCGGCGGTGCTGGCCGGGGTGGTGCTGGCGGGCCCGTGCGCGGCGGCGTTCGGCTGGGCGGGGCTGGCGCTGGCGGGGGCGTGCCTGGCGGGCGCGGCGCTCCTGGCGGCGTACTTCCACCGCAAGATCGGCGGCGCCACGGGCGACACGTTCGGGGCCGCGTGCGAACTGGTCGAACTTGTGCCTGCCGTGATGCTGGCGGCCTGGCCGCTGGAACCGGCGAGGTGGCTGACATGACCGGCGGACATGGCGGACACATTCGAGGTCTGGCCGAGAGGGCCGGCTGCGAGGTCGGGGAGATCCTCGATTTCAGCGCCAACATCAACCCGCTGGGGCCGCCGGCGGTTCTTCGCTCGGCGCTGGCCCGCGCCATCGACGACCTGGAGCACTATCCCGACATCGAGGCGAAGGCCCTCACGGCGGCGATTGCCCGGCGCTACGGTGTCGCGGCCGGGCAGGTGGTGGTGGGCAACGGATCGACCGAACTGCTGTACGCCGTGGCGCGGGCGGTGAAGGCGTCGCGGGCCGTCGTGCCGGTGCCGAGCTATGCCGACTACGCGGCGGCGGCCGAGTTGGCGGGGCTGGACGTGGAGCCGGTGGGTTTGCGGGAGGAGCGCGGCTACGCGGTGGACTTCGCCGAGGTCGGCGCGGCTTTGCGCGGGGGCGAGTTGGTCTTTCTCGGCCAGCCCAACAATCCGACGGGGCTGGCGCTGGACGTGGGCGAGTTGCGGCGGCTGGCGGCCGAGCGGGCGGGCACGATGTTCGTGGTGGACGAGGCGTTCGCCGATTTCATGGACGGTTACGACGCGCCGCTGGGCGGCGGCGATCTGCCGGCCAACGTCATCGTGCTCCGGTCGCTGACGAAGTTCTACGCGATTCCCGGGCTGCGGCTGGGCTTCGCGGCGGCGGCGGCCGGCGTGGCCGATGCGGTGCGCCGCCAGGTGCCGCCGTGGTCGGTCAACACGCTGGCGCAGGCGGCGGGGGCGGCGATACTGGCCGACGAGGGGTACGTTACTCGCACCCGGGAGGCGGCGCGGGAACTGCGGGAGTCGCTGGCGCGGGGCTTGTCTCAACTGCCGGGGCTGTACGTGTATCCCGGGGCGGCCAACTTCCTGTTGGTGCGCCTCAACCGGGCGGGCATGGACGCGGCGGCCCTGGCCGAGGCATTGCTGCGGCGGCGAATCGCGATTCGCCTGTGCGACAACTACCCGGGCCTCGACGGGCGGTTCTTCCGCGTGGCGGTTCGCCCGGCCGAGGAGAACGCCCGCCTGCTGGAGGCGCTGGGCGAGGCGTTGGGCGGCGCGCCGCGGGCGGCGGCGCGCCGCCGCACGCCGGCGATCATGTTCCAGGGCACCAGTTCCAACGCGGGCAAGAGCGTTCTGACGGCCGCCCTGTGCCGCATCCTGCTCCAGGACGGCGTGCGGGTGGCGCCGTTCAAGTCGCAGAACATGTCGCTGAATTCGTTCGTGACGGCCGATGGCGGCGAGATGGGCCGCGCGCAGGTCGTGCAGGCGCAGGCCTGCCGGCTGGAGCCGGACGTGCGGATGAACCCGATCCTGCTGAAGCCCAACAGCGACACGGGCAGCCAGGTGATCGTGCGCGGCAAGCCCGTGGGGAACATGCGCGTGGGCGAGTACGTCCGCTACAAGCCGCGGGCCTTCGCCGAGGCGAAGGCGTGTTACGACTCGCTGGCGGCGGAGTTCGACGCCATCGTGCTGGAGGGGGCCGGGTCGCCGGGCGAGGTGAACCTCAAGAGCCACGACATTGTCAACATGCCGATGGCCCGGCACGCCGGGTCGCCCGTGCTGGTCGTCGGCGACATCGACCGCGGCGGCGTCTACGCGTCGTTCGTGGGCACGTTCGAGACGCTGGATGGCTGGGAACGCCGCCTGCTGGCCGGGTGGGTCGTCAACCGCTTCCGCGGCGACGCGGGTCTGCTGGGCGACGCACACGAGTACGTGCTGGCTCGGACCGGCAAGCCGGTCCTCGGCGTCGTGCCGTACCTGCACTCGCTGGGAATCCCCCAGGAGGACAGCGTGGAGTTCAAGAGCGGCGCCATCGATTGCGGCGCCGCGCGGCCGATCGAGATCGCCGTCATCGACCTGCCGCACATCAGCAACTTCACGGACTTTGACGCGCTGTCGGGCGAGGCCGACGTGCACGTGCGGATCGTGCGGCGGCTGGAGGACCTGCGGGCGCCCGACGCGGTCATTCTGCCCGGCAGCAAGAACACGCTGAGCGACCTGGCGTATCTGCGGAACAGCGGGCTGGCGGGGCGGATACTGGAGTTGGCCGCGGCGGGACGGACGGAGATCGTCGGCATCTGCGCGGGCTTTCAGATGCTCGGACGGCGGATCTCCGATCCGCGGCGCATCGAGTCGGCCGACGGCGGCGACGACGGCCTGGGCCTGCTCGACGTGCGGACGACGCTGGCGGCGGAGAAGACGCTGACGCGGGCGCGGGCGACGCACCGCGCTTCGGGCATGGAAGTCGCCGGCTACGAGATTCACCACGGCGTGACGGACGTCTCGGGCGCGGCGGGCCTGGAGGCCGTGCTGGTCGGCCGGGACGGCGCGGGCGCCGGCGCCGGGCGAACCGATGCCCGCGTGTGGGGCGCGTACCTGCACGGGCTGTTCGACGCCGACGGTTTCCGCCGTTGGTTCGTGGACGGCCTGCGGGTGCGGAAGGGCTTGTCGCCGCTGGGTGGGGCCGGGTCGCACTACGACATCGAGCCGGCGCTGGATCGCCTGGCCGACGTGGTGCGGCGAAGCCTGGACATGGAAGCGATCTACCGGATCATGGGCTTGTGATGCCGCTGGAAGCACAAATCCTGCTGGCCGTCCTGCTGGACGCGGTCGTGGGCGATCCCCGCCGGCTGCCGCATCCGGTGCGCGGGATCGGCGCGCTGGCGAAGTTGCTGGAGCGTGCGGCGCGGCGGGCGTTTCCGTCGAGCCCGCTGGGCCTGCGTCTGGCGGGGCTGGTGACGGCCCTGCTGACGTATGCGGCGGCGGGTGCCGCGGCGTGGGGGGCCATCGCGGCGGCGGCCCTGGCGCATCCGCTGGCGGGCGACCTGGTGGGGGTGGTGGTCCTCTACAGCACGATCGCCGCTCGCGACCTTGCCAAGCACAGCCTGGCCGTGGCCCGTCCGCTGGAGCGAGGCGACCTGGCCGAGGCCCGACGCAAGGTCGCGATGATTGTCGGCCGGGACACCGGGGACCTCGACGAGGCGGGCGTCACGCGGGCGGCCGTGGAGAGCGTGGCCGAGAGCACCGTCGATGGCGTGACCGCGCCGCTGCTGTTTGCCCTTGTGGCCGGGCCGGTGGGGGCGATCGTGTACCGGGCGATCAACACGCTGGACTCGACCTTCGGCCACAAGGACGACCGCTACCGGCATTTCGGATGGGCGTCGGCCCGCATCGATGACGCGGCCAACTACATTCCCGCCCGGGTGACGGCGCCGCTGATCGCCCTGGCGGCGGGCCTGACGGGGCGGCGGGCGATGGGGGCCCTTCGCACGCTGCTTCGCGACGGGCGCAAGCACGAAAGCCCCAACGCCGGCCTGCCCGAGGCCGCGATGGCCGGCGCGCTGGGCGTGCAACTGGGCGGAGTGAACTACTACGGCGGCGAGCGGCTGGCCAAGCCCACCATCGGGGAGGCGATTGTCCCGCTGGCGCCGCGGCACATCCGCTGGGCCAACGCCCTGATGTTCGTCTCGGCGGGCCTGTTCCTGGCCGGCGGACTGGCGGTGCGGCTCGGCGCGGCCGAACTGGCGCGGGCCTGGAGGGCGTCATGACCGACCGGGCGCGAATCCTGATCTTCACCGGCGAGGGCAAGGGCAAGACGACGGCGGCCCTGGGCATGGCCTTGCGCGCCCGCGGCCACGGAATGACGGTCGCGGTCATCCAGTTCATCAAGGGCAACTCGGACATCGGCGAAGCGTCGGCCGCTCGCCAGGCGGGCATCGACCTGCACCAGGCGGGGCTGGGCTTCCTGCCCCCGCGCGACGCCCCGCGGTGGGCGCGGCACAGCGAGGCGGCCCGGAAGGGCCTGCGATTGGCCGGCGAACTTGCACAAAAGGGCCCGTGCGACCTGCTCGTGCTGGATGAGGTCTGCCTGGCCGCGGCGAGCGGGCTTCTGGAGGAGGCCGACGTGCTGGCGCTGATGCGGTCGGCCCGGCCGGGGATGGTGCTGGCGCTCACCGGGCGCGGCGCGACGGATGCGATGATCGCACTGGCCGACACGGTGACGGAGATGCGCTGCGTGAAGCACGGGATGCAGATCGGCCGGGCGGCCCAGAAAGGGGTGGAACTGTGAGCCGCTCCTGCCCAGCCATTGTGATCGCGGGGGCCTCCAGCGGCATCGGCAAGACGTCGATCGCCCTGGGCATCGTGCGCGCTCTGGCGGGGCGGGGCCTGCGCGTGCGGACGTTCAAGGTCGGGCCGGATTTTCTGGACCCGACCTACCTGGCTCGGGCCTCCGGGCGAACCTGCTACAACCTGGACGGCTGGATGACCAGCCGCGACTACGTGCGGGACCTGTTCGCCCGCGCGACGGCGGGCGCCGACCTGGCCGTCGTCGAAGGCGTCATGGGTCTGTTCGACGGCGCCTCGCCGACGGACCTGTCGGGCAGCACAGCCGAGATCGCCCTGTGGCTGGGCGCGCCGGTGGTGCTGGTGGTCAACGCCCACGGCGCGGTCAGGAGCTTGGCGGCGGTGGTGAAGGGCTTTGCCTCGTTCGAGCCCTCGCTG
This sequence comes from uncultured Planctomycetaceae bacterium, assembly GCA_964461295.1. Taxonomy (GTDB): domain Bacteria; phylum Planctomycetota; class Phycisphaerae; order SM23-33; family SM23-33; genus CAYWTX01. Next base: position 6,546 of record CAYWTX010000105.1, on the reverse strand, counting down.
ACGGTGGCCGGCGTGATCGCCAACCAGTCCGGCAGCGAGCGACACGCGCAGTGGCTGCGGGAATCGCTGGCCGCGGCGAACCTGCCCCCGCTTCTGGGGGCCGTGCCGAGCGGCGCCCTGCCCGCCCTGCCCAGCCGCCACCTGGGCCTGGTGACGGCCGACGCGAACGCACTGCCCGATGGGGCCATGGACGAACTGGCCCGGGCGTGCGCGAAACACCTCGACCTCGATACGCTGCTGCACCTGGCTGGCGGCGATGCCGCAAGCGAAGCAACGGAGCCGCCGCGTGCCGCGGCGCTGGGGTTGGGGGAAGGGACCGCTCCCTTCGCGGCGCGTTTGTCAGAACCCCCGGACGCCGGCAACGACGGCGAAGAAGGGAACGCCTTGCGGCGTCGCCGCTGCCGCATCGCCGTTGCCCGCGACGAGGCATTCCACTTCTACTACGGCGACAACCTGGAGGTCCTGCGGGACCTGGGTGCGGAGTTGGCGGAGTTCTCGCCGCTGCGCGACAGGCAGTTGCCGCCGGGCGCCGGCGCCGTCTACCTGGGCGGCGGATACCCCGAGGTGCACGCCGAGGCTTTGTCCGCCAACTCCGCCATGCGCGAAGCGATTGCCGGCCACGCCCGCCGCGGCGGGGCGATCTACGCCGAGTGCGGCGGGCTGATGTATCTCGCCAGAGGGCTGACGACTCTCGACGGCCGGCGACACGAGATGGCGGGCGTGCTGCCGGTGGAAACGGCCATGCTGAAGCGGCTGGCGGCCCTCGGCTACGTGGAAGCCGACGCGTGCGACGGCACGCTCTGGAGCGGGGGCGGCTCTGCCGGCACGCTGCGAGGCCACGAGTTCCACTACAGCCACATCGTCGCCGACGAGTCCGCCCGCGAGGGTTGGGGCCCGGCGTATCGCCTTCGCCGCGGGCGCGCGGATGCCTGCCAGGCCGAGGGGTTTGCCCGCGGCGCGGTGCTGGCCAGCTACGTGCACGTGCATTTCGCGTCCCGGCCAGGGCGGGTCGAGCAGTTCCTGTCCCGCTGCGAGGTCCGCCCATGACGAGCAGGGCAGCCAGAGCATGGTTCCTGGGCGTGGTAGCCATCCTGGCCGTCACGGGGGGCATCGTCTACGTCAACCTGGCGGGCCGGAACGAGCGGCCCGGCGCGAGCAGCCGCCATGAGCCCATGCGGATCGTTTCGCTGGCGCCCAGCGTCACGGAAGTCGTCTTCGCCCTGGGCCTGGGCGACTGCCTGGTCGGAGCGACGAAGTATTGCGACTGGCCGCCGCGGGCCAGGCAGATCGAACGTGTCGGCGGGTTCGGCTCGCCCAACGTGGAGCGGTTGCTGGCCCTTCGCCCGGACCTCGTGGTCGCCGCCGGCTTCGAGCGGAAGGAGGCGATTGACATCCTGCGCGGGTCCGGCATCGGGGTTCTGGATGTCAGAATACGCAACTTTGACGAGTTGTTTGAGGCGATCACCGCCATCGGCAAGGCGACAGGCAAAGCTTCGCGGGCGGACGCCCTGGTCGCGGCGATGCGGGCGGAACTGGACGTGGCCGCCCGGCGGTGCGCACTCGTCGCGCCGCGGCGCCGGGCACGGGTCTTCGTGGAGATATGGCATGACCCGCTGACCACGGCCGGCGGACCGTCCTTCCTGAACGACGTCGTTTGCCGGGCCGGGGGCATCAACGTCGCCGCCGAGTTGCCCCAGCCGCACCCTCGCGTGAATCCCGAGAAGGTCATCGACTGGAACCCGGACGTCATCGTCATCGCCTACATGGGCCGGCCCGGCCAGATGGCGTCTCAAGTGGCCGGGCGCATCGGCTGGGCGGACGTCAAGGCGGTCCGGAACGGGCGGATCATCGACGACATGCCAACCGACATCCTCCTTCGTCCCGGCCCGCGCCTGGTGGAGGGCGTCAAGGCGCTGGCCGAGAGGCTCTACCCGGCGCCGGCGACGACCGGGCCGGCGGCCGGGGCGGTCGAGGGGGCGCGCCCATGAGAAGGACCACGAACGTCCTGGCCATCTGCGGCGTGCTCGGCGTGGCGCTGGCCGGGGCTTGCGCGATCTCTTTGTTCGCCGGGGCGGTCCGCGTGCCGCTGGGAGAGATGTCCGACTCGCCCATCATTCGCCTGCGACTGGCGCGGATCCTGCTGGCGGTGGTGGCCGGGGCGGGCCTGTCGGTGGCCGGGGCGATCTTCCAGGCCATCCTCCGCAACCCGCTGGCCGACCCGTACGTGCTGGGGGTCTCCTCCGGCGCGGGGCTTGGGGCCGCGCTGGCCATCATCCTGGGCGCTGCCGTCCTCGGCCCCTGGACGCTGCCCGGCGCGGCGTTCGCGGGCGCCCTGGCGACGATCCTGCTGGTGTACGCCCTGGCGCGGACCGCCGCCGGGGCCGTGCCCGTCCACACCTTGCTCCTTTCGGGCGTCATCGTCAGCGCGGTCCTGGGCAGCGTCCTGATGTTCCTGGTCTCCACCGCGGCGTCGGAGGACCTCCATAGCGTCGTCTGGTGGTTGCTGGGCAACCTCCAGGTGTTCGACTGGGGCCTGCTTCGCGTGGTGGCGGCCGTGGTGGCGGCGGGCACGGCTGTCAGCGTCCTGCTGGCCCGCGACCTGAACGTCATGACGTTGGGCGAGGAGCCGGCCGCCCACATGGGCCTGCACGTCGAGCGGGCCAAGATCGTCTTCTTCGTGCTGGGCTCCTTGATGACCGGCGCGATGGTCGCCGCTTGCGGCCTCATCGGCTTCGTGGGACTCATCGTGCCCCACTCGGTCCGGCTGGCCATTGGGGCCGACCACCGCCGGCTGGTGCCGGCCTCCGCCCTGGCCGGCGCCACGCTGCTGGTGTTGGCCGACGCCTTCGCGCGGACGATCATCGCGCCCCTGGAAATCCCCATCGGCGTGATCACCGCACTGCTCGGCGGCCCTTTCTTTCTGGTCCTGCTCAAACGCAGGAAACTGGGCCACGGGAGGTAGACATGATCTCCATCCAGAACGTCAGCGCCGGCTACGGCGGCAACTGCGTGCTGCACGAGGTGAGCCTCGAGGTGGCTCGTGGGGAGTTCGTCGGCCTCATCGGTCCCAACGGCTGCGGCAAGACCACTCTCCTGCGAGTCGCCAGCGGCGTCCTGCCGGCGATGTCCGGGCAGGTGCAAGTGGGCGGCGAGGACATCCGGCATCTTGCCAGGCGCAGACTGGCCAGAACGATGGCCTGCCTGCTCCAGGACTTCTCGCTGGACCTGCCGTTTTCCGTCCGCGAAGTGGTCGGGATGGGCCGCTGGCCGCACCTGCCCAGGCTCGGCTGGGAAACCCGCCAGGACCACCAGGCCGCCCAGCGGGCGATGGAACTGGCCGATGTGTCCCACCTGGCCGACCGGCCCATCACGGAGATCAGCGGCGGCGAAAGACAGCGAGCGTTCATCGCCATGTGCCTGGCCCAGCAGCCGCGAGTGCTTCTGCTGGACGAGCCGACCAACCACCTGGACATCGCCCACCAGTTGTCCCTGCTGGACCTCATCGGCAGCCTGAACCGCCAGGCCGGCATGACCGTGCTGGCTGTCTTCCACGACCTGAACCTGGCCAGCGAATACTGCCACCGGCTGGTCCTGTTGGACGCCGGGCGCGTGGACGTGGAGGGTCCGCCGCGGGACGTGCTCACCGCCGAGAGAATCGGCAAGGTGTACGACGCGAACGTCGTGGTGGAGCCCAACCCCGTGTCCCTGAGGCCGCACATCGTGGTCTCGGCGGGCATGAACCACCGCCCCGGCGCCCCGGCCGACCAAGGCCGGACATGCGAAGAACCCATGCGGGAAAGGAATCGAACATGGTAGGACACGATCGCCGCAAGACCGCCTTCACTTTGGTTGAACTGCTGGCCGTCATCGGCATCCTGTCGGTTCTGGTCAGCCTCCTCGTGCCCTCCTTGAGTGCCGCCAAGAGCATCACGCGGTCCACGGACTGCATGTGCAACATCAGGTCTCTCGCCCAGGCGGCCCAGATGTACGCCTGCGAGTGGGACTCCTACCCGCCGGCCTGGGTGGTCGGCAATCCCGTCTCCATCGCCTGGTGCGGCGGATACTACAAGCAAGGCGGCGTCGCTTACATGGACGTGACGATGTCGCCCTTGTGGCCGTATCTCCAGCAGAAGCAGATGCTGTGGTGCAAGGAGTTCACCCCGCCACAGGTGAAATACACGGGGTCGGGCCAGATATCCGGTTACGGCATCAACTGTCAATACGTGGCCGGCGACCCGGTCGTCAACCCCAACGACGGCCAGGCCGGCATGAGCAGTTGGGCCAGACCGGCCTTGGCAAGCCAGATCGCCCAACCGGCGGGAACCATCCTCTTCGCCGATTGTGCTCGCGTGAAGCAGAACGCGATCAACGAGGAAGTGTTCATCTACCCCCTGTTCAAGTACAACAGCACCGCGAAGAACTACGCCACCATCCACTTCCGTCACCGCGGCAAGGCCAGTGCCGCCTTCTGCGACGGGCACGCGGACAGCATCTCTCCGCTGAAACTGGACCCGGCCGGAGATGGCACATGCGGTTGGATGGCCAACGAAGCCATGGACCGCGATTAGGCTGTGTCTGGAGGCAACGGGCCGGCGTCGGCTGGCTGCACGTGCGTCCGGCTGCGTCGCGGAAACGCGACAGTTCCTCGTCAGTCTGTCGTCGTTTTCGCTCCTCGCCGAGCCGCACGTTCGCTCGGCCTCAGGCCGACGCCGGCGTCATCAGACAGAGCCCGGCGGGGCGACAGCAAGCCTCCGGCGTGGGCCAAGCCGCGAGTTTCGATTCTTTCACGGCCTCTCACTCCTCCGGAAAGATCATCGCCTCGACGAACTCCATCTGGAAGTCGAGGTCCTGGGAGAGTTCCACGTGATGGGCCAGGCGGGCCAACTCCTCCGCCCGCTTGCGGGCGTTGGTCGAGATCAGCGCCCATTTCGCCCCGGCCAATGACGTGTTGCCGACGTAGAGGATTCTCCTATGGTCCACGCCCGGCGGGATCAGGCCGATCCGCTGCGCGTTCGACCGCCGGATGAAGCTGCCGAACCCGCCGGCGATCAGCACCAGCTTCAGATCCTCCACGCGCAGGTGAGCCTGCTTCAGCAGGATCGTGATCCCCGCTCGAATCGCCCCGGCCGCAAGCTGCAACTCGCGCAGATCGCGCTGCGTGAGGGCGACGTCGTTGCCGCCCGCGCCGCCGGCCAGCACAAACTCCGGTTGGCCGTTGGCGCCCAACCGCACGCGGCTGCTCAGCGCCGGCGGCATGGCGGCCGGCAACTCCTCGGGCGACAGCATTCGCCCTTCGCTGGTGACGATGCCGGCCCGCAGCAGCTCGGCCGCGGCGTCGACCAGGGCGCTGCCGCACAGCCCGACGGCCGCTGTGCCTCCGATCGTGCTGACTCGCACGTCGGCGTCGAAGACGACCTTTTCGATCGCCCCCCGGGTCGCGCGCATGCCGCAGGCGATGCGGGCGCCCTCGAAGGCCGGGCCCGCCGCCGTCGAGGCCGCCCACAGCTTCCCCTCGTGCGCCAGCACGATCTCGCCGTTGGTCCCGATGTCGATCATCAGCGCCGGTTGCGGCTGCTCCGGCAGGCGCGTCGCCAGCATGCCCGCCACCGTGTCGCCGCCGACGAACCCCCCGATGACCGGGAACACCACCGCCGTCCCGCGAGGGTGGATGCGCACGCCGAGTTCGGAGGCCGACAGCATGAGCCCGCGCCCGTGGACGGGCACGAACGGCACGGTGCCCAGCGGCGCCGGGTCGATGCCGCACAGCAGGTGCTGCATCGTGGTGTTGCCCGCGAACGTGACCTCGTAGAGTTCGTCGCGCCGCACGAGCGCCCGCGCGCACAAGCGGTCGAGGATCTCCTCGACCGTCTCGGCGACGGCGCCGCGCAGTTCGGCCAGGCCATCGGGCTCCCGCGCCGCGTGGCGGATGCGGCTGACCACGTCGTCGCCGAATCGCACCTGGCGGTTGATCTCGCTTTCAACGGCCAGTTCGTCGCCCGTGGCCAGGTCGATCAGCGAGCCGACGATCGTCGTGGTGCCGATGTCGAACGCCGCACCGTGGATGCGGGCCGTCGTGTCGCCCCTCTCGAAACCGATCATGCGGTGGTCGGCCAGTACCGCGGTGCCCGCGAAGCCCGTCGCCCGCAGAGCGCCCCCCAACTCGCGCAGCAGCGACAGGTCCACGTGCAGCGGCCCCAGGCTCGCCTGGATGCGCAGCAGGTCGGGCGCCTCGTCGCCCAGCGTCGGCGGCGCGAGTCGGACGTACGCCTTCCGCACGGCCGGGAGAACCTCGTCGGCCTTGCCTGCCGAGGAGGAGGTGAGGATCTGGTGTCCGTCGGCGAAGAGCGAACCGGCGGGGACTTCGATGACCGAATCGGCGCACAGACGGGTCTGGCAGGCGAGGCGCCAGCCGGCATCGAGTTCCCGCGGCGAGAACAGGTCGCGGTCGGCGACGTGCGGCTTGCAGGCGCCGCGCAGCATGCGGACGCGGCATTTGCCGCACGTGCCCTGCCCGCCGCAGGGCGTGTCGATGGCGAGGCCCGCGAG
>CAYWTX010000104.1:0-1817 GCA_964461295.1 uncultured Planctomycetaceae bacterium | reverse complement strand
TTCGCCGAGTCCGTCGTAGCCTGCCATCAGGCCGTAGAGTTCCTCCAGCCGCCGGATTTCCCGCAACGGCGAATAGTCGCTCTGGAGCATGCGGGCTGTCCAGATGATCGTGCTGCGGCGCGGCCCGTCCAGCAGCCAGGCTGGCGTCCGTCTTGGGTCGGGCAGGTTGTAGACCGTATTGGCATTCCGCACCTTCATGACCACGCCGGTCTGAGACCCGGGCATCGCTCCTTCCTGCGGATTATGGCCGGTCCAACTCCACTCGCCCTGCGGCCAGAGCTTGTACGCCACATCCACGACAGTGGGCGGCGCGCCGCCATTCCAGGGGTTGTACCCGAGCGTCGTCTCATCCAGCCAGCCGCGGGCTTTGAGCCGCTCGAGAACCCCGTCGAAGACCGGTTTCCAGAACGCATAGTTCTCCGGGGTGCCCAGCGGCGGCTGCTTCATCGTGCTGAGCTGGCCGGTGGCCGGATCGTACACCGTCACCTGTTTCCTGCCGGCAGTATCCAGGTTCCGATCCACCCATTGCGTGGCGCCCCAGCAGTTCAGCCGGAGCGTGCGCGGCTTGCCGATGGCCTGAGCGACCATCTCGAGATACCGGTCGAAGTTCGTGAAGTCGTACTTGAACGTGCCGTCCGCCTGCTTGACCCACCTCACCAGCGACTCCGGATTGCCCTGTCCGCTGCCGCCCATGTAGTCCGTCGCCGCGAAACCGATCACCAGATTCGCCTGGACCTGGCGCGAATTGATCTCGGCCAGCAGGGCGAGCGACTTGCCCACCAACTCAAGATGCCTGGGACTGTAATTTGTGACCCCGTAGTGCCGGGCCACGGCCTCCTCGGCGTGATAGAGGAAGTTCTGCATCCGCCAATCCTTCGGGTCCGGCGCGGTCCAGGCGCTGACGTGGACGCGCAACGGCAGATTCGTGCCCACCCAGCCGTCCGCCGACAGCGTCACGCGTCCTTCGTACACCCCTGCCGCAGCATCTTTGGGCACCCGCACCGTGAGCCATATCGGCGCGACGGCGCGTGGCGGCAGCTTGGTTTCCGGTCCGGCTGGCACACAGTAGAACGCCCGCCCGCGCTGGGGCGGCGCATTCGTAACAAGCGGGATTTCTGTTGGGATGGCATCCATCAGGCCATCGAACCCGCCCCGCCAGGACTTGCCGGCCGGCGCCGGCACGGCGCAACGGACGCGCACCGCGGAGGGGGGGAGCGTGGCGAGCCCCGTAGGGCCGCCGCTCCCGTCACGCCGTAGCCCGGCGGAGGCGGATGCCGGCGTGCCTCCTCGGCCTTCGGCAAGCGAAGGCCCTACAAATGCCAAAGCCCCCACCGTCACTTTGAGCCCCTTGATTGCCGCATCCGCGCCCACCACCAACCGACCGGAGAAGATCGTGTTGCGCGCAGCGCGCACGACAATTGGACGCAGAGGCAGACTGTCAAAGGGATCGCAGATACTCAGGTCTTCGGTCGTCGCCGCGTTGCGCACCTGGATGCCGCGCGGCCGTGTGCCACCGGCGACAGCGGGCGACACGCTCAGCCGCGCGCTCAACAACCCGATTGGCGGCCAGGGCTTCTTGGCGTGAACCGGTGCGGCGTGCGCCTCCACGGCCAGTACGTTCACGCCCGGCCGCAGCAGGGCAGCAGGGATCTCGACCTCCTGCAGGCGGCGCACCAGGGGAGCTGATTCCGGCGTTTTCCCGGCTGGCCTGTTCCATTCACTCTCGGGGTAGGTTTCGGCCACGTTGTCAAACAGGTTGGTCTTTCCGCCCGGCAAGGGGATCAGGTGACGGCGCACCGCTTCTTTCCCGTTGACGT
>CAYWTX010000103.1:0-5775 GCA_964461295.1 uncultured Planctomycetaceae bacterium | reverse complement strand
GGGCGGCCCGGGGCGATCGACCTTGGGCGGATTCACTTTCAACGAAGGAGCTTCGATGGCAAAAGCTTGCAAGCGGTGTGGCTGCGATCGGCCGGTGATGTGCGCGGCGTGCGTTGATGAGCTGGTCGACCGGTGCATCGGGCGGCTGCGGGACGCGCAGTCTGATGTGGGAGCCCTGGGGCGTCTGCTCTCCACGCTCAAGGCTCTTTCCGCGGACCCGGCGATCGGGGCTTGCGCGGAGGATCACGGCTGATGAACAGCATCGAGCGGGCCTGCCTCAGCCGCGTCCGCATGCTCGCCCTGGCAGCGATGGCCAGGGCGGGTGGGACTCCCACCGCCTGGCAACTCCGGCGTGCGATCGCTCCGATCGTGGGCGACCTCGTCGACGCGGTCCGGGCCCAGGGCCCGGGCGCCGCGGGAGCGACGGCGGCGGGGCCCGCGAGCCTCCCGACTGTAGATAGGTTCTTCGCCCAAGGTCGATCTTTTCGAGCCCGACGCGCGACGGGCGATCGCCACGACTGATGCGCCCGAGAGAAAGCGTCCGCGGGGGCCGCGGACACGCTATCGCGTACATCCGAGTCGCCCGGGACGGGCCGCTTCGCTGGCCCGTCCCGGGCTCCGAAGATCCCGCTCCCCACCGATCGCCAGCGGACCGCCAGAGCATCTGTACACCGGGGACATCGGGGACATCAGCGAGCTCGCCGCCGATCGGGCCTTGGAGCGGGAGGATCGGGCGGGGCCAGGAGGAGGCTACGTACCTGAACCGTTTCAGCACCGTCAAACCAGGGGTGCTGCGACCAAAGCTCAGTCAGTCAATCCCCCCGCCTGGTCCGCAGCGAACCCTCCCGGCTTATTCTTCGCCCGGGCTTACTCGCTTCACCCACCGCTCCGGCTGCTGCGCAGCCTCCGCTATGAGCCGCGAGGGGCCGCCCGGATTAAGCTCCGTTCACCCGCACCCTGATGAGATGCCACCGGCCTAATGTCCGTTGCCGTAAAAGCTGCGATCCGGGCAGCCCGGGCGACGTCCAAACTCGGCGCCCGGACAACAGGCCGCGTAACCCGCCCCTCGACCGCCCGCCCCGTACCTGTACACCCGCACCTATTGCAAGTCCCGCCGAGAACGCCTAAAGACATCCGATAGCCGGGCATCCGAGGACGCCTTTCCGGAGGACTTACACCCTCAGCATCCGTAGATGAGTCCCAGGGGAGTCTCCAGTCTACTGTCTGTTCTTCTGAACTCCTTAAACCATGGAGGTCCAAATGGACGAGCTTTGGAAAAACGATCCGCCAGCCCCGACAGAGTTCGCGGGCGTTCGCCTCCTTCGCGTTGGCACGGGCAAAGTCGCCGACGCGATCATCACATCGGACAGCCTCATCGGTCGCGATACACACTATTGGAAACGAAGAACCAACCCATGCACTGGCCCCGATTGTCCCTGTTGTCTAGACGCCGTGCCCGCACGCTGGCACGGATATTTATCCGTCTTGTCTACCCGCAGCCGGACGCACTTTGTGCTGGAGCTCACCGCACTCGCCGCCGCGCCCGTGGCCGAGTACGCCAAACGGAAAGGCTCCTTGCGAGGGGCCCTGATCCACGCCGCGCGCCTGGGCAATAAGCCCAACTCACCAGTGAACGTCCAAATCTCGAACTCAGACGCAGATCTCCGCACACTTCCGCACGGCATCAATCTGAAGCGCTTCCTCTGCACGATCTGGAATGTCCCCTACGACTGCGAAGATGTAGTGGCAAACCCCCCCGCTGGACAGAACATAAGAAACATTCTTCCAGCGAACCCTCCCACCTCGCCGACGGAACCGCTCCGGTTTCCGATTCATCCGCTCATCGCAGAGAGGCGAAAGAGCAACGGCGAGTGCCTCTAGCACCCGAAAAAAACTTTGCCACAGTGCGCGCACACGAACCGAACCCGATCACCAAAGGAGCTCGATAAATGACGGTACTCATCAGCCTCAGCTCGAATCGCGTGGTCCTCCACGCCTGCGGAGCCAAGTGCTACAACGCCTCGAACAGCCCATGCACCTGCATCTGCATGGGGATGAACCACGGCGTGGGCCTGCAGACCGCGATAGAGAAAACACGACGCGACGGCGCCAAAGCCACCGCCGCCTTCATGGCGGCCCATCCATACGCCGAAAGCTACCGCGTCCGCTTTCACCTTCCACCGCCCCTGAGCAATCAGCCGATGCTGTTCTAATCATGCCCGGGCCGCCAGCAGAAACGCCTTACCGATTCTTCTCACTCCTCGGCATGGTCGCCAGCGGGGACCTCGGGCCGATCACCTGCTACCGATCGCACCTGGGAAAAATCGTGGTCTTTAGTAAAACCTGGCCCAAGAAACACCCGAGCATGGCGCAGCTCACCGGCCGGGCCCGGATGAGCTTCGGGGCCGAACAGTGGCGAGGCTTCCTACCAACAGACAAAGATGCCTGGAATCTGGCATGTCAGATCGCCTCACTCCCAATGACGGGCTACAACCTATGGCAACGCTGGTGGCACCAGCCGCAGTATTGGGATTTATTAGGCCTGATCCGAGAGACCGGGATCAACCTCTGGAATCACATCCAGATCACCAGGCCCGCCATCCCAGCAAACTGGAAGGTCGAACCCTTCTTGCTCCTCAACCCGCCGACGAAAGGGATCATCCGCTACGGCCGGCCCTGGGCAACAATGCGGCCCAACACGCTGGAGTGGGTGTGCTTCCTACCGTATAACCCACAACTGGCCATAGGGACACCGCTCGTCAGCATCGCAACAGTTTTCGGATACGGCCGAGCCGTGTGCGACTCTTTGTTCAACGGCCGCTGGGCGCGAGCATCCTTCGAGTCCTGGATCATGCCAACCATCTCAAATCTCGAAGTAAAATGCTGGTTCCCAGATGGCACGTTCGATGCTACCGAGGTCACATTTCAGTGCAGAGACTTGAACCCCTAAGGAACGCCAAATGAACCCGTCGCCCGTTCAGCACATCGCGCAGCTACTGGCCCAGATCACCGATCCCCACGCGATCATCCAAATCTTGGACAACCTGTTCGACGCGCTCGCGCCGCTCGTGATGCAAGCGCTGATCGAAGAACTCACGAAACTCCTGGAAAAATACCACAACGGAGACGATCCCACATGACCCTCGAAGCCCGGATCACCGAACAAGTCCGCCAGTTGCTCGCACGCGGATGCGGACAAAGGCAAACCGCGCGCCTCATGTCCGGCCAAGTCAGCAAGTCCCAGGTCGGCAAAATCGCGCGGGAGAAGAAGCCCCTGGCGCCGCCGCCAAACGAGCAAATCCAGGGCAACCCCGGTACACCAATCGTCGGCAAATGCCCCGGATGCCACTACACGGTGGAACTCCCGTGCAAGATCTGCCGGGCCCGAGACTACCGGCACCGACACCTGCAATACAAACGCGAGCGAAGACGTCGCCGGAAAGAAAACCGATCGTAAGCAACTCGCTCAGCCGCCGCCGCCACGTCTTCGCGAGCCCGGCAATCTGCATACCGCCGTGGCCACCGCCGCCGCCGTACCCGCCGGCCAGCCACTGCACCTGCGGGATCGCTGCGACTTGGGATCCCATAACGCGAAAACTCGATGTCTGGGCCTCGGGATGCAACACGGACAACCCATCGGGATCGGCCTTCAAGGTCTGGTGGAACTCCGATCCGACGCTCCCCTGGCTCACGCCGACCTACGGCACAAATTGCACCCTGATGGCGAGCAACAGCCAGATTCTGGCAGCAGGCATAACGTCCGTGACGATCACCGCCGGATTCGTTTTCGCCAACGGCTACAAGTGCTCATACCACATCGTGAAGCCCACGCCCTGAGCAATCCGCCGCCCGAACCTTCACCCCGAACTGAGGATCCTCAGATGAAGAAACCGACAAAATCAAAGGCCCCGCCGACCGTGCCGATCCGCGGCGAGCGAGACCCCGTAATTTGGCAAGGCCGAATGCACCGCAAACCCTGGCACTACCTGATCACGGCAGCGATCCCATGCCTCGATCACGCGTGCGAAACCGCGGCCGTGATCGAGCTCCTCCGCCTGCAAACCTGCAAGCCATACATCATGCTCGTGGACACCGGATCCTGCCCGCGCGAACGGGCCAAGCTCGAAACGCTCCGGGCCGAAGATGTGGAGCTCCACGACATCCGCAGAAACGCCATGCAACACCCGTGCGACTCGATCGCAGCCGCCATGGACCTGGCGTTCTCGCTCGCCGACACGCCCTATATCTTCACGACACACCAGGATTGCTTCCCCAGGGCCCGACACTTCCTCCAGCACCTGGTCGACAACATCCACGGCCTGGCGGCGATCGGCTACCGACTCTCCCCCAGAAAGTTCCCGGGATGGGAACGCCACCTTGGGCACACGGCCACGCTATTCTCCGCCGCAGAATGGGATCGGATGGGAGCCACCTGGTCCCTCCGCCGCGCGGCCCACCTCCTCGGCGTGGGAAGACCGGCAAACGACATGACGATCTTCGACGCGATCGATACCGAGGCCGCATTCAACACGCGATTCATTCAGGCGGGCGCCAAGACCGCCTTCGTGGGCACGGAAGAGAACTTCATCCGCACCCGCGACGACTTCATCGATCATCCCCGATCGCTCGTGTGCACCGGACTCTATTACCCGCCAAGCTACCCCGCCCGCCGCCAGGCCGCCGACATCGCCCTCAACGAGGCCCTAGCCCGCATCCGCCTCTGGCGATCGTCCGGCCCGGCCGACCCGGAGCGCGTCCCACCCGCTTGACTTGTGGCCGGCCCAGAGAAACAATCAGGGCAGGCAAAAACAATCCCCCTCCACGAAAGCCCTGCCATGGTACGCCTTTATGGCCCTCTGATGTCGCTCGATGCGTCAGGCACGATCGCCGACGCCGTAACGTTCAGCAAGTGGAAGGGCCGCAACTACGCCCGGCAGCGCGTGATCCCATCCAACCCGAACAGCGTCTCGCAAGTCTCGGTCCGGGCGATGATGAAGTTCCTCAGCCAGAGCTGGGCGGCCCTCACCGCGGGCAACAAGGCTACCTGGCAAGTCCGCGCCGACCAGACGAACATCAGCACGTTCAACGCCTTCGTGGCCTACAACCTGGCCAGGTGGCGATCGTTCAAACTGCCGGCGAAAACCGACCCAGCCGACGAAACCGGAGTCGCCCCCGCGGCGCCAACCACCACCGTCGTCGCCGGGGTCCGCGAGCTGCAGTTATCGATCGCCGACGGGGCGCAACTCCCGGACTGGGAATGGCTGATCTTCCGCTCGATCGTCACCGGCTTCACGCCGTCCTTCAGCAACCTGGTACACGTGATCATCAAAACGGCCAGCCCAACGCTGTTCATCGATCCGAAGCTCACAACGGGCGTGGCCTACTTCTACCGCGTCGCCGGGGGCATGGCCACCGGAAAGTGGGGCATCCTGGAAGCGCAAACCACCGGCACACCCACCTAAGCCCGCCAGCCCAAACCGCCAACGGTTCGGGTGCCGCCCGCCAGGCTCGTCCGCACAAGCCTGGCGGGCTTTCTTGTTTCTTGGCTCAAACCACCAAGAGGCCCCTTTGCGCTCGCAGGATCGCACGTGGCGCGATCCAATCGCGATCGTTTTTGCCACCGATGGGGGTAAAGAGGCCGATCGGCCGAAATCGCCGCCCCATCCGCCAAAAGAGCCGGGAGGATCGGGAGGGGAGGAGGCGGAGGGTACTCCGCCTCCTCCTGGCCCCGCCCGATCCTCCCGCTCCAAGGCCCGATCGGCGGCGCGCTCCAGC
>CAYWTX010000102.1:0-10299 GCA_964461295.1 uncultured Planctomycetaceae bacterium | reverse complement strand
CGGCGAAGCTGCCGGGGGCGACGTCGGCGGCGGTGTCGTACCCGGCCGCTCGCATGGTTTCCGCGGCCGCGGGCCAGCCGACGAGGACCGAGTCGATCCGCAAGGCGGGCTTGAGGCGGTCGTGGAGGGGTCGCTTGGCCTTCCAGTGCTCGACCTCGGCGGGCTTGAAGGGGTCGTTGGTCATCACGGCGTAGTCGACGCCGGCGATCTGGAAGATCTTCTCGATGTAGGACTCGACCTTCTGCCCGGCGAACCACTTGCGAATTCCGCCCAGATCGCGCCCCGCGACGTCCAGGCCGAGGTTATTGAGCGTGGTGACGGCGCCGCGTGCGGCCTCCGACAGGGCGCCGTGCTTGAGGAACACGTGTTCCCAGACGAGGTCGGCCTGGCTCGCCTTGGGCAGCTTCCAGAACGCCTCGATCGTGAGACTTCGCGGGGCGACGGTGAACAGCTCGGCCACGAGGTAGTGGTAGGTCAGCAGTTCGTCGACGCCCCAGAGCAGGAGGTCGCCGTGGCAGGGCGGAAACAGGTGCGTATGGATATCGGTGATGGCAGTTTGTGCGACGGCCTCGCGAACGGCGGCGTCAAGCGCGGCTGTGCTTGGCAGTGGGTCCATGGTGTCTTCAGGTTCCTTTCGAGCGGGCAGTCTACCGCGCGCGGCGGCGGCGGGGAAGGGGTGGAACGAGAAACAGCCACCGGCTACCGGCTACCCGTCCTCACCAGCCCCTGGCCGTCCATGTTGGGCGGGAGGGGGCGGCCAAGGAGTTGCAGGATCGTGGGCGTTACGTCGGCGGTTCGAGCGGCGCTCAGCGTGCCCTTGGGCACGCCGGGTCCGGCCAGCAGCAGCGGGGTGAGCATCTCGGCCGGCGTCAGGCCGCCGTGCCCGCCGCGGTGGATGGGGCCGAAGTCCCAGCCGTCGGCGGCGAACAGGGCGATGTCGCCGGCCTGGCGAGAGCGGAAGCAGGCGACGATCTGGGCGGGCAGGTCGGGCAAGGGCGTGGCGATGGTCGCGTCGAGCCACTCGCGCTGCCCCAGCGGCTTGCCTTGTATGGCGTCGGCGGGCACCTTGCCTTTGTAGCCGAGCGGGTCGTCGCCGCTGACGGCGCGGTAGGCGATGGGCTTGCCCTGCCCGCCGGGCTGATGGAACTCCACCTCGCCGCCGCGCGTGCGGACGCGGACGCGATCCGGTCCGGCCGCGTAAGCGAGCGCCTCGACGGCCTCCAGTCCGGCCAGGGCGTCCAGCAGGTCGACGTGGGCGAGTTCGTGGCGGATGGGGCGGCCCAGCAGGTCGCGCCGGGCCACCTTGCTGACGGGGTAGCGGCGCAGGTCGTTGGCGTCGGGTCGCGCGGGCCAGGGGCGGTAGAGCCGGCCGGGAGCGGTTGCGCCTTGGCTGTTGGCGAAAGCCCCAGGGGCTCCGGCCCCTGGGCCTGGGGAGTCGCCGGCGTCACCGGCGTCAGCGGGCTTGCGGAGGCAGATTGCCCAGTAGCGGTCGCCGCTGCCGTACATCACGCACGGATACTGCTGATAGTAGTCCAGGCGTTTCTCGAAGGGGGTGGTTTCCCACAGGTGCTCCTCGGCGATCGGGATTCCCAACTTGCCGACGAACCCGCCCACCGAGAAGTGCCCACGCACCTCCGTGTGCCCGTGGTCGCTCATCGCCACCACGATCAGGTCGTCCAGCAGACCGGCACGTTTCATGTCGCCCAGCACGCGGCCGACCTGGTAGTCCGTGTGCCGGATCGAATCGCGATACTGCTTGCTGTTGGGTCCGTGGAGGTAGGAGTAGTGGTCGGGCGCGAGTTGGTAGCACAGGGTGATGGCCGGGAACTCCTGCCGCGCGCGGGCCACGTTGGCCAGCAGGTCGAAGCGGTGAAGGGCGAGGCGGTCCATGAATTCGTACCAGCCCAAGACATAGGGCGCCGCGGCGGAGAGCCGGTTCTCGACGAACTTGGTGGCGCCGCGCTGCGCCTGGAAGAACAGCGAAAACGTGGTGCGGTCGGGGAACTGCTCGTAGAGGGTGGGAGCGATGTAGTCCTGGTCGAGCAGGTTCTTCTGGGCGATGGTCTCGTAGTTCCGCCACACCAGGGCGTTCCGGTCGAACCAGTTGATGCCCACGATGCCGTGGTGCCCGGGGAACCGCCCGGTGACGGCCGTGGCTTCGCAGGCCAGCGTGACCGATGGCACGCTGGAGACGGCGCGCGGGCAGTACAGTCCGCGGCTGAGGAAGTAGTCGCGGAAGGTCGGCAACTCGCCGGCCTGGAGCATTTCGTCGAAGATGGCCGCGTTGACGCCGTCGATGAGGAAGACGACGGCGCCGCGGGCGTGGTGGGGGTTAGCGCCGGCGAAGTTGATGCCGTACGTGCCGGCCGGGCCGGAGGCCGAGGGCGTGCCGCAACCGGACAGGAGGAGCAGAGGCAGCAGGCACCTGGAGAGATGCAGCCGTGGCGCCCGGGAAGGAACCTGCCGGTGAACCACGCTGCTGCACCTGGCCAATGCAGAGGCAGTTGATGCAAGGCGAAACTCCATCCGTCGCTCCTTCGTCAGCGGAGGGGGGAGTATACGCTGTGGGGTGAGGGTCGTCACGAATGAAAGGGAGGAGCCCGCCGCCGCCAAGTAGGTTGTGATCGGCGCTCAACCCGGCCGCGAAGCGGTTGAGGCGTGTGCGACGAACGCAAGGCCGAACCGGAGCCCGACCTCGCCTGGCTGGGCGCTCACGTCGTCCGCACGTCCGCGTTGCGGGCCTTGGCCTCGGCCATGACCTGCGCAGTCTTCGCAGTTTGCCCAGATTGCCGCCGACGTCACTTCGCCGATGCGGCATCAGTACGACGGCGCACCGGATCGCGGTTGGTGGCGTGGACTGGTCTGGACGGGGCGAGGCGGCCGCGATCTGGCGCGCGGTTCAACCGATCCCGCATCGGTAAGACGAAGGCGGAAACGGGCGGAGGCGAGCCGGGGAGGGGCGGGACAGCCGTCGCCTTCCCTGGGAACGCCGGACCCCGGCCATGCTCCCGCCCGTCGTCGGTCGTTCCCCGGCCGCCTTTCAGACTCCGCCGAGGTTGACCATGTTGTACCCCGTGGCCGTCAGGACGCGGTTGCGGCGGTAGAAGGGGTGGGCGTAGCGGGCCAGGGCGGCGGGTGAGTCGGCCGCATTGGCGTCGGCCCAGACGCGGAGCGTGCCGTCGCCGTGGTAACTCAGCAGGTGCTCGCCCGGGCGGTCGAGGAACTTGCATGCCATGGCCGTCGGGGCGCCGACGCTGCCCAGCGTCCGCCCCGCGGTGTCCATGACCTCGCCGTCGCCGGAGGGCATGCCGCGGACCAGTTCGTGGAAGCCGTCGCCGTCCAGGTCCACCGGCAGCGTGCGGTAGGCGGAGAAGCCTCGCTCCAGGCGCCGCCCGTCGGCCGCGTCGAAGAAGAACTCCTCCACCCACTCGTGCGAGCGGCCGTCGGGCCCGCAGGCCTTTGCGCCGATCCGGGCCGCCCAGGCGAGGCGCCCGCGGCAGCCCTGTGCCCGCGCGACCCAGCCCATGTCCACGTGGCCGCCGTCAACGTCGCCCCACAGCCGCCGCCCGCGGGAGTCGTACATCACCACGCGCGGGACCGCCTCGGGGTGGCTCTCACGGGCGGTGTAGATGCTCCATTGGCCGCTGGACCAGTCCAGTACCGGCTGCACGATGTCGGAATGGCCGTGGTAGGCGGGGCAATCGGCGCAGAAGAGCTGCGCGCCGGAACCGAGGTCGATCGACCGCTCGCCCCAGAGCACCTCGTCCACGTCGTCGCCGTTCAGGTCGCCCACGGCGCACATGTGGCTGCCGGCGGCGCCGCGGTTGTCGCCGACGCGGAGGATGTCGGCCTCCCAGCGGGCGGTCATGTCGGCGCGCCAGCCCTGGAGGAACATGTCGAGATACGTCCCCTGGGCGGTGACGAGCACGCCCTGGCCGCGGACGTATCCGCCCAGGATGAAGTCGCGGTACATGAACGACAGTTCCTGCTGGCGGCGGTTGCGGTCGGGCCAGGGCCATCGCCCCAGGAGCGCGCCGGTCCGCCCGTCGAGGCAGGCCAGGCGGCGGGATCGCTTGCTCAGCGGGTGGCGGGGGTCCTCATTGTCGACGAACCAGATCTCGTCGCAGCCGTCGCCGTCGAGGTCGAACGGGAAGACCGGGCAGAACCACACGCCGGGGACCACGCCGGGGCCGAGGTCACGCCGCCACAGCAGCTCGCCGGCGTGCGTGAACAGGGCCATCTTCAGCGTGCCCGACGGGAAGAAGAACATCTCGTGCGAGGGGTCGATGTCGAAGTCGGCCGAGTAGATGGCGAGGATGGCGTCCGGCCCGGAAGGCCCGAGGCGGACGGGGACGGCGCGGCACTGCCCGATGGGCGAGCCTACGTCCCACTGCGCGACGGTCTGGAGATGCACGTCGCTCACGCAATGTCCTCCGAACCCATACCGCATACTGTAGGTCCGGCGACAATCGCCCGCAACGGCCTGGTCGGGGGGGAGCCGGAAGCCGACGCCCGCCGTTGACCCGCCCGCCCCCGCCGCCTAGTATCATCGCTGGAAGGAGCACCCCTGCTATGGCTCAGCCGAAGACCGCCAAGAGTTGGCAGCACCGGCTCACCGCCGAGGCCGACGAGGCCGCCGCGCAGCTCGTCGCTTCGCTCGACGTGGACCAGGCGCTGTACCCCTACGACATCGCCGGATCCGTCGCCCACGCCGAGATGCTCTCCGAGATCGGCATGCTCACCCGCGGGGAGTTCGCGGCCATCCGCGACGGGCTGCTCGCCATCGCCGGCGACATCGAGGCGGGCAAGCTGCCCATGCCGATCCAGCTCGAAGACATCCACATGGTGGTCGAAAAGGCGCTGATCGACCGCATCGGCGAGCCGGGGCGCAAGCTTCACACCGGGCGAAGCCGCAACGACCAGGTCGCCCTGGACCTGCGGCTGTGGGCGCGCGACGCCGCCGACGACCTGGCCGCCCGGATCACGGCCGTTCAGCGGGCGCTGGTGGGCCTGGCCGTGCGGGCCGGGCAGACTGTCATGCCCGCCTACACGCACATGCAGCGAGCGCAGCCCGTGCTCGCCGGGCACGCCGTGCTGGCGTACGTCGAGATGCTCCAGCGCGACGCCGAGCGCCTGGCCGACTGCCGCAAACGCGTCGACGTCTGCCCGCTGGGCTGTGGGGCCGTCGCGGGCACCAGCCTGCCGCTGGACCGCGCCCGCACGGCCGAACTGCTCGCCTTCCCGCGGGTCGCCCGCAACAGCATCGACGCCACCAGCGACCGCGACTTCCTCGCCGAGCTGTGCTTCTGCTGCGCGATGCTGGCCGTGCATCTCAGCCGCTGGGCGGAGGACTGGATCCTCTACGCGACGACGGAGTTCGGCTTCGTCGAACTCAGCGATGCCTACTGCACGTCCAGCTCGATGATGCCGCAGAAGAAGAACCCCGACACGCTGGAGCTGATCCGCGGCAAGTCGGCCACGGCCATCGGATGTCTGACCGGCATGCTCACGCTGCTGAAGGGCCTGCCGTTGGCGTACAACCGCGACTTGCAGGACGACAAGCGGATGATCTTCCCTGCCGTGGCGGCGATGCGGCAGTCGCTGGCGGTGGCCGCGGGGATCGCGTCGACGACGAACTTTCGCCCGGGGCGAATCGAGGCGGGCCTGGAGTCGGGGTTCCTCGACGCGACGGCGATGGCGGAATACCTGGTGGGCAAGGGCGTTGCGTTCCGGCATGCGCACGGCGTCGTGGGGACGCTGGTTCGCCAGGCCGAGGACGCGGGCGTGGCGCTGGCCGGGCTGTCGCTGGAGCGGCTCAAGGCCGCCTGCCCGGCGTTCGAGAAAGACGTTCGCGAGCGACTGGGGGCAAAGAACGTCGTTCAACACTATGAGTCCGATGGTTCGGGCGGCCCGAGGCAACTTCGCAAGCAACTATCGTTCTGGAAGAGGAAACTGAGATGACGGATCTTCCGGCCAAGCCCACGGGCGGCGTCCCGTGGGTCCGCTTCGCGGCTGTTGCGGTTTGCGCGCCGGCGGCCATGCTGCTTCCGCTTCTCATCGCGCGGGCCCAGACGCCTTCGGTTGGCGGCGCTGGCGGCCTGCCGCCCGTTCCGGCCAAGGCCGACCCGCGCGATGAGGCCCTGGACGCGGGGGCCGTGCGCCAGAGCATCGAAGCCGATTGGCTCCGGCAGGCCGAGGCGTGGAACAAGTTGCCGGCGCCCGACAAAGCGAAGGGCCAACAGGGCCGCGCCGTTCCGACGCAGACGCCCGCGACTGTGACCGCGTTTCCCGCCGCCGACTTCCTCGATCGCGGGCGGAAACTCGCGGCCGAACTGCGAGGCGCGTTCGGCCTGGACACCGCCGCGGCCGAGGGAGAACTGGACGCTCTCGCCAGGGAACTGGCCGCGATGAAGGCCGACGCGGATGTCGAGGCTCGGAAGGGGCTGTACCTGAGAGTCCGCTGGGCGGTGCGGCGGCTGGCGCTGGCCAACCCGCTGCTGAAGTTCGACAAGCTGCTGTTCATGAAGCGATTCACGCAGGAGACGTACCCCGACGTGTGCCTGAACCACATGCCGTGGGTCTCGCGCCCCGGGGGGGACATGTGCGTGCTGAGCAATCCGTTCAGCGCGGACGGGAGCGGCCAGAGCGTGCGCCACCTGCTCAACGGGGCGCTGGGGCCGGGACACGTGCATGGCATGGACCTGTGGTGGGACGGCAGCCGCATCGTGTTCGGCTACGCTCGCAGCCGCACGGGCCAGCCGCCGGCGGGCTTCCCGGGGCGCATGGGGCACGACGTGCGGCTGAGCGAGGAGCCGATCCACATCTTCGAGATGAACGTGGATGGCAGCGGCCTGCGGCAGCTCACCGACCACGAGATGTGGAGCGACCTGGACCCGACGTATCTGCCCAGCGGCAACATCTGCTTTGTTTCGGACCGATGCGGCTTTTCGCTGCAATGCAACGAGTGGAACAAGGACGAGACATCGACGAACCTGTACGTGATCAAGCCCGACGGCGGCGAGATACGCCGCATGAGCGTGACCAAGGACGGCGACTACCTGCCGCACGCGCTCGACGACGGCCAGGTGGCGTACACGCGCTGGGAGTACCAGGAGCGCGGCTGGGCGCCGATCCAGTCGATCTGGACGATCCGCCCGGACGGCACGTGGGCGGACGCCCTGTTCAAGCAGCACATGAACGCGCCGTGGGCGCTGGAAGAGACGCGGTCGATCCCCGGCAGCCACAAGCTCGTCGCCATCGCGACCGGCCACCACACGCTGCCGATCGGCCCGCTGTGCATCATCGATCCGCACGTGGGGACCAACGACGCCAACGGCATTGCCATCGTCACGCCGGGGGCGAGGAACCCCGAAGGCCCGATGGCCGGGGCGCCCGTGGCCGAGGGCGGCGTGCGCGACGCGGGCGGGTTCTACTCGCACCCGTGGGCGCTGGGCGATCCCGGCAGCGGGGCGGGGTCGGGCAAGTTCTTCCTGTGCTGCTACTCCCACGGCAACAAGCAG
This sequence comes from uncultured Planctomycetaceae bacterium, assembly GCA_964461295.1. Taxonomy (GTDB): domain Bacteria; phylum Planctomycetota; class Phycisphaerae; order SM23-33; family SM23-33; genus CAYWTX01. The sequence continues at coordinate 2,779 of CAYWTX010000102.1, read as the reverse complement.
ACCGAGCCCGCCGGCTTCGGCGTTTATCTCATTGACGTATTCGGCAATAAGGAACTGCTCTTCCGCGACGCGGCGATCTCCAGCTTCGAACCCATCCCGCTGCGGGCGCGCCCCCGGCCGCCGGTGCTGCCGGAGATGATCGACCTGAGGAAGGACCACGCCGTCTGCTCCGTCAGCCGGGCCGGGGACGGCGTGGCCGGAGTGGACCTCGGCCTCGCAAAGTACCTCCGCGTCTCGCAGGGGCTGGGCTGGCCGTACGACAAGGAACACGGCGGCTTCCGCTACGAGCGCGACGCCAAGGCAACGGGTCTGAACTGGAACCCGGTGCGAGTGCTGGGCACCGTGCCGCTGGACGGCGACGGCAAGGCCCTGTTCCGCGTGCCGGCCGACCAGTCGATGTACTTCCAGCTCCTGGACGCCAACCACATGGAGTTGCGCCGCATGCGGTCGTTCATCAGTTTCCAGCCGGGCGAGGTGCGGGGCTGCGTCGGCTGCCACGAGACGAAGGCGATCGCCGCGACGATGGTCGATCCCGAGCCGTTCGGGCGGGCGAAGGCGCCGGCGGACCTGACGCCGCCGCCCTGGGGCGGCGACACGATCAACTTCCTGCGGCACGTGCAACCGGTGCTGGACAAGCTCTGTATCGGCTGCCACAGCGGGGCCAAGCCGGCGGGGGGGTTGGACCTGTTCGGCGGGCTGACCGCCAACCACAACGTGGCGTACGACAGCCTGGTGGACCGCAAGCGCGGTCTGCTGGCCATCTGCAACAAGAACAGCAACGCCGATGTCACCCTGCCGATGCAGTACGGCTCGCACGCCAGCAAACTGGTGAAGGTGCTCAAGAGCGAGGCGCACGCCAAGCGGGTCCAGTTCAGCCGGGAGGACTGGATCCGCCTGGTGACGTGGATCGACGTCAACTGCGTCTACCACGACCGGTTCTGGAACAAACGCCCAGCGAAGGCGGCGTACGACCTGGCGGCCGACAAGGCCCTGGCCGGGCAGATCGCGGCGGCGCAGCAGAAGTGCGCCGCGTGCCACAAGCCCGCGGAGGTGTCGCGGCTGGATTGGATCGACGTTCGCGATCCGGCGCGGAGCCTGTTCCTACTGGCCCCGCTGGCCAAGGCCGGCGGCGGCGACGGCAAGTGCGTGGTCAGGGTTGCCCCGGCCGGCGCGGCCGCGCCATACGCCGACAAAGCCGACGCCGACTACCAGACCGTGCTGAAACTGGTGCAGGAGGCCGTGAGGAAGGCGGTGGAATCGCCCCGCCGCGACCTGGAGTGGATGACGGGCCCGTCGCGTCCTAGGTGGTCGCCGGCGTCGCCGTCCAGGCCCGGCCCGCTGCGGTCGCATTGACGCGCGTCCATCCCCAGTGGCTACAGGACGCGACGGCGAAACCGTAGCGCAGTGGGGCTTCTGCCGGCCGGGCGGTTGGGCGTTGCAGACGGCTCTTACAGGTTGGGGCTTGTCGCTGGAAGCCGGGAGATCACTGATGTTTCTTGGAGTGCAGTATTACCGTCCGCCGTTCCCTGACCGGCGTCACTGGGCCGACGATCTCTCGGCCATTCGTGACGCGGGGCTGGACGGCATCCAGCTTTGGTGCGTCTGGGGCTGGATCGAGCCCGAGCCCGGAGGGTTCAACTATGACGACTACGACGAACTGGTTCGCCTGGCGGGCGACCGCAGCCTGAAGGTCGTCCTCAGCACGGTCGCGGAGGTCCAGCCGTTCTGGATTCACCGCATCGAGCCGGACTGCAGCCTGGTGGACCACCTGGACCGGCCGGTGATCTCCACGCCGCGTGCGGAGGTGAACGTCGGGCTTACGCCGGGCGGGTGCTTCGACCATCCCGGCACGGCGAGGCGGATGCGAGGCTTTCTCGTGGACATCGCCCGCCGCTACAGCGGGCAGGGGCACATCCACGGCTGGGACTGCTGGAACGAGACTCGATGGAACGTCCACGCCGACGGCCTGACCTGCTACTGCCGGCACACGATCGCCGACTTCCGCCAGTGGCTGCGCGGGCGATACGGCGACCTGGCCGGCGTGAGCGCCGCGTGGAAACGCCGCTACACGAGTTGGGAGGACGTGCGGCCTGGCAAGCGAACGTGCGGGCCGTTCAGCGACATGATGGACTTCGCCCGGTACCAGTCGTGGCGGGCGACGCGGCACTGCCGCTGGCGCTACGACGCCCTCCGCGAGGGCGGCGTGCGACAGCCGATCACCGCGCACGGGCCGATGCCGACGATCCACACGCCGCCGGTGCTGCCGGAGTGCCCCGTCTGCCGCGGCAACGATTGGGAGATGGCCGACGTGCTTGACGGCGTGGGGTCCAGCACGTTTCCCCTTGGCGAGCAGATGGACCCTGCGTACGTGGCCACGCGGTTCAACGAGGTCGCCGCGGCCGCGGGCGGCAGGATGCTGTGGTTCAGCGAGATTCAGGGATCCAGCAGTTCGGTGGGCTACCGCGCGCGGAAGGGCAGCCGGCAAGGGCATCCGCTGGCGCAACGGCGATGGGTGATCGACCTGCTCAGCCGGGGCTACCAGACGGTGATCTTCTGGCAGTGGCGTGATGAAAAATTCTGCCGCGAGGCGGGGACCGGGGGCCTGGCGGGGCGCGACGGCCAGGCCGGCGAGCGGATCGGGGGCATTCGTCGCACGGCCGAGGCCATCCGCCGCAACGCGGCGGTGCTGGGCGGGTACCGCCCCGACCGCCCGCGGGTCGGTGTGCTGTTCTGCCCGGACAACTACTACTTGAGTTGGGCGATGACCAACGAAGTGTGG
>CAYWTX010000101.1:0-1655 GCA_964461295.1 uncultured Planctomycetaceae bacterium | reverse complement strand
AGATGGGTGTTTTTCAACAGCCTGCTAAAAAGTAATGTTATATCATACAATATCAAGCATTCTCTTGACTGGAACATACGCTTTTTCCCTGAGCTCCGCCGGTACCTTTACCACAGGAGCCATCTCCTGCAATGACCGCAAAATCTTTTCCAGGCTGATCATCTTCATGTTCGGGCAGAGCGCTTTCTCGCTTGCCGGGTAGAATTTCTTCTCCGGATACAGCTTCTGCAGCCGGTATACCAGGCCTATCTCGGTCCCCACAATAAACTCTTCGGCATCTGCTTGCTCCGGGTACTTCAGCATCCCTCCGGTGCTTAAAACCTCATGCGCAAGGTGCGCCACGGAGCTATGGCACTCAGGGTGCACCATCACCTTTGCTTCGGGATGCGCGCTCTTCTCCCGCACGACGTCATCAAGAAGTATTTTAATGTGAGTCGGACAATAACCCGGCCAGAGAATGAGGGTCTTGCCGGTTTTAGCCGAGGCAAAACTTCCCAGATACTTGTCGGGCACAAAAATAATGTCTCCCGCGCCCTTCAGCTTCTCAATCACTTTAAGGGCATTTCCCGAAGTGCAGCAGTAATCGCTCTCAGACTTTACTGCGGCGGTTGAGTTGACATAGGTGACCACCAGTGCGCCGGGATGGCATTTTTTGACCTCCCGCAGCTGCTCGGCATTGATCATGTTGGCCATGGGGCATCCGGCATTGGCTTCCGGCAGCAGCACGGTCTTGCCGGGACAGATTATTGACGCTGTCTCAGCCATGAAGTGAACCCCGCAGAAAACAATCACGTCAGCATCAGTCTGAGAGGCCTTCCGGCTGAGCTCCAGGGAGTCACCCAGAAAATCAGCGCAATCCTGTATCTCCGCCGGCTGATAATTGTGCGCAAGTATTATGGCGTTGCGCTGCTGCTTTAATACCTGTATTTTATCAATAATCTCTTGTGTACTATTCAGTGTCACTGCACACTCACCCTGTCTCTCCGTTACGCCTCAATAATCTCATCCCCGGTTTTTACCGGGCCGCCATGCAATACCCGGGCAAAAATCCCCTCCTGCGGCATTATGCACATTCCTGCCTGATAATAAATAGCGCACGGGGTATGACAGACTTTCCCGTGCTGGGTAATTTCAAGTAGTGCTTCCGCGCCGACTTTAATCCTTGATCCGATCGGCAGGGAGAGCAGGTCGATACCTTCGGTGGCGAGGTTTTCCGCAAAATCACCGATTCCCACTTTCAAGCCCATGTCCTGCATCTTTTTAATGCTCTCCATAGCGAGCAGGCTTACCTGCCGGTGCGTTTCCGCGTCGCCATGCGCATCTCCCTCGATCCCGTAATTCTCAATGAGAACTCCGGAACTCGCGTTCTTTTTTCTGACACTTTTTTTGCTGCTGGTACAGACTCCAACAATTGTTCCGTGCACTGTCACCTGCCTTATCTCCTCCCGGCCGGTCTTTCCCGGCACTATTCCAATAGTATTGACTAACATCTTTTCCGGGGTGCTGCAAGGCGTTTTCTGCACACCATGTTTTGCCATTTTCTTTAAATAATGTTAATAATTATAAGCAGGTTGTTGAAAAAGTATTTTTTTTCAGGCGGGTCAAAAACATCCAGATGCAAGGCACGCGAAATCCTGAGGAATGAGGCGTACATG
>CAYWTX010000100.1:0-1675 GCA_964461295.1 uncultured Planctomycetaceae bacterium | reverse complement strand
CTCGAACTGTTCCCGCGCAACGACTTCCCCAACATGCCGGTGCAACTCGTTCGCAGCGCCGACGGCAACCCGCTCACCATCGGCGTGGAGATGCTCGACCGCACCGTGAGGGCGCACATCTGGAAGATACAGGTCGGCCGCATCGACCTGTTCTGCCTGGACACCAACGTCCCGGACAACCTGCCGGAGGACCGGCACATCACGGCGCAGCTCTACGGCGGCGACCAGGAGATGCGCATCCGCCAGGAGATCGTCCTGGGCATCGGCGGCGTACGCATGCTGCGGACTTTGGGCATCAACCCGAAGGCCTGCCACATGAACGAGGGCCACTCCGCCTTCCTCGGCCTGGAACGCATCCGCCAGCTCATGGCCGAACAAGGCGCCAGCTTCGACGAGGCCCGCGAGGCCGTCGCCGCCTCCAATATCTTCACCACGCACACGCCGGTCCCCGCCGGCAACGACGCGTTCGAGCCCTGGCTGATCGACAAGTACTTCGCCCGCTTCTGGCCGCAACTGGGCCTGGACCGCGAGGGGTTCCTCGCTCTGGGCCGCCAGGAACCCGGCAATCGCGACGAGCCGATGAACCTCACCGTCCTGGCCATGCGCCTCAGCTCCTACCGCAACGGCGTCAGCCGCCTGCACGGGGAGGTCAGCCGGAAACTGTGGTCCAACGTCTGGCCGGGCCTGCCCGTCAGCGAAGTGCCCATCGCCCACGTCACCAACGGCGTGCACACCCGGTCGTGGCTCAGCATGGACATGGCCGCCTTGTACGACCGCTACCTGGGCATCCGCTGGCACGAGCAGCCGGCCGACCTGGCCGACTGGGACCCCATCTACACGATCCCCGACACGGAAGTGTGGCGGACGCACGAGCGACGGCGCGAGCGCCTGGTCGCCTTCGCACGGCGCCGCCTGCGCGACGAGAAAGTCAAACGCGGCGCGGGGGTCGCCGAACTCGCCGCGGCCGAGGAAGTCCTCGACCCCGAGGCCCTCACCATCGGCTTCGCCCGGCGGTTCGCCACCTACAAGCGAGCCAACCTGCTGTTCAACGACCTGGAGCGCCTGGCCGTCCTGCTGAACAGCGGCGACCGGCGCGTGCAGATCATCTTCGCCGGAAAGGCGCACCCGCGCGACAACCCGGGCAAGGACCTCATCCGGCAGATCGTGCACATCACCCGCAAGGAGCCGTTCAACCGGTGCATGGTCTTCCTGGAAGACTACGACATGAACGTCGCGCGATACCTCGTGCAGGGCGTCGACGTCTGGCTGAACACGCCCCTGCGCCCCATGGAGGCCAGCGGCACCAGCGGCATGAAGGCCGCCGCCAATGGCGCGCTGAATATCAGTATTCCCGACGGGTGGTGGTGCGAAGCGGAGATGCTGGGCGATAACGGGTGGAGTATCGGCAAGGGCGAGACTTACGACAGTACGCAGGAACAGGATTTGGTCGAAAGCGAAGCGCTTTATGAAATCCTGGAGAAAGAAGTGGTGCGCACTTTCTACGATCGCGGCCAGGACAACCTGCCGCGGGAATGGATTGGCCGCATGAAGGCCGCCATCCGCACGATCTGCCCCGTATTCAACACCTACCGCATGGTGCAGGAATACACCGATCGCGCGTATATCCCCTGCTCTGTCCGGCGTTTTGCCTTGATGGATAATGAACGGGCGCGGG
>CAYWTX010000099.1:0-1702 GCA_964461295.1 uncultured Planctomycetaceae bacterium | reverse complement strand
ACCCGCACAAAGTTGCATCCGGCGGACTTCAGGATCTCCACGTCTTTCCGTACCAGTTGGGGATCGTGCGGAAAGGCATAGGTGATCGGGAACGCCTCGTAGGCGTCGTAGAACAGCCCTCGCGGAAGAATCCGCCGCCCGTTCAGGCGGAAGTACCCGTTCTCGTAGCGGAAATCGCGGAAACCAAACCGCACCGTTCGCTCGTCCCGCGCGCCGCTGCCCGCGGCCTGGACGACCGTCTTGACCCGATACAAGCACGGGGAATCCGGCGACCAGGGCCGATGCCCAGGCACGGTCGCCACCGCCTCCAGGAGTTTCTCGCCCGCCTCGATCCGGGCGGAGGCGCCGGCTCGGGCGATCATCGTGCCCGGGCCCTCGGCCGCCGCCACGGCGAACTCGCCAGCAGCGTCGGCGGCGGCACCGCCGGAGTTGCGAACCGTCGCTCGTATTCGCACCTCGCCCGTCTTCCAGTCGGGCATGACGAACACGTCGGCGATGTACAACGACGGAACCAGGCGCAGATCCACGGGGCCCACAATTCCGCTATAGTTGAACTTCCCACTCTTGCCCCACGAGGGAGTTTCGCTAAAGCGATAGCCATCAACACCCCGTTCCGTCGGGGTGAGGACGCGCACGGCCAGCAGGTTGTCCTGGCCGGGTCGGATCGCCTCCGTGGCGTCAAGGACGAACGGCGTTTCACTCCCCTCGTGCCCGCCGACGCGCCGGCCGTTCAACCACACGTCGGCCAAGTAATCCACAGCCTGAAAACTCAGCAGGTATCGGCCGCCGGCATGAGGGTTGGCGGGCGCGGCGAACGACCGCCAATACCAGGACACGCCGTGATGGTTCGGGAAGATGTTCTGGACCACCCACGGGACCGGCGTCTTCTTGGCCTCCGGCCGCGCGGCCTCGAACCATTTCTCCTCACGTCCCTTGTTGCCGGGGTCGGCCGCGATCCGCCAGTCCAAACCGTCCAGCGAGATCACGCGGCCCTCCACGACCTTGTCTTCCGCCAGGCCGCGGGCCGGAACTCCTAACGCCAGAACTACAGCGATAAGACCTAAGGTCACTCGTTCCATCCGATTATTCATTTTCTTCTCCTTGCGACTTTTGTCCCGGTTGGTGGCTATTGCGTTTCTGTATTGGTTCTTTGACCGTTTGGGGATTGTCCTTGATCGTTCACAAGCCCCAGTCTTCTCACGAACTCGGTGTAGACGAGGAAGCACACGTTGCCGTTCATCATGGGTTGGTCGCCTGTGAACCATCCCAGTTCGCCGTAGTCCATGGAAGGATCTCCGGTCCAGGGGTTCACCTGCCAGTGGCATCCATACCGGACATGGATTGAAACCCACCGTTCCATCAGCGTCCGGAGGTCGTCCCGCTTCCCATAGTGTTCCATCCAGAGGAGGGCACGCAGGGCAATGTTGCAGTTGGCTGGCCCGGCCCAGGAATTGCCGAGATACTTCCGGTCGAAATGCGGATCGGAGACCGAGTAGGAGGCAAAGGGATACGGTGTCCAGAACTCATGTGGATTGCGCAGATACCGGCACCACACATGCTCGAACTCCGATTGATTCAGGACGTGCTCCTGGACCAAGGGGAAGAGTTGCGTGCCCCGAAAATGCAGATATCGTCCACGAGGATCGACATCGTAGAAGAACCCGTCATCCTGGTCCTGGCAGTGTTTGAGGATAAGCGAACG
>CAYWTX010000098.1:0-1569 GCA_964461295.1 uncultured Planctomycetaceae bacterium | reverse complement strand
GTCCGGCTGTAGATTGACACCTGAAAGAGGAGAGCCAGGTGGTCGAAGCCGTGGTGGTACGATACAGTGAGGCGTTCAAGCTGCAGGTCGTGCGGGAACTGGAGGCCGGTGAGCACCGCAGTGTACATGCAGCGCAGGAGGCGTATGCGATCGGCGGCCGGACCACCGTGAGACGGTGGTTGCGGCAGTATGGTCGCGAACATCTAGCCCGGAGGGTCATGCGCGTGGAGACGACGAAGGAACGTGACGAACGGCAGCGGCTAAAGGAGCGGGTACGGGAGTTGGAACGAGCGTTGGCCGATGCGACGCTGGATCTGAGTCTGGAACGGGCATACGTGAAGCTAGCCTGCGAGCAGGGCGGGATTACCGATGTGGCGGAGTTTAAAAAAAAAGTCAATGGCCAGCGGTCCACGAGGCGATAGCGGCCAGGGGCCAGGCGGCGGCCAGCATCAGCGGGCTGTGCCGGCGTACGGGCATGAGCCGCCAGAACTACTACGCGGTAAGGCGGCAACGCCAGCGGCAGGCCGTGGACGCGGAGCTGGTGGTCAGACTGGCCAGCGGGCAACGGCAACTGCAGCCGCGGCTGGGTGTGCGCAAGCTTCGGTATCTGCTGCGGGCGGAACTGGCCGAGCACGGCGTGACAGTGGGTCGGGACCGGTTCTTTGGGATTCTGCGCCGGGCGGGGATGCTGGTGGAACCGCCGCGCGGCCGGGTGCGTACGACGAACTCGCGTCACCGCCTGCCGGTGTTCCGCAATCTCTTGGCCAGCGCGACAGTGAGCGGGCCGAACGAAGCCTGGGTAAGCGATCTGACGTACATCCGGACGGCGGAGGGCTACCTCTACGCCGCGTTGATCACCGACGCGTACTCACGGAAGATTGTCGGGTCGGATATCGACGACTGCCTGGAAGCCACGGGCTGCCTGCGGGCCTTGGCGCAGGCGTTGGGCGGCCTGCCGGCGAAGCGGAAGCCGATCCACCATTCGGATCGGGGTTGCCAATACTGCTGTGGGGACTACGTGGCACGGCTCCAGGAGCGGGAACTGCCGATCAGCATGACCGAGACCTGGCATTGCTACGAGAACGCGCTGGCCGAGCGGGTCAACGGCATTCTCAAGCAGGAGTACCATCTGGATTGCCTCTTCCAGACGAAAGCCGAGGCGCGGCTGGCCTTCGCGCAGGCGGTCTGGCTGTACAACCATCGGCGGCCGCACCTGAAGCTCAACTACCGCTTTCCCGCCGACGTGCATCAGGCGGTCGCCTGAACCGCAGCCGTGCGGTTCGCGTCGGCGCCAGCGCGTGTCGCCCTTGGCCCTCCGGGCCACCCCTTCGGGGCCGGGCTCCACACGCTGGCGCCGAGCCAGCGGCTGCCCAGGTGGTGACTTCCCCGGCAAGCGGGAAGGTCCAGAGAGCCGCGGTGCCTACCTCCCGGCTCGTCCCAGCCAGTTTTGCTCGTTGAAAACCATGTCCAGTAACACAAATAAGGTGTCAAACGGAAGCCAGGACTTGACATGAGGCTGCCGGCACGGCCCAACAGGATACGGCGGCGCCGGAGCGGCTGGTGAGCCAG
>CAYWTX010000097.1:0-7516 GCA_964461295.1 uncultured Planctomycetaceae bacterium | reverse complement strand
TGCGGCAGGTGGTCGGCGGCGGCAGCGAGTGGGACGACACGAAGGTCGTCGCGAAGGTCACGCTGGGGGACTCGGCGCAGGCCCAGGACGCGGGCAAGCTGCAGGAAGTGACGCTGGTCACGGAGGCGCCGGAACTGGGCGAGTACGTGTACAAGGCCCGGGTCAAGCCGCTGGGCGACGAGATGATCACGACCGACAACGAGGCGAAGGCACGCTGCCGCGTCAGCGAGGCGAAGGTGAACGTGCTGCTGATCGGCGGGCACGGCGGGCCGGAGTTCCAGTTCCTGCGGAATTACCTGATCAAGCACCCCGAGCACTACCAGGTGAGCACCTGGCAGCAGAGCGCCGAGCCGCAGTTCAACCAGGAGGCGTCGTCGAAGGAGATGAGTCTGGCGTCGCTGCCGGCGCGTAAGGAGGACCTGTACCGTTACGACCTGATCATCTTTTACGACGCGCGGCAAGCGGCCGACCTCGACCTGAGCTTCCTGGAGATGATGCAGGAATTCGTGGACGACCACCATGGCGGGGTGTGCTACATCGCGGGCAACCGCAACACCGACCAGACGATGATGCCCGGCGGGCCGTTCGAGCCGCTGTCGAAGCTGCTGCCGGTGACGCTGGCGCGGCCGACGGGCGGGCCGTCGGCCCAGATGAAGAGCGAGCGGGCCGTTTCGCCGATCGAGGTCGCCACCGAGGGGCTTACGCACCCGATGATGCAGTTGGCCGTGTCGGGCGAGGACAATCGCAAGGCGTGGGCGTCGCTGCCGGGCGTGTTCCGCCCGCACAAGGTGGACCGCGTCAAGCCGCTGGCGTCGACGCTGCTGACGGCCCGGCCGCCGGGGGAGGCGCACGCGCAGCCGTTCGTGGCGATCCAGACGTACGGCAAGGGGCGGGTGATGTACCTGGGCAGCGACCACACGTGGCGGTGGCGCGTCCACGACGACACGAACACCTACCAGCGGTTCTGGGGACGGGTGATTGACTTCCTCTCGGCCGGACGGCTGGAGAAGAAGCGCGTGCTGATCACCACGGGCGGCGACGTGTTCGACCTGCGGTCGGAGATTCACGTGCGGTTGGAGGCGTACACGCGGAACTACGCGCCGCTGGAGGGCAAGAAGTTCACGGTGAGCATGACGCCGTCGGAAGGCGGGGACGCGAACAACTACGTGCTGCAGGCGACGGGCAAGCCGGGCATCTACGAAGGGACGATCCAGCCGCCGCGGGTCGGGACGTTCGACATCGCCGCGCAGGGCGACCAGAACGACCAGAAGGACTGGGAGGCGGGCGAGGCGTCGGTCAAGCAGATCGAGGTCCGCGTGCCGGAGGAGGAGTTCCGCCGGCCGGAGGCGAACTACCAGGCGCTGCGCGAGCTGCTGGCGAAGGCGGAGCGGTTCCTGACGGTGCAGGATTTCCAGGCGTTGGGCGAGCGGATCAAGCCCAGCGAGGAGTACGTGGTGGACCAGCGGGACTTTTCGTGGCTCAACTCGCCGCGGAACGCGGCGGTGTTCCTTGGGCTGCTGGCCATGCTGCTGCTGACGGAGTGGGTGGTCCGGAAGCTCAACCAGATGATGTGAGAGCGGTGGAGACCGAAGTGACACAAAGCGTGGGCGTTTCGCCGAGGTTCGATCCGGCCCTTCGCCGGAAGCTGGTGGCGTTGCGCGCGGCGTTGCGGTGGCGGCTGGCGGCGGAGGGATTGGCGCGGCTGGTGCTGGTGGTGCTGGGGGCGGCGTTGGCGAGCCTGGTGGTGGATTACGGCGTATTCAAGCTGATGCGCCAGTACATGAGCGTGGGCCAGCGGCTGGTGATTTCGCTGGCGTGCCTGGCGCCGGTGCTGGTGGTGCTGTGGCGCGGGGTGATTCGTCCGCAGATGGTGCGGATGACCGACGAGGCGTTGGCGCTGGTGGTGGAGCGGACGCATCCGGGTCTGGGCGACCGGTTGATCAGCGCGTTGCAGTTCAGCAAGGCGACGGGCCGGCAGGCGGCGGGGATGTCGCGTGACCTGGTGGCGGAGATCGCCCGGCAGGCCAGCGCGATGGCGGGGGGGTTGGATTTCACGGCCGGCGTGCGGACCGACCGCGTGCTGCGGCTGACGGCGGGGGCGACGTTGGCGTTGGCGGCGGCGGGCGGACTGGCGGCGCTGCAGGGCGAGTTGCTGGGCGTGTGGTTCCAGCGGATGGTGCTGCTGCGGCAGCACGCGACGTATCCGCGTGCGACGCAGTTGCGGGTGCAGCACGTGCACAAGATCGTCGCGCAGCGGGAGGCGGTGCTGGAGGTGACGGTGACGGCCGAGGATCGCCCGGACCTGCCGTCGGCCGCGGTGGTGCACTGGCGGGCGGGCGCGCAGCGGTGGCGCCACGAGGCCGTGGCGTGCACGGCGGGGGCGCGGAACCGGTACGTCAAGACGCTGCCGCCGGTGCGGGAGTCGATGAGCTTCTACGTGACGCTGCACGGCGAGCGATCGCTGGAGTACAGCGTGGAGTTGGCCAGGTCGGGCGAGGCCGTGCACCCCGTGCCGGTGGTGCGCCCGGGCGAGACGGTGACGCCGGTGGCGGTGGCGATGCCCGACCGCATGCGGGTGGGCAGGGGCGGCGCGGTGGACCTGGCCGTCGTGGCCGACGCGGACAAGTCGGTGCCGGCCGAGGTGACCTTCCGCATGCACTACCCGTCGCTGGGCGGGCGGAGCGAGACGGTGCGGGCAAGCGTGGCGGGCGGCAACGTGTTCGTGAAGCGGCTGGAGCCGGAGGAGTTAAGCGAGACGTTCCGGCTGTACGTGACCGGCGGCGACGACCGCACGGGTGAGTACGTGGTGGAGGTGGCCGAGCCGCCGCAACTCCAGAACGTGAGTTTCATCGTGACGCCGCCGGCGTACACGAACCAGCCCTCGCGGCCGATGACGGCGCAGGGCGGCCTGGAGGTGCTGGCCGACAGCCGCGTCGTGATGTCGGCCTTGGCGACGAAGGATCTGCTGTCGGCGGAGCTGACGCTGGACGGGCGGAAGATCGACGCGTGCCGCATTCGGCAGGCGCCCGGTCCCGACGGCGTGTCGCGTCCGCGGGGGCTGACGGCGGAGTTCACGCTGGCGGCGCCGACGCCGCCCAAGCCGTCGGTGCCGCTGGGCGTGGCGCTGGTGGACAGCGAGAACATCGCCAACCCGCAGGCGGCGTACCACACGATCCTGCTGACGCAGGACCAGCCGCCGCGGGTGCAGTTGGCGGCGGTGGGAATCGCCAGCCGCGTGACGCCCAAGGCGCTGGTGCCGCTGAAGCTGACGGCAAGCGACGACTACGGGGTGCACGAGTTGGCGGTGGAGTGGTCGATGGTGAGCTCGCAGGACCGCGTGACGCGCCTGCCGGCGCTGGTGCTGTACGACCCGCCGGTGAGGGAGCCGCCGGCCGGGACGGCAAGCCTGGACCTGCGGTCGCTGGCGGCCCCGGGCGGGGCGGAGGCGCCGACGACGCAGCCGACGACGGGCCCGGCGACCCAGCCGGCCCCAGCCGGCGGGTTGCTGGTGGGCGACACGCTGCGCTTGCAGGCGGTGGCGATCGACTCGCGGCCTGACAACCCGAACATCGCGTACTCCAACGTGGTGGCGTTGCAGGTGATCGCGGAGGACCAGATGTGGCAGGAGTTGCTGGAGTCGCTGCGGAACGGGCGCGACCAGCTTCGCCGGGCGGTGGAGGAGATGGCCCGTGTCCGCACGCGGACGGACAACGCCATCGAGCAGTTGCGCAAGCCCGACGGCCTGGCGGCGGCGAAGCAGACGGTGGCCGAGGCGGCCGACACGCAGCAGCAGATCAACGACCAGGTCGGCGGCGTGGCGACGCGGTTGGAGGACGTGCTGGCACAGATGAACAACAACCGGGTGGGCCCGGAAGGCTTGCGGCGGGACCTGGCGGCGAAGTTCATCGCGCCGCTGCGGCTGGTGCTGTCCAGCGAACTGCACAAGGTGGGGCTGGACTTGCAGGCGGCTGGCGGCGTGACGAGCCTCACGATGCTGTCGGAGCACCTGACCAACGTGCTGGCGGCCGAGGACATCGCCTTGAAGAAGCTGCGGGACATCCTGGGCGAACTGCCCAGGTACGAGACGGCGCAGGACCTGGCCCGCGTGGCGGCGCTGGTGCTGGACAAAGCCACGGCCGTGAAGGCCGGGCTGGAATACGAGCGGCGTCCGAAGGGTCCGGCGACGGCGCCGACGACGCGGCCGTGAGAGGAACGCGGCGCGGGCGCGCGGCCCGCGCGACGTGGAGCAACATGGTGAGAACCGGATGCGCATCTTGGACGAGCCTTGCCGCGGCGGCGGTCCTGTGTGCGCTGGCCGGCGCCGCGGGCGCCGCGGGCGGCGGCATGAGCATTGTGCTGTCCGCCGGGGCGGGCGAGGCGCCGGCCGTGGCGGACGGCAAGCCGGTCAGCGCGCCGGTGGACATGCAGCTGGATTTCACCGTTCGCGGCGGGCAGGTGGACAAGGAAGTGTGGGGTTTCGCGGCATGGTTCAACCGCGCGCAGCATCGCGGCGTGGCGACCGGCGGCGAGCTGGGCGACAAGGCGGCGAAGATCACGGTGCGGCTGGCCGTCGCGGACGACGCGACGGCGCCCGGCGGCGAGGCGCAGTACGTGCTCGATCTGGCGCGGGACGGCGACCGCTTCAGCGGGACGTACAGCGGCACGTTCCTGGGCAAGCCGGTGCGGGGCGCGGCCGCGGGGACGCTCTCGGCCGGCGTGGTGCAGCCGGTGAGCGGTTTTGCGGCGCCGCAGACGGGCGAGCACCCGCGGCTGATCTTCCGCAAGGGCGACCTGCCGATGCTGAAGGCGCGGGCGCAGACGCCGGAAGGCAAGGCGATGACGGCGATGCTGACCAGCGCGCCGCTTCGGGAGGCGGCCCAGATGGACGAGCCGCGTCGGTCGTGGGCGGCCGTGAACGCCGGCGTACTGTATCACCTGGCGGGCGACGCGCGGGGGCCGGAGCGGGCGCGAGGGATCCTCCTGGAGCACGTGGTCCGCAAGCCGCTGCCGGCGGAGACGCCGGACGCGAACCTGGCCCCGCGGCTGGTGGGGCTGGCCCTGGCGTACGACCTGTGCCGCGACGCGTGGGACGCGGAGTTCCGCGGGCAAGTCGCCGCATACCTGCGAACGACGATGAACGACCTGGCCCGCGGCGTGCAGGAAGGGGTGGTGATGGAGGGCATGAACCCAGCGCCCTGGAGCGGGCGGAACGCCATGCGGATGGCGGCCGTGGGCCTGGCGGCGATGGCGCTGGCCGACGAGAAGGACGCCTCCGGCAAGGCGATCGCCGAAGCGGCCGGTCTGGCGGACCTCGCCGAGCGAAGCGTGCTGCACTACCTGCGGGCGGGGGTGGGCGAGTCGGGCGCCGGCAGCGAGTATCCCGCGGCGCGGAACCGCGCACTGGCCTGCGGCGTGCTGCAATTCCTGCACGCCAACCGCGTGGCGCGCGGGCGCGACCTGAGCGCGGCCTGCCGAATGCTCCTGGCCGGGCGAGTGATCGAGGCGTCGGCGCAGCCGATGTCGGACGGGCTGGACCTGGGCGTTTCGTCGCTGTCAGGCGACCAGGGCGGGTTGTGGCCGATGGGAATCGCGACGGTCCCGGCGGACCTGCTGGGGTGCATGAAGTGGTGCCTGGACCGCGACGCGGGGCTGGCGGGGCGGAAGACATTCGACTGCGTGTATCCGTACCACGCGGCGTACGCGCTGATGAACTACCCGTTCGACGTGCCGGCGAGGGCGGCGGAGACGGCGCTGCCGCTTTCGGCGTCGGACATGGTGCATGGGCATCACGTGTTCCGCGGCGCGTGGAGAGACGGCAACGACTTCGTGACGGTGGTGCATCTGCGCAGCGGCTGGCAGAGGGGCGTGGAGTTGGGCGCACCGACGGCACAAGGCAAGCGGGCGCCGAAGGAGCCGCCGCAGGCGACGGCGGCCGGGCTGATCAGCATCCGCGGCCTGGGGCAGGAGTTGTTCGCCGGCGTGGTGGGCTTGCCGCCGCAGAACCGGTATTTCGGCGGGCGCACGCTGCGGTTCGAGTCGCCGCGGCCGGGGCAGTACGCGCTCTCGGCGGCGCTGGACGCGATGTACATGAAGGACGTGCTGGCGACGTGGCGGCCGCCGCGGCGGGAGGTGACGGACACGACCTACGCCGTCCAGACGCTGCGGCAGCGGACCAACGAGGAGCCGGAGATTGACGCCGAGTTGCTGAAGAAGCCGGACGTGAACCGGTTCCTTCACGCGCCGGGGCTGTACCAGGACGTGAAGATTCGGTGCAAGCGGTACTTTGCCGTGGACTACACGGGTGCCAGCGGCCGGCCGGCGCTGTTCGTGGTCCTCGACCGCTACGAGGCCCCGGCGAACACGCGGTGGAGTTTCGGCGGGCGCGAGGTGGTGTGGCAGAGGGACCGGTCGTTCGTGCTGGGCGAGGCGGCGGGCGTAAACCTGGCCGGGCGGATCGTTTCGCCCGGCCCACCGGTCCGCGGGCCGGCGCCGGCGGCGGATCACCACTTCCTGGTGTTCACAGCCCAGCGGGGCGCGGCCCCGGCGATGAAGGTGGAGGGCGCGGGCATGGAGACGAAGGTCGCCATCGGCGAGCAGACGGTCTCCTTCGACGGCGAGCGGATCGTGTTCGGAAAGTAAGCGGCATTCCAGCGAGGCAAGCCATGCGAAGGAAAATACGGCAACTGGCCGCGGCGGCGGTGCTGGCGGTGTGCGCGGGGTGGGCGCCCGCGCAGGAACCGGCGACGCGCCCGGCGACGAGCAAGCCTTCGCCCAAGAGCATTCAGCGAGTCAAGGCGATCCAGCAGGACGCCAGGGAACAGTGGTTGGAGCTGCTGAAATCGATCGACGACGTGTCGTCGAAGCTGGAGAAGACGGACCCGCAGACGGCGCGGGTGCTGGCGACGGCGGCCCAGCGGGCTCGCGAGGCGTTCATCGCCGAGGACATGAGCAAGGTGATCCAGTTGCTGGATCAGGGGCTGATGGTCCCGGCGGACACGACGCAGGCGATGGTGGTGCGGCGGCTTCGCGACGTGCTGGAGATCCTGCGCGGGGCCTCCGACGACCTGGAGACCATGCTGATCAAGTTGGAGGACCTGGCCGGGCTGATCGACGCGCTCCAGGTGATCATCAAGCAGCAGAAGGTCCTGGAGCGGCAGTCGAAGCTGATCGCCTTCGGCGGGCCGGTGGCGGAGAAGCTGGCGGTCGCCCGCAAAGACGCGCTGGCGTTGGGCGAGGCGCAGAAGCAACTGCTGGACAGGACGAAGGGGCTGGTGCTGGACCCCGTGGGGCTGCGGCTGTGCGCGGAGGGCCAGGGGCTCAATGCCCTGATGGCGCGGCAGGAGGCGCTGATGAAGGCGCTGGCCGACCCGTTCCCGTCGCCGGACGCGATGGCGGCGAACATGGTGAAGGCCAAGGGGATCGCCAACCAGGCCGGCACGGTGAGGCTGGGCATCCGCACGACGATGAACGACAAGGGCGTGGCTGAGCCGATTGCCGCGGCCGGCGCGGCGGCCGA
>CAYWTX010000096.1:0-7036 GCA_964461295.1 uncultured Planctomycetaceae bacterium | reverse complement strand
CACCGGCGCCGCGGCCGGCACGGTCGCCATCGACGCCCTCCCCGTCATCACCTACTCCAACACCGAGTCCCTGACCGACACCCTCACGGCCGCTAACCGCACGTTCACGCTGCCGGCCGGTGCGGTCAACCACGTGTTGACGGTCGGCGCCGGGCCGGTCGTCAACAACGGCGTCTCGCGGCTGAGCGAGGCGACAAGCCTGGTGCCGCTGGTCGACTTCGCCAACCCGACGGCGTCGCTGACGCTGAATACCGGCGCCGGCGCCGATTCGCTGGCGTTCGTGCCCGACACGGCCGGAGGCAGCCGCTACGCCGGTTCGGCCACCGTCAACGCCGCGGGCGTCCTGACGGTCGCCATCGCGACCACGGGCGGCAACTTCTCCGCCGTCGCCGGCGGCAACCTCTTCACCACGGCGACCATCGCCAGCAACGGCGGCAACATCCTGTTGGAGTCCACCGGCGGGTCGATGCGGATCGGGGCCGACGTGGACAGCCGCGTTACGGTCGGCCCCCCCGGCAACGCGGGCGACATCAGCATCCAGACCGACCGGACCGCGATGACGAACGTCGGCATCACACCGGCCGACGACTGGCGCCCCGACCACCTGATCATCCTGGGCACCGGGGCCGGCACCGTCACCGTCCGGGCCGACTCGGGCGCCGTCTACGGCGACATCACCATCAACACCAACGGCGCGCGCCCCCAGACGCCCAGCCTGGCCACCATCGTCGGCGACGTGGGCGCCGGCAGCCTCATCTTCGCCGGCCAGAACTTCACCATGGGTTCGCTCGAGAAGATGCTCTCCACGGGCGGCGTCGTCATCTCGCGGGATGCCGGAATTGCCTCGTTCATGACCCTCGCCCACCTCAGCGACATCACGGCCACGGGATTCATGGGCATCCGCGCCACGACCATCGACTTCCTCGTTCGCGATCCGGCCCTGGTCGTCGCGGGCGACGGAACCGTTGTGGGCGACACGGGCATGAACCTGATCGCGGGCGTTCTGAACGTTGTGCCCGGGGCCGGCGGAGTGACATACAACGGCGCCGCCCTGCCCGCGCCGTTCCCGGCCGCCACCGGCGGCTCGCCGTTCGGCTTGGGCCTGTTCCCGGGAACGATCGTGGCCGTGGGCACGCTCGGCTCGCCCGTGTTGGATGACGCGGCCAACCCGCCGCCGCTTCCGCTCAGCGGCGGGGCCAACACGTGGGGCCTGGACGGCGTGGGCGAGGTCGGCTTCATCCCCTCCAGCATCGCCACCGCCCTGGCCACCGCCATGCCCAGCCAGAAGATGGACGTCAACCTCGACCGAGGCGTGGACGCCAGCCAGCGCGAAGACCTCGTCCGGCACCTGGGCATCTACACCAAGGAGGTCTCCTTCGAGGACCTGCTGGCGGCCCTGATGGGCGCCCGGCTGATGAACGACCTGCCCGAAGGCAAGGTCCCCGGCGAGTCGCAGAACCCCAAGGACAACAAGGTGTCGCTGGACCGCATCCCCGGCGACCTGGCCCGGCAGGCCCTCGTCACGTACTGGGCCCTATACTGGGAGAAGACGACCAACGAGAAGGGCGAGCCCCTCTTCCGCAGCCGGGCGGGCGAAATCCGCGACCTGCTGGAGAAGGCCGTCGCCGACTTCAGGGCAACCAACGGCGGCAAGTTCGAGCCGCGGGCGTTCTGGGCGTGGCTGAAGAAGGACGCCCGCCATGAAAAGGCCCGCACCACGGTAGTCCAACTCGCTAAGCTGTTCCATCAGGTGAGATTGCTGGGCCTGGGGCCCGTCGAGTTGAACGTCTCCTACGGCGTGCTCGCCCGGTCCATCAAGCCGCGCGACCTGAACCTCGCCGAACTGCTTGATCTGCTCAGCGCCGCCGGCGGCGAGCCCGCCGGGGCCGTGGCCGCCGCATCCGGCAAGTGACGCCCACGGTGTAACCAGTTCCGACGCGCGGACCCGCGAGCTTGTGAAAGGTCTGCCATGGCGATCGACGTGCAAAAACTGTTGTCGGAGGTGGCCCCGGAGGCCCCGTGCGGCGAGGAGTTGAGCTACGATCCCGCCTACATGGAGCTGGAACGTCTGGCGCAGGGCACGCCCGAACAGCAGGTAGGCACCACCATCGTCGAGGCCCAGGAACCCGATTGGAAGGCCGTGCGACAAGCCGCCGTCGAGCTGCTCGCTCGAACCAAGGACCTGCGCGTGGCGATGTTCCTGGCCCTGGCGCAGCTCCAACTCGACGGCCTGCCGGGCCTTCGCGACGGCCTGGCCGTGCTGCGCGGCATGCTGGAGAAGTGGTGGGACGGCATCTACCCCCGCCTGGACCCCGACGACGGCAACGATCCGATGGAACGGATGAACATCCTTTCCTCGTTGTCGCCCTCGGCGGACGTGTACGGCGACAGGATGCAGTTCCGCAATCGCCTGCGGGCCGTCCCGATCATCCTGTCCAAGCAGCTCGGACGCTTCGCCTGGCGCGAGGTCAGCATCGCCAAGGGCGAATCGCCGTTCACCGGAGAAGGCACGGCCCCCGACATGGCCGTCATCGAGGGCGCCATCGCGTCGGCCGACGTGGACCAGCTCAAGGCCGTGGCGACGGCGGCCAAAGAAGCCGGCGAACACATCGAGGCGATCGACAGGGCCCTGGGCGGCTACGTCGGGGCGGGCAAGGCGCCCAACCTCGATGAACTCCGCAAGGCGCTGAACGAGATCGGGGATTTCCTGCTCCAGCGGCTGGGCATGCCCGCCGGCGGGCAACCCGCCGGCGCCGAAGCCGCCGGGGGCGGCAACGCCTCTGGTCCGGCCGGGCCGGCGATCGCCGGGGAGATCCGCAGCCGGGAAGACGTGGTGCGCATGCTGGACAAGATCGCGGACTTTTACGCGCGCACTGAGCCATCCAGCCCGGTTCCGCTGCTCATCCGGCGGGCGCGCAAGCTGGTGCCCATGAATTTCATGGAGATCATAAAAGACCTTACTCCCGACGCGTTAGGGCAGATCCAGAGCATCAGCGGAGCCGAGAAGACCGAGCCCTGAAGTGGAATTGGCACACCCTTTGCGGGGTAGCGCCTCCGCAAGGGTTTGGGCACATGAGGACCGACCGACCCTGGTGACCCCCGGCGTAAGCGGGTGTCCACAACCTTGCTTGAAGGAGCAGCCATGGCAAAGAAGGAAAGCAGTCAGAAGTTCATCGCGCGCAACCGTGCGCCGCGAGTCCAGGTGGAGTACGATCTGGAGCTGTATGGCGCGGAAAAGATGGTCACCCTGCCCTTCGTCATGGGCGTGATGGCCGATCTGTCCGGAAAGCCGACGGAGGCACTGGCGCCCGTGGCCGACCGCAAGTACCTGGAAATCGACGTGGACAACTTCGACGAGCGAATGAAGTCCATGAAGCCGCGAGCGGCGTTCCAGGTGCCCAACACCCTCACCGGCGAAGGCAACCTGAACGTCGACCTCACGTTCGAGAGCATGGACGACTTCTCCCCCGCGGCCGTTGCCCGCAGAGTGGAGCCGCTGAGCAAGCTGCTCCAGGCTCGCACCGAGCTGTCCAACCTGATGAGCTACATGGACGGCAAGACCGGGGCCGAGAACCTCGTCGGCAAGTTGCTCCAGGACCCCGCGCTGCTGAAGGCCCTCAGCGCCGCCCCCAAGCAGGCGGAAGAAAAGAAGGAGGCCTAAGCCATGGCGGAACCACTCCAGTCACAACAGCACGCTTCCGAGCAGGTGCAGGAACGAACCGAGGCGGGCGATTTCGCGATGCTCCTCAACAAGGAGTTCAAGCCCAAGACCGACCGCGCCAAGGAAGCCATCCAGTCGGCGGTGCGCACGCTGGCCGAACAGGCCCTCTCCGAGGCATCGCTCGTCCAGGACGACGTGGTCAGGACCGTCGAGGGAATGATCGCCGAGATCGACAAGAAGCTCAGCGAGCAGATCAACGCCATCCTCCACCACGAGGACTTCAAGAAGCTCGAAGGCACGTGGCGCGGGCTGCACCACCTGGTCAACAACACCGAGACCGACGAGACGCTGAAGATCCGCGTCTTCAACATCTCCAAGAAGGACCTGGGCAAGACCCTCAAGAAGTTCAAGGGCACCGCCTGGGACCAGAGCCCGCTGTTCAAGAAGCTCTACGAGGATGAGTACGGCACGCCCGGCGGCGAACCCTACGGCACCATCATCGGCGACTACGAGTTCGACCACAGCCCCCCCGACGTGGAAATCCTGGCCGGCATCGGCCAGATCGCCGCGGCCGCGCACGCGCCGTTCATCGCGGCGGGGGGCCCGTCGCTGATGAACATGGAGAGCTGGCAGCAGCTCGGCGACCCGCGCGACCTGACGAAGATTTTCCAGACGGCGGAATACGCCCCGTGGCGCAGCCTGCGCGACTCCGACGATTCGCGATACATCGCCCTGACGATGCCTCGCTTCCTGTCGCGCCTGCCGTACGGCTCGAAGACCAACCCGGTCGACGAGTTCGAATTCGAGGAAGACACCGAGGGCGCCGACCACAGCAAGTACACCTGGTCCAATTCCGCCTACGCCATGGGCGTGAACATCAACCGCGCGTTCAAGATGTACGGCTGGTGCTCGCGCATCCGCGGCGTGGAATCCGGCGGCATGGTGGAAGGCCTGCCCTGCCACACGTTCCCCACCGATGACGGCGGCGTGGACATGAAGTGCCCCACGGAAATCGCCATCACCGACCGGCGCGAATCGGAACTGGCCAAGAACGGCCTCATGCCCCTGAGCCACTGGAAGAACACCGACTACGCGGTGTTCATCGGCGCCCAGACGCTGCACAAGCCCGCCGAGTACGACGACGCCGACGCGACGGCGAACGACAACCTCGGCTCGCGCCTGCCGTATATCTTCTCCACCTGCCGCTTCGCCCACTTCCTGAAGTGCATCGTTCGCGACAAGATCGGCAGCTTCAAGGAACGCGACGAGATGGAGACCTGGCTGAACAACTGGATCGCCAACTACGTGACCACCGACGCTCACGCCTCCGAGGAGGTCAAGGCCCGCTACCCGCTGGCCGCCGCCCAGGTCGAGGTGCGCGAGGTGGAAGGCAATCCGGGCTATTACGCGGCGAAGTTCTTCCTCCGCCCGCACTACCAGCTCGAAGGCCTGACCGCTTCGCTGCGGCTGGTAAGCAAGCTGCCGTCGGCAAAGGCAGGCAAGTAGCCCCGGGCGGCGCGCTGCCGGATGCCGCCATGGGGCCCGACAAGTGAAGACGGCGCGCCCGTTCGGTGCGGGCGCGCCATGGACGGACGGGACCTCAGCGACGCGTCCCGGGCGCGGCGCCGCCCCGGACGCCGCGGCGGGACAGTGAGTGAATGGTCATCCGTGGCCGCGCCGGGCCACGATCCAGCGCGAAAGGAGCGACCATGGCGGCTTATATCAAGTTCGACGGCGTGGACGGCGAATGCAAGGACAAGAACCACAAGAACTGGAGCGACCTGCAATCGTTCTCGCAGGGCCTTCACCAGCCCGGACGCGCCCAGACCGGCGCAGCGCGGCGCCGCGGCGACGTGATCTGCGACGACCTCCAGTGCACCAAGGAACTGGACAAGGCGTCGGCCAAGATCGCCGAAGCGGTCTGCCTGGGAAGGGTGTTCCCCAAGGTGGAACTCCACCTGACGGCCTCGTACACCGACGCCGGCCGCGTGACCTACTACGCCTATGAGTTGAAGAACGTTCTGGTGTCGGCGTACACCATCGGCGGCGCCGGGCAGTCGGAGCACGTGCCCACCGAGCAGTTCTCCCTGAACTTCGAGGAGATCAAAGTCACGTACACGGAGAACGACGAGAAGGGCAAGAAGAAGGGCCAGGTCGAGTACACCTGGAAGGTCGAGGAAGGCGAAAAGTAGTCTTAGCCCGCGGCGGGGCCGACGCGGGTTCCGCCGCCAACGAGCCCAGGAAACGCCTGGACCGTATTCCATGAACGAAAGAGAAGGAGCAGAACATGGCAGCGTTTCTCAAGTTCGACGGTGTTGACGGCGAATGCAAGGACAAGGATCACAAGAACTGGAGCGACCTCCAGTCGTTCTCGCAGGGCCTGCACCAGCCCGGCCGGGCGCAGACCGGCGCCGCCCGCCGCCGCGGCGACGTGATCTGCGACGACATCCAGTGCGTGAAGGAACTGGACAAGGCGTCGGTCAAGATCGCCGAGTCCGTCGCGACGGGCAAGGTCTTCCCCAAGGTGCAACTGCACCTGACGGCCTCGTATACCGACGCCGGCCGCGTGACCTACTACGCCTATGAGTTGAAGAACGTGCTGGTGACGGCGTACACCATCGGCGGGGCGGGCCAGTCCGAGCAGGTGCCCACCGAACAGTTCTCGCTGAACTTCGAGGAAATCAAGGTCACCTACACCGAGAACGACGCGGCGGGCAAGAAGAAGGGCCAGGTCGAGTACACCTGGAAGGTCGAGGAAGGCGAGAAGTAGCCAACCCCGAACCTCTCACGACCTGCCTGCACGAGGAACGTGTTTTCGGGCCCAGGCGGGCGGCGTGGCGCGAGCCGCGCCGTCCGCCTGGGGCCGTGCATAAGGCCGGTGAGGCATGGACGCGGCGCCCGCTGCGCCGGCGACCGGGAACCCCAACCGCAGGAAACGCAAAGAACGGCGTGGTTCAGATGAGGGCGACACTTTTCCCGCTGCGTGCTTTCTGTCGCCCCTCCGGGGCTTTGCGCTTGATTCTATGTCTACCAGGGGCTTACGCCCCCGGCTAAATCCTCGACGCCCCTTCGGGGCTAAGAGCAATACGGTTCAGTTAGGGAGAACAGGACGAAAACCGAGACTGTAGCGTCATCATTGCAGTTTCGAGACAGGTGGAGCACGGTTCTTCAGCCTGAAAGGCTGACGGAACACAGCCGACCGCCTGCTGGTCCCCCCGGCGCTGCTACTGTTCGTCAGCCTGAAAGGCTGACGGAATACAGCCCAGGGCAACGCCCTGGGTACCCATGGCCCCCAAGATCAAGCCCTGAAAGGGCGAAAGGTGCGCCAGGCGAAGCCTGGGCAAGGAGGAGTGCGATGTAGAAGACAAAGCATGA
>CAYWTX010000095.1:0-7036 GCA_964461295.1 uncultured Planctomycetaceae bacterium | reverse complement strand
CCGGGGACTTGGCGGCGGTGTGGGCCTGCGTCGGCCAGGTGTAACGGTCGGGGAAGTAGTCGGCGACCTGCGAACTGGTAACCGGTTGGGCGGGGGTGGCTGCCGCCGCCTGGACCAGGATTGCCGAGAGGTGGGACAGGTTGTTCTGGCAGATCGTATGGCGAGCCACGTTCCATGCCTTCATCACGGTGGGCGACATCACCATCAGAAGCAGGCCGATCACGCCGATCACGATCATCAGCTCCGTCAGGGTGAATGCTCGTCTCTTCATGTGCGCTTCCTCCGGAACCCGGCGGCTGCTACTTGTCGGCGCCATGCCCCGGCTCATCGGGTATCTTGTCTTCCGACCGGCGATGCAGCGTCGCGTTGCAGGCCGCGTACGCGTCCTGGATCTTCTTGTGATCCTTCATGAGTTCCAGCAAGCCGGGCCAGTCGCGGCCGAGGGGATCCACATCCCGCCAGAGCCGCAGGCCGACCTTGGCGATCAGGTGCTTCATCGCCTGCCGGCGGACGGCCACGGACCGATGCTTCTCGGCGTTTTCGAGCAAGGCCACGATGGCCGCCGGCGAGGGGTTCATCCCCAGCCCGCTGGCCGCGATCGTCTGGATCGATTCGTTCGCGTCGCCGGCCAGGACCTCCCCCAGCCGCTCGGCCGCCGGCTTGTCCTTGTACAGGCTGAGCGTGACGACCGCGCCGGCTCGCACGTCGTGGTGGCTGTCGCGCGTCGCCTGGATCAGCGCCGGCCGATTCCGCTCGGTCAGGCAGGAACTCAGAGCGAAGGCCGCCGCCTTGCGTACGGAGGGATCGGCATCGCCCAGGGCCTTGACCAGTTCGGTCCCGCCGTCGGCGGGCGGCCGGTCGGACATGGCCGCGATCCGGGCGGCCCGGTCCGGCTTGCCCGAGTCAGGGGAGGACTTCGAACCGCATCCTGCCGCGCACGCGGCGAACACAGTCACAACCTGTGCCCATCGAAGGGGGATCACTTCTTGTCTCTCCGCGTGAGTCCAGCAGCAGCGGCCCATCCGCCTGCCGCACGGATGGAACACCACAGTAGCGCAGCATACCACAAAGCCCGCTGAGAAGAAAGGCTATTTGCCCCCCGCGCTTGAGCGCAGGTTCGTGTAGAACGCCGCCGCCGCCGCCGCGCCGCGATGGAACTGCTCCAGGCGCAGACGCTCGTTGGGGCTGTGCAGGTTGTCGTCGGGCAGGCCGAAGCCAAGCAGCACGGCGTCCAGGCCCAGCAGGCGTTGAATCAGCTCGGTCACCGGCACCGAGGCGCCGCAGCGGATCATCACCGGCTCGCGCCCGAACGCTTCCTTGGTCGCCGCCGCCGCCGCCCGCATGGCGGGCGACTGTCTCGACAGCAGCACCGGGCGCGACCCCGCGAACACCCGCACCTCGGCGCCGATGCCCGGCGGAACGTGGCCGGCCACGAAACGCCGGAACGACTCGACGATCTTCGCGGGGTCCTGGCTCGCCACCAGGCGCATGGAGATCTTCGCCGTCGCCTTGGCGGGGATGATCGTCTTGGACCCGACGCCCGTGTAGCCCCCGACGATGCCGTTGCAGTCCAGCGTGGGCCGGCCCCAGCGGCGCTCCAGCGCCGAGTATGCGCGCTCGCCGCCGCCCAGAGCGTCCACGCCCAGGCCGCGGGCGTACGATTCGTCGTCAATCGGCAGGGCCGACCACTGGCGCCGCTCCTGCTCGGTCAGCGCCACCACGTCGTCGTAGAAGCCGTCGAGCGTGACGCGGCCGGCGTCGTCGTGCATGGCCGCGATCAACCCCGCCATCGCGTTGGCGGGGTTGCTCACCGCCCCGCCGTGCTCGCCGCTGTGGATGTCGACGGCCGGGCCGCGCAGTTCCACCTCGACGTACGCCAACCCGCGCAGGGCATACGTGATGCTGGGCTGGCCCTCGGCAAGGAACGCCGAGTCGCTGATGACGACGGCATCGGCGGCAAGGTCGGCCGCGTGGGCGCGAACGAACGGCTCCATGTTGGGCGAGCCGATTTCCTCCTCGCCGTCCAGGAGGATCCTGACGTGGACGGGCAGCCCGCCGCCGGCCCGCTGCCAGGCCTCCAGGGCGGCCAGGTGGCACATGACCTGTCCCTTGTCGTCGCTGGCGCCGCGGGCGCAGATGCTGCCGTCGAGGATGGTCGGCTCGAACGGCGGGGTTCTCCAGAGCTCCATCGGGTCGGGCGGCTGGACGTCGTAGTGGCCGTAGATGAGCAGCGTGGGAGCGGCGGGGTCGGCCGCGGGGGCCTCGGCCAGCACGTTGGGCGGGCCCTTGTCGCCGCCGGCAAGGCGCGCGGCAAAGCCGACACGTTCCAGACGCTCGAAGAGCCAGTCGGCGCAGAGGCGGCACTGCCTCGGCTCGGTGTTGGCGATGCTGCGAAACCGCAACAGTTCCACCAGTTCGTTCAGGTGGCGCTGACGGTTGGATTCGAGGTAGTTGGTTACGCTTGCGGGAAGCATATGTACTCCGATCGGTTTCCGAGTCTACCGGCTTCCAGCTACCAGCTACCAGCCATCGCGGCAAACTGCCGGCATCAACATGTTGCTTCTCGCTGGTAGCTGGTAGCTGGAAGCTGGAAGCTGGAAGCTGGAAGCTACCTCCAGAACTCCCACCCGCGTTTCCTTCGGGTCGCCGCGGCGGGAGCGTCGCCGGCATCGGTGTGCGCCGTGGGCAGGCGAGCCTGCATGTCCCGCAGGTGCTGGCGGGCGAACGTCACCGGGTTTCGCCGGAACGCCACGGCCGAGTCCTCGCTGAAGAACGCCGTCTCCGGGGGCAGGTCGTCCTCGCCGTAGAACTTCAGCGCCTCGGCCAGGCAGCGGTAGGCCCGCTCGGCCAGGCGATGCGCCTCGGCTGGATCGGGCGCGGCGCCGGCGGCCTCGGTGAAGGTCTGGTAGAGCCCCAGCCATTGGCTCAGGTCGATGATCCGGCTGGGCTCGTCGGTGGGGTTGATGACTTCGCCCGCGGCGTCCAGGCCGGGGTCGATGATGAACCGGAGCGTTCGCGAGGCGTTACACCGCTTGCAGCGGACGGCGACGCTCAGGGTCTCGTCCGGCCGCGGCGAGCCGACTCCGTCGGCGGCGGCTTCCAGCGGCCCGCCGCACGTGCGGCAGCAGGCCACGCGGAGAAAGCATCGCACTTCGGCCGCCGTGCGGGCCGGCAGGGGGTTGTCGCTGTTGACAGGCATCGCGGGGGGCGTCAGTTGACCGGCCCGCCCGGCGGAGCGGGCGCGGGGGCGGGGGCGGAAGCAGGCGCCGGGGCGGGAGCGGGCGCAGTTGCCGGCGCAGTTGCCGGCGCCGGGGCAGGCGTCTCCTTCGCCAGATCGTCCATCATTGCCTTGCCCTTCTCGACCCCGGGCTTCACGATCTTTTCGATCAACTCCGGCATCTTCTGGTCCAGGTTGTTCTGGGTGATCTCGCCGTCCTTGATGCCGTTGGAGATGGCGTCGATGAACTGGAGCAGCGCCTTGATGGGTTCGGCTGTGGCGGCAATGAACTTCTTCTCGCGGGCGTCGAGTTGGATTTCCCAACTCCCGCCGCTCTTCTTGAATCGCATCGCGGAACCTGGCCCGTCGCCGGCGGTCACAACGTCGCCGGCCGCCTCAACCTTCATCGCGGCGGGCGCCATGGCGACCCAGCCCTTGTCGGCGGGAGCCGTGGCCTGTTTCAGTGATGCCGGCACTTCCGAGACGCCCAGCTTGTCCTTGACCAGGGCGTCCAGGTCCCCGGCGGCCTTCGGCAGCCTCGCCATCGCCATCAGCGACTCTTGCAGGTCGGCCGCGTCCTGCGGGTTGAACAGTTTGACGACTTCACCAGCCTGGCCGGCCTTGATGTTCTCGACCATCTTGCCGATGAGATCGCGGATCTCGGCGACGGAGGCGTCGTCGGCGCCGCTGCCGGCGGGGCCGCCGGCGGCGCCTGCCGCCGCGATCTTCGCCTGTTCGCGGGCCAGTTTGGCCTGGTCGGCCAGCAGGTTGGAGTTGGGCCTGCCGCCCAGGTTGGTTGGCGGCGCGTCCACGGCGGGGGTGTAGTCCTGGGCCACCTCTTCGGAAGGCTGCCGTTCCTCGCAGCCGCCCAAGGCCAGCACCGCCAGCACCGTTAGAATGCCGCCCATCGCTCCTGCCCACAGCTTCATCGTGACGCTCCTTCCGCCGCCTGGGCGACGGTACAACCACAACACTACCATCCCGCAACGAGCATTTCCATACGCCGGAATCTCCCTCGCGGTACACCGGCGAACCGCAAGCGGCGCAGGAAGAGAGCGCTACCGGGACATCCCAAGAACTCCCAGCACATCCCGCTCGATCACCCCGCGAAGCACCTCTCGCGGCACCGCCGGCAGGTTCGTCCCCTGTACCATCTCGTGCAGCCGATACACTGCCTGGATCGCCTCAGCCGGGGCGCCGAACGGGAAGCCGCTGGCCAACAGCACCTTGTCCATGACGTTGTACTGGTGCGCCAGCACCAGGGCGTTGTATGCCTGCCACGCCCGGCCAATTACACCGGACAGGTCCGCGTACACCCGCGGCCGCTTGCCCATCAGGGCCAGGCACTCCTCGATCCACGGCTGGCCCAGCGAGGACACGACGATCACCAGGTTGGGGAACTCGGCGGCCACGTCGTCCAGCAGCGAGGGGCGGGCGTATTCCATGCGCCCGGGCGCGCGGAAGTGCGCCGCCTGCCAGAAGAACACCGGCACGGCCCGGCGTTGGGCCAGTTCGTAGATCGCCATGGCCCGGCTGTCGCAGGGGTGGATGTCCTGGGCGGCGGGGCTGATCGTCAGGCCGCGGAACTCGCGACGGTCCAGCAGGGCGGCGGCCCGCTCGGAGGCGCCGGCTTCGGCGGGGTCGACGGCCGCGACGCCGATCAACTTCTCGCGGTTGCGGGCGACGTACTCGGCCACGTAGTCGTTGGGCACCTCGGCGCCCAGCGCGACGCTGCGAAAGGCGAAGACCAGCGATCGGTCGGCGCACTCGGCCGCCAGGGCGTGGTCGGCCGGGGCGGCGGCAATGCCGGCGCGCCCGCCGTGGCGTCGGAGGAACTCCCCGGCGCCGACGCCGAGCTGCTCGGCACTGGCCCACACGTGCGTGTTGCAGTCCACAATCATTCCGGTTCCCACACCCCCCTGGAGGCGCGCCCGTATTGTAGGTTGCCCCGGCCGATGCTACAAGAAGCACCATGCTGCAACTCAGAAGCCAGATCGACCGGGTCGTGGCCGAGGAGGGCCTCGCCGCGGCCGCGTCGCGGTTCATGGTGGCGGGGATTCTGTACACCTACCGCTGCACGATAGCCTGCCGGCACTGCGGCCTGGGCTGTGGGCCGGAGGCGCCCCAGGGGCATACCGGCACGGCGCAGATGCTGCGGCACCTGCGAATCCTTCACGGCATCGGGCGCGTCGTCCACGTCGCCGGCGGCGAGGCCATGATGTTCTGGGACGACCTGAAGGACGCCCTGGCGGCCGCGCATGCCGAGGGCCTGCAGCCCCACTTCGTGGAGACCAACTGCTCGTTCGCGGGCAGCGACGCCATCGTGATCGAGCGGCTGGAGTTCCTCAAGGGCTGCGGCGTGCCGGGCATCCTGCTGAGCGCCGACCCGTACCACCAGGAATTCGTCGCTCCGGAGCGGTTCCTTCGCGTGCGCCGGCTGGCGCGCGAGATTCTCGGCCAACCCAACGTGTGGTGCTCGGGCGCCGACGACGACGCCGTGCGCGGGTACGCCGCCGTTACGGCCGACGAGCGGCGGCTGCGCGAGCACGTGCGTGCGCACCCGCCGGTGATGTACGCGCAGGCCTACCGCAGCCTGGGACGCTTCCTCGACCGCGTGTCTCTGGACGCCCTGCCGGTGGACCACATCGGCGGGCCGTTGCGATGCGGCCCTCGCGACTGCCGCCCGTACTTCGACGCCGCCTCCGTGTGGGAAATCCACATCGACCCCTTCGACCGCATCGTGACCAACTGCGGCGTGACTCTCGGCAAGGCGGGCGAAGTGGACCTCGCCGGCCTGATGCGCCGAGGCCTGCAACACGCCAACGAGTTGACGGAAATCCTCGCCCGCGGCGGGCCCTTTGCGCTGGCCGAGATGGCCCGCGACCGGCACGGCTACGTCATTCCCGACGGCGCGATCAGCAAGTGCGCGCTCTGCTACGAGGTGCGGAACTTCCTCCGGCCGTTCTACCCGGAACTGCTCGTGCCGGAGGTGGTGTACGAGATTCCCTAGGCCAGCAGGCCGCGCTGCTTCAGTTCGCCTTCGAGCTGTTCGGCGCTGAGGAAGCGGATGGCTTCCATGCCGGCGCGGCGGGCCATCGCGACGTTTGGCGGCGCATCGTCGATGAACAGGCACGACTCCGGCCGAGCGTTCAGGGCTTCCAGCACCAGCGGGAATGTTTCCGGATCGCGCTTGATGTGCCCGAGGTCGAAGGAGAAGAACTTCGGCTCCAGCACGCTCAGGAACGGGTGGGCGGGCAGGATGTCCGCGATCCACTCGCGGCCGTGGTCGCTCAGCAGGGCGAGACGATATCGCCCGGCGAGGCGTTCGAGCAGGGCGGCCGTGCCCGGCCAGGGGATGCTCATGTTCTTTCGCACGTGGGTTTGGAGAGCGGGAATGTTCGCCTGCCAGCCTGCACGCTCAATCGTGCGGCGCCAGTACTCCAGTTCGGTGATGCGCCCGCGGCAGTAGTCGTCCAAGACCTCGCCGCGGATGGCATCGTCCACGGTCGCAGCAGGGACGCTCAACAACTCGGCAAATGCTTCGCCGACTCCGAGGCAACCACGGATGAGGACTTCGGCGAGATCGAAGATAATTGCAGTTGTGCGGGTGGGCATGACCCTTGCTCGTTGATCCAGAGACCTACGCCGCTGAAGCGGGTAGGCCGCGCTACCGGGCACTGCTCTTTCCCATCGCCGCGCGCAGGGCCTGGATGTGCTCCGGCGTCGTCCCGCAGCAGCCGCCCACGAAGCCGGCGCCGGCCGCGACCAGTTCCAGCGTCTTGGCCGCGAACTCCCGCGGCTGCATGGGGAAGACCGTGC
>CAYWTX010000094.1:0-24923 GCA_964461295.1 uncultured Planctomycetaceae bacterium | reverse complement strand
ATGCAGGTGAACTCCAAGCGGCAGTTGTCGTTGGCCATTCGGTGGATTCGCGAAGCCACCCACGCCGGCAAGGGCGCGACGGCGGGTTCGCTGGCGAATGAACTGATGGCCGCGTACCGCGGGGAAGGCGCCGCCATGACGACGCGCGAGAACGTGCACCGCATGGCCGAGGCCAATAAGGCCTTCGCGCACTTCGCCTGGCATTGAGATGGAGCTTCCAGCGGCTAACTTCCTGCCTCCGACAAGAGGGAACGGGAAGCGGAAGAGCTGGAAGCTGGAAACTGGTAGCTGATTCGTCCCCGAGTCTTTTCGGAGACGGAGAGGTTTGGATTGAATCGATCCTGGACCGCAGGGCCACTGGCCCCGCAGGATCGACCCCGGTTGCGGAAGCGGCCGGGGCTCAGAAAAGGCCGCTGGGCCGCCTGCCTCACCGGCGACGGAATCGGCGTCCGCATGAGATAGCACAACCTGGCCGGTCTGCCACGTTGTCGCGGAGAGACATCCGCGGCGTTAAGACCGGCGTTCTCGGCAGTGCCCCTTTCCGGCGCCGCTGACGTAGCGGCGTGCTACGCGCTTGGGGTTCATGGCGACGTGGACCCCGGAAGGGGCGGGAATTCCCCTGGAGAACGGATTCCCCGGCTGCGGCTGTCTTCGCAGCGAAGGGAACCGTTGTTTGCTTGCAGTGAGACCAATGGCGAGTGACCTGAACAAGTTGAGGAACATCGGCATCATGGCCCACATCGATGCCGGCAAGACGACGGTCAGCGAGCGTATTCTGTTCTTCGCGGGCCGCACGTACAAGATCGGCGAGGTGCACAATGGCACGGCCGTCATGGACTACCTGCAGGAAGAGCAGGAGCGTGGGATCACGATCACGTCGGCGGCGACGTCGCTGCGTTGGCGCGGCCATGCGGTGAACCTGATCGACACGCCCGGGCACGTGGACTTCACGATCGAGGTCGAGCGGTCGCTTCGCGTTCTGGACGGCGCGGTGGCGGTATTCTGTGCCGTCGGCGGCGTGGAGGCCCAGTCCGAGACGGTGTGGCGTCAGGCGGAGCACTACAAAGTGCCCCGTCTGTGCTTCATCAACAAGTGCGATCGCGCCGGTGCCGACTTCGAGACGGTCCTGAAGGAGATCGCCGAGCGGCTGCACGGTAACCCGGTGGCGATGCAGATTCCCATCGGCCAGGGCGACAAGTTCGTGGGGCAGATCGACCTGGTGCGGCGGGTGGCGTATTACTACGACCCGTCGGACATCGCGACGGTGCTCCGGGAG
Source organism: uncultured Planctomycetaceae bacterium (assembly GCA_964461295.1). Lineage (GTDB taxonomy): Bacteria > Planctomycetota > Phycisphaerae > SM23-33 > SM23-33 > CAYWTX01. The sequence continues at coordinate 23,647 of CAYWTX010000094.1, read as the reverse complement.
GAGCCCGTGCCGGCGGAGCACGCCGACGAAGTTGAGATACACCGGCACGATCTTGTGGACAAGGTCTCGGAGTTCGACGACGCGCTGATGGAGAAGTACATTCACAACGAGACGCCGAGCGAGGAGGACATCGTGCGGGCGGTGCGCAAGGGCACGATCGCCTGCAGGCTGCACCCGGTGTTCTGCGGCTCGGCATTGCAGCACATGGGCGTGCGGCCGCTGCTGGACGCTGTTGTGGACTATCTGCCCAGCCCGATGGACATGCCGCCGGTGCAGGGGCACGACTCGACCAAGGGCGAGAAGGCCATCGAGCGGAAGTGCGACCCGGACGAGCCGTTCGCGGCCCTGGTGTTCAAGATCATCGCCGATCAGCATGGCGACCTGAACTTCATCCGCGTGTACAGCGGCAGGCTGACGGGCGGCACGCGGGTGCTGAACAGCACGCAGAATCGCAAGGAGAACGTCACCCGCATCTGGGAGATGCATGCCCAGCAGCGGATCAAGCGGGAGGAGGCGGTCGCCGGCGACATCGTCGCGGTGGTGGGGCTCAAGAACAGCGTCACCGGCGACACCCTGTGCGACCCGAAGCACCCGGTGGTGCTGGAGCGGCTGGAGTTTCCGGTCCCCGTCATCACGATGTCGATCGAGCCCAAGACCAACGCCGACAAGCAGCGGATGGCCGAGGCGCTCCATCAACTGCGGCGCGAGGATCCCAGTTTCCGGTACCAGTACAATGCCGAAACCGGGGAGACGACGATTTCGGGGATGGGCGAGCTGCACCTGGAGATCATCTACCACAAGTTGATTCGCGACATGGGCTTGGACGTTCGCGTCGGCAAGCCTTCGGTGGCGTACAAGGAGACGATCCTTGGCACGGCCGAGGTCGAGGGGCGGTTCATTCGCCAGACGGGCGGGCATGGGCAGTACGGCGTGGTGACGATTCGGCTGGAGCCCTACACGCCCGAGCCGGGCGAGGACCCGATCGTCTTCGAGGACGGCACGAAGGGCGGGGTGGTGCCTCGGGAGTACATCCCTTCGGTGGAGCAGGGGTGCCGCGACGCGGCCAGTTCGGGTCCGCTGGCCGGCTACCCGATGCTGAACTTGAGGGCGACGTTGATAGACGGGAAATACCACCCCGTCGATAGTTCCTCGCTTGCGTTCGAGCAGGCCGGAGCGCTGGCGTTCCGCGAGGCCGCGGAGAAGGCCAAGCCGGTCTTTCTGGAGCCGATCATGCGGTTGCAGGTGACCATTCCGGAGGATTACTTCGGCGCGGTGACGGGCGACCTGAACAGCCGTCGGGCGGAGATCAAGGAGATGGAGCAGCGGGGAGCGTACCGGGTGCTTCAGGCGAACGTGCCGCTGGCGGAGATGTTCGGGTACTCGACGCAGTTGCGGAGCCTGACGCAGGGCCGGGGCACGAGCACGATGGAGCCGCTCAAGTATGCTCCGGTGCCGGCGCAGACGGCGGAGAAGATACTTCGGTATGCATGACGGACGGCGTGTTTCGGGAGTGGCCCGGAAAAAAAGGCGAAATATCGCGTATTGGGAATTGACAAGGCGGTTTGAATCCGTATCCTGAAAAGACTCGGCGCTTTGCGGGCGAATGCCCGCGGGCGGGGATTCGGAGAACTTTCCCTATGGTGCAGGACAAGATCAGGATTCGGATGGAAGCGTACGACCACCGGGCGTTGGACGGCTCGGCGAAGGAGATCGTGGACCACGCCGAGCGCACGGGCGCTCGGGTTCGCGGCCCGATCCCGCTTCCGACGCGGATTGAGCGATACACGGTCCTCCGGGGTCCGCACGTGGACAAGAAGAGCCGCGAGCAGTTCGAGATGCGGACCCACAAGCGGATCATCGACATTTATGAACCGACGGTGCGGACGATCGAGGCGCTCAACCGCCTGGTGGTCCCCGCCGGCGTGTTCATCAAGATCAAGGCGTAGGTGCGACGATGCTGCCGGCGATACTGGGCAAGAAAATCGGCATGACGCAGGTCTATGACGCGGCGGGCGCGATTCAGCCCGTGACGGTCGTTCAGGCCGGGCCCTGCCCTGTCATGCAGGTCAAGACGGTCGAGACGGACGGGTACAACGCGGTTCAGCTCGGTTTCGGCCAGGTGAAGGCCCACCGGGCGAAGAAGCCGCAGATCGGGCACGCCGCCGCGTCGGGCGCCGGTCCGCGGTACTTCCTGCGGGAGGTTCGCCTTTCGGAGGCCCCGGACGTGCAGCTCGGGCAGGAAGTGACGGTCGAGATCTTCGACGGCACGCAGTATGTGGATGTCGTGGGCACGACCAAGGGCAAGGGGTTCCAGGGCGTGATGAAGCGTCACCATTTTCACGGCATGCCCGACAGCCACGGCACGGAGCGCAAGCACCGCAGTCCGGGATCGATCGCGTCGAACAGTTCCAACCGCGGCACGGGCGGCAAGCCGAAGCGCGGCCTGCGGATGGCGGGTCACATGGGCGCCGTTCGCTGCACGAGTCGAAACCACATCCTTGTCGGGGTCGACAAGGAGAACCACCTGCTGTTGATCAAGGGCGCCGTGCCCGGCGCCAGGAACGGTCTGGTGTTCGTGCGCAAGAGCAAGACGGCCCGGGTGAAGGCGAACGCCTAGCAGGACAGGATGACGGTCATGTTGGAAGTTCCGGTATACAACACGGCAGGCGAACAGGTCGAGACGATGTCCGTCGACGAAGCCCTCTTTGGCGGCGAGGTCAACGTCAGCCTGGTGAAGCAGGCGATCGTGGCCTACCACGCCAACCGTCGACAGGGCAGCGCGGCCAACCTCAGTCGCGGACAGGTTTCGGGCACGAACAAGAAGCCATACGCCCAGAAGCACACGGGCCACGCCCGCCGGGGCGACATGAAGACGAACCTGCTTCGCGGCGGCGGCGTCACGTTCGCCAAGGCCCCTCGCAGTTTCCGCAAGTGCCTTCCCAGGCAGATGCGCCGCAGGGCCCTCCAGTCGGCCATCCTCGCCAAGCTGCTGGGCCAGGACTTGGCCGTCGTGGACGGCCTGAAGTTCGAGGAGCCCAAGACCAAGCCCCTTGTCAGCCTCCTGCGCAACCTCAAGATCAACCGCTCCTGCCTTCTCACCATCGCCGGCGCCGACCACAACGCCTACCTGTCGGGTCGGAACATTCCGAACCTGGCGGTATGCACCACGGCCGACCTGAACGCGTTCGACGTGGCGACGCGGCGGAAGATGCTGGTCACGCGGGACGCCATGGCGGCCCTGATGAACCGGGAGACCCAGCCATGAAGGATACCGTATACACGACGTTGATCCGCCCGCTGGTGACGGAGAAGGGCGTGCAGCAGTCGCAGAAGCACAACGCGTACCCCTTTGAGGTGGCTGCCTGGGCGAACAAGCAGCAGATTCGCGAGGCGGTCGAGAAGATCTACAGCGTGAAGGTGGTGGATGTCCGCACGGCCACCCGCAAAGGCAAGCCGCGCCGGATGCGATTCAACCAGTGGAGCGCCACCAGCCACTGGAAGAAGGCCGTCGTGGTGCTGGACCCGGAGTACCACATCGATCTGTTCTGATTCGGGAAGACCAAGAGGCGTAGAGATGGGCATCAAGATATACAAACCGACATCCGCCGGGCGGCGAAACAGCTCGGTGAACATCCGCGACGAAGTCACGACGACCAAGCCGGAGCGGAGCCTGCTGGAGCCGCTGAAGAAGACCGGCGGGCGCAACTTCCAGGGCGTGATCACCTGCCGGCACATCGGCGGCGGACACAAGCGGATGTATCGGGTGATCGACTTCCGGCGCGACAAAGCCGGCGAGGCGCAGGTGCTGACGGTCGAGTACGACCCGAACCGCAGCTGCAATATCGCTCTGGTGCAGTACGCCGACGGCGAGAAGCGGTACATCCTGGCTCCGGTGGGGCTGCAGGTGGGTCAGAAGGTGTACGCCGGCAGCGAGGGCGTCGAGCCCCGCGTCGGGAACTGCCTGCCCCTGGCGAAGATTCCGCTGGGCCTGGAAGTGCACAACGTCGAGATGCAGCCGGGCCAGGGCGGCAAGATGGTTCGCTCGGCAGGTGGGGCGGCCAGGCTTCAGGCCCGCGAAGGCAAGATGGCCCACCTGGTGTTGCCCAGCGGCGAGATGCGGATGGTCAACATTCAGTGCCGCGCGACGATCGGGCAGCTCGGCAACGTGGAGCACCAGGGGATTCGCTGGGGCAAGGCCGGGCGGATGCGGCACCGCGGGATCCGCCCGACGGTCCGCGGCTCGGCGATGAACCCGGTGGCGCACCCGATGGGTGGCGGCGAAGGCCGGCGCGCGGGTGGCCGTCACCCGGTGTCGCCGACGGGCAAGCTGGCCAAGGGCGGCAAGACCCGCAAGCGTCGTAAGACGTCGAACAAGTTGATCCTGCGCCGGCGCCGGAATCGGCGGAACGGGCAGCTGGTCCTGTAAGGCAGGAGCGCGGTAGGACATGACGCGAAGCGCGAAAAAAGGGCCGTACGTGGACGAGAAGCTCTACCAGAAGGTGGACAAGGCCCGGCAGGGCGGCAACCGCGACCCGATCAAGACGTGGGCGCGGGCGTGCACCGTGGTGCCGGAGTTTGTCGGCGTTTCGTTTCTCGTGCACAACGGCAAGACGTTCCACAAGGTATTCGTGACCGAGGACATGGTCGGGCACAAGCTCGGCGAGTTCAGTCCCACTCGGATGTTCCGTGGGCACTCGGGCATCAAGAAGGCGGCCCCGGGCGCGTAACGGCGGCGGGTGTTCGGAGCAAGCGATGGCTTGGCAAGCGAAACATCGATACGCACGGATCAGTGCCCGGAAGGTGCGGCTGATCGCGGACATGATCCGTGGGCGCGACGTGCAGGACGCCCTGAACCTGTTGAAATTCACGCCGAACCGGGCGGCGGGAATGGTGTCGAAGGTGCTGACCAGCGCCGTCGCCAACGCCAACGAGGCGGAGGCGAACGTGGGCAGCCTGGTCGTGGATGAGGCCCGAGTGGACGATGGTCCGGTGATCAAGCGGTTCATCTGCAAGGACCGTGGCCGGGCGCACTCGATCCTGAAGCGGACCAGTCACATTACCGTCGTGGTCGACGAGTCCTGACCCCGCGGAAGAGGCATAGGGCATGGGCCAAAAAGTATCGCCAATCAGTTTCCGGACCGGCGTGACCATCGGCTGGAAGAGTCGCTGGTTCGCCCCCAAGAGCAACTACGGTGAGTTCCTGGTCGAGGATGAGCGGATCCGCCGCTACATCGACGACCGGCTGAACCGCCAGCCTCCCTACGCCGCCATCAGCGGCGTGGAGATCGAGCGGACCCGGGAAGAGGTGAAGCTCTTCATCCGCACGGCCCGTCCGGGCCTCGTGATCGGACCCAAGGGCGCCGAGGTGGACAAGCTCCGCTCGGCGCTGGAAGACCTGACCAACCGGCGGGTGAGCATCAACATCGTCGAGATCAAGAATCCCGATCTGGACGCGCAGTTGGTGGCTGAGGGCATCGGCGAGCAGCTCAAGCGCCGGGCGAGCTTCCGCCGCACGATGAAGCAGCGGGCGGAGGCGGCCCTGATGGCGGGGGCCAAGGGCGTGAAGGTTCACCTGTCTGGCCGGCTGGGCGGGGCGGAGATGAGCCGCGCCGAGGCGGTTCTGATGGGATCGATCCCGCTGCACACGCTGGAGGCGGACGTGGACTACGGCTTCATGCATTGCGTCACCACCTATGGGGTGATCGGCGTGAAGGTGTGGATCTACCGCGGGTTGTACAGCGAGAACGGCCCGCAGCCGACCGATGCGGCCGTGGAACGTCCGGGCATGACGCGAGCGGCGCGGCGCGGGCGTCGCGCGGAAGGCGGCTCGGGCGGGGGCGGGCGTGGCGGCGGCGGCGGTCGCGGGGGCCCGGGCGGGCCTCGGCGCCGGCAGGGCGGCGGCGCGCGGCCTGGCGAAGCCCCGGCGGCTCCGGCGGCTCCGGCGGCTCCGGCGGGCGGCGGCGAACCAGCGGCATCCTAACGGAAGCGTATACGGATCAGGTGTAAGGATCAGGTGTTCCCATGGCGATGATGCCCAAGAGAGTGAAGCACCGCAAGCAGCAGCGAGGCCGCATCCGCGGCAACGCCACCCGCGGCTTGACGGTGTCGTTCGGCGACTACGGCCTGCAGACGAAGGAGGCGGCGTGGGTCACGGCCCGGCAGCTTGAGGCGGGGCGCGTGGCGGCAACGCACTATCTGCACCGGGAAGGTCGGGTGTATATCCGGGTGTTTCCGGACAAGCCGGTGACGAGCAAGCCGCTGGAAGTGCGAATGGGCACGGGCAAGGGCGAAGTGGAAGAGTGGGTGGCGGTGGTGAAGCCTGGGACGATCCTGTTCGAGGTGGGCGGCGTGGACGAGACGACGGCGAAGGGCGCCCTGCGGCGCGTGGCGGCCAAGATGCCGGTTCGTTGCCGCCTGCTCCAGCGCCGGCACGCGATGTAGAGGTAATCATGAAGATCGGCGAAATCCGTCAGATGAGCAACGATGAGTTGCAGAGCGAATTGGACCGCCTCCGGCGGCACCTGTTCGACCTGCGGTCCCAGTCGGTGACCGAGAAGCTGGAAGATCCCACCCAGATCACCAAGGGCCGGCGAGACGTGGCTCGGATCCTGACGATCCTCCGCGAGAGGCAGATGCAGACCCAGACATCCGGCGCGGCAAGCGGCCGGTAAAGCAAGGGAAGCGGCGCGATGGTTGAAGAGAACGTCAAACAGGTGCGGCGTCAGACGGTCGAGGTGGGCGTGGTAACGTCCACCAAGGGCGACAAGACGATCCACGTGATCATCAACAACTTGGTCAAGCACGCCAAGTACGGCAAGTACAGGCGTAGGCGGACGAAGCTGGCAGTGCACGACCCGGCGAACGAGGCGCAGCTCGGCGACGTGGTCGAGGTGGCGTTGTGCCGGCGGATGAGCAAGAGCAAGAGCTGGCGATTGGCGAGGATTGTTCGGCGCGGCGATGGAGTCGGGTCGGTGGTCAGCGAACCGTCCGTCGAGGTGGCGGCGGCAGCAGCGCCAGAGGCGGCCGAAAAGGCCCCGGGCAGCGAGGGTTAGAGCGGTGATCCAGCAAGAAACGAGAATGGACGTAGCCGACAACACCGGCGCCCGCGTGGTGGGGTGCATCAAGGTGCTTGGCGGCTCGACGCGGCGCGGCGGGTTCACCCGCCGGACGGCCTCGTTGGGCGACGTCATCATCTGTTCGGTGAAGAAGGCGACGCCCGGCGGCGAGGTGAAGCCCGGCGAGATCGTCCGCTGCGTGATCGTGCGGACGCACTATCCGGTGCGGCGGAAAGACGGCAGCTACGTGCGGTTCGACCAGAACGCCGCGGTGCTGATCGACGACAACAACAACCCGCGCGGCACCCGCATCTTCGGCGCCGTCGCACGCGAGCTGCGCGAGAAGAGCTTCATGAAGATCGTCTCGCTGGCGGCCGAGGTGGTGTAGTCATGGCGATGCACGTGAGGAAAGGCGACCAGGTCGTCGTGCTGACCGGCGACGACAAGGGCAAGACCGGCGAAGTGCTGCGTGTGGACAAGGCTGGCGGCAAGATCCTGGTGCAGGGGATCAACCGGGTGTATCGGCACCTGAAGCCGTCGCGCCAGCACCCGCAGGGCGGGCGCATCCAGAAGGAGATGCCCATCAGCATCTCCAACGTGCTGCCGGTGGACCCCAAGACGGGCCAGGCGACCCGCGTGGGCATTCGCGTGGCGGCGGACGGGACGAAGGAACGCTTTGCTCGGCGCAGCGGCGAGGCGCTGGGCACGGTGAAGAAGGCATAGAGGTACGAGTATGGCAGCGCGGCTGCTTGAGAAATACCGGAACGAGGTGGCGCCGGCACTGACGCAGCGGTTCGGCTACAAGAACCCCATGTCGGTGCCCAAGGTGCAGAAGGTCGTGATATCGATGGGTATCGGCGACGCTCACACCACGCCGGCCAAGATGGAAGCTGCCGTCAAGCAGCTTTCCGTGATCACGGGACAGCAACCCGTCATCACAAAGGCCCGCAAGGCGGTGAGCAATTTCCATCTGCGGGAGGGCTACCCGGTGGGCGTGAAGGTGACGCTCCGCGGGGCGCGGATGTATGAGTTCCTGGACCGGCTGATTTCCCTGGCCGTGCCGCGGGTGAAGGACTTCCGCGGGCTGAACCCCTCGGCCTTTGACGGGCGCGGCAACTACAACATGGGCCTGGTGGAGCAGAGCGTGTTCCCGGAGATTGATCCGGCCGCGATGCAGCACATCCAGGGAATGAACATTTCGATGCAGACCAGCGCCCGCACGGACGAGGAAGCGCGGGAACTGCTGAGCCTGATGGGAATGCCTTTCAGACGGGACTAAGAGGAACGTATGGCCACGACAGGTCAAGTCATAAAGAGCAACCGGAAGCCGAAGTTCTCGACGCGAATTGTCCGCCGTTGCCAGTTGTGCGGGCGTGCGAGGAGCGTGTATCGGAAATTCCATATCTGCCGGATTTGCCTGCGGAATCTGGCGGCCCAGGGGAAGATCCCTGGCCTGAAGAAAGCCAGTTGGTAGAGAGGAACTTCGTCGATGAGTCTTAGCGATCCCATTGCCGATATGCTGACGCGGATTCGCAACGCGGTGCGCGCGAAGCAGAGGACCGTGAACGTGAAGGCCTCGAAGATCTGCGAAGGCATCGGCAAGGTGCTGAAGCAGGAAGGCTACATCGAGGACTGCACCCGCGTCGAGGACGGCAACCAGGGCATTCTACGGGTGTACCTCAAGTACGGACGTCAGGGCGAAGTGGTGATCCAGGAGATCAAGCGGGTGAGCAAGCCCGGGCGGCGCGTGTACAGCGCCTCCGGCGAGTTGCCCCGCCCGTTGAACGGACTTGGCGTCTCTATCGTTTCCACCTCCAAGGGAGTGCTGAGCGACCGCCAATGCCGGCAGGAGAACGTCGGCGGCGAGGTCCTGTGTACGGTGTGCTAGGAGACTGTGACCGATGTCACGCATTGGAAAAAAGCCTGTTCCGATTCTCGACGGTGTGAAGGTCAGCCTCAATGGGCAGACCGTCAACGTCGAGGGGCCCGCCGGGAAGCTGAGTTGGTCGCACCGGCCGGAGATCGCCGTCCGCATGTCGGAAGACGGCAAGTCGGTGGTGGTCGAGCGGCGCGACGACGAGCGGCTCAGCCGCAGCCTTCATGGCCTGACGCGCAGCCTGATCGCCAACATGGTCCAGGGGTGCAAGCAGGGCTACTTCAAGGCGATGGAGGTGTACGGCGTGGGCTACGGCGTGCAGCTCCAAGGCGACAAGTTCACGCTGAGCCTGGGTTTCAGCCATCCGGTGGTATTCCCGGTGCCGGCGGGGCTGAAGGTGGAGGTGCAGACGCCTCAGGCCCGCGGCGAGACGGAGCCGGCACGGTTCACCGTGAAGGGCGCCGACAAGCAGGCGGTGGGCGAGTTCACGGCCAGGTTGCGGCGGCTGCGCCCGCCCGAGCCGTACAAGGGCAAGGGCGTCCGGTACACGGGCGAGCACGTCCGCCGCAAGGTGGGCAAGGCGTTTGCCGGGACCGGCGCCGGCTGATCGGGCGGCATTTGAGCGTTCAGGCAGGATGAAACGACCATGAATCAGGTAGCAGGAAAAACGGCGCGGCGGGAGCGGCGAAAGCTGCACGTCCGAAAGAAAGTCAACGGCACGGCGCAGAGGCCTCGCCTGACGGTCTTCCGCAGCCACAAGAACATTTACGCCCAGATCATCGACGACATGGGCGGTCGGACACTGGCAGCCGCCTCCAGCATGGAGAAGGCCCTGCGCGAGGCGCTGAAGAGCGGCTCGAACAAGGCCGCGGCGATGGCGGTGGGCACGGCCCTGGCGTCCAAGGCCCTCCAGGCCGGGATCAAGAAGGTCGTGTTCGACCGGAACGGCTATCCGTTCCACGGGCGGGTAAGGGAACTGGCCGACGCCGCCCGCAAGGCCGGGCTGGACTTCTAAGGCAGACAGGAGCAAGCGATCGTGGCTCTTCAAGGCGAACAGAGACGTAGCGACGCCGGCGAAGGTTTCGAAGGCGGCATGGAAGAGAACGTCGTGCAGATCTATCGCTGCGCGAAGGTGGTCAAGGGCGGCCGGCGGTTCAGCTTCGGCGCCCTGGTCGTCGTCGGGGACCGCAACGGCAACGTCGGCCTCGGCTACGGCAAGGCGAACGAAGTTCCCATGGCCGTGGACAAGGGCATTGCCGAGGCGAAGAAGCGGATCGTACACGTGAACCTGAAGGGTCACACGCTGCCGCACACGGTGAAGGCGCAGCACGGCGCTTCGGGCGTGATCCTGGTGCCGGCCTCCGACGGCACGGGCGTCATCGCGGGCAAGAAGCTCCGCCCCCTGCTGGAACTGGCCGGCGTCCGGGACGTGCTGACCAAGGCGTACGGTTCGACTTCGGCCAAGAACATCCTCAAGGCCGGCATGAAGGCCCTTTTGAAGCTCCGCACCGCGGAAACCATCGCGGCGCTGCGGGGAGTGAGCATCTAGATGAGACTCGACGACATTCTCAAGGCGGCGGGCAAGTACAAGAACCGCAAGCGTGTTGGCCGGGGCGAGGGCTCCGGTCGCGGCAAGACCAGCGGTCGCGGCACCAAGGGCGCCGGGGCTCGCGCGGGCTTCAAGCACCGCTACGGGTACGAAGGCGGCCAGAACCCCTTGTTGGCGCGAATTCCCAAGCGAGGGTTCACCAACGCGATCTTCCGCAAGGAATTCCAGATCGTGAACCTGGCCGACTTGGACAAGCGGTTCGACGCCGGCGCACGCGTGGACGGCGCTGCCCTCAAGTCGGCCGGACTCATCCGCGACGCCGACAAGCCGGTGAAGGTGCTGGCCCGAGGCGAAGTTTCCAAGGCGCTGACGGTGGCGGTCAACACGTTCTCCGCGGCCGCCGCGGAGAAGATCGCCAAGGCCGGAGGCACCGTGGAACGCCTGTAGATCGGGGCGCACGAGCAACAAGGGATACGCGATGGCATTCCGCTTATTCAAATGGGTCGTAACCGGCATCACGGGATTGATCGTCCTGTGGGTGCTTGGCCAGGTTGCCACGGGCGTCGCCGGGGCGGCCGGCAACCCTGGCAAGCTGCTGGCCCCGGCCTTGCTGGGCGTGCTGGCGCTGCTGGTTGCCGGCGCGTGCTATTACGCCGTATGGAGCGGCAGCAACATCCGCCGGTCCATGGAGAACATCTTCTCCATCCCCGAACTGCTGAAGAAACTGGGTTTCACTCTGCTGCTGCTGTGCATCTACCGCGTCGGGTTCCACGTTCCTCTTCCCGGGCTCAACCAGGAAGAGGTGATGAAGATGATGGCCGCGCAGGAAGAGGGCATGTTCGGTTCGGCCATTCAGTACTTCGGCATGTTCACGGGCGGCACGCTGCGGCAGGCGTCGCTGTTCGGGCTGGGGATCATGCCGTACATTTCGGCTTCGATCATTTTCCAGTTGCTGGCGACGGTCGTGCCGGCCCTGGAGAAGCTGCGGAAGGAAGGCCCCGCCGGGTACAAGAAGATCCAGGAGTACACGCGATACGCGACGGTGCCGCTGTGCATCATGCAGGCGATCGTGTGGATGCGGATCATGCTCGGCGCCGGCCAGGGCCCCAGCGGCAACTCACTGGTCTATCCCGAGTATCAAGGCTCGATGCTGGTGTTCCTGATCGGCGTGATCGGGTTGACCACGGGGACGCTGTTTCTGATGTGGCTGGGCGAGCAGATCGACGAGTACGGCATCGGCAACGGCATCAGCCTGATCATCATGGCCGGCATCGTGTCGCGCCTGCCGTGGGCCATCATGCACGTCGCACAGGGCGCCGACCTGAGCCTTTCGGCCATCGCGTCCAAGAGCGCCATCGGCCCGGAGAAGATCCTGTTCCTGGTGGGGGCGTTCATCTTCGTCGTGGCCGGCGTGATCCTCATCACACAGGGGCAGCGGCGCATTCCGATCCAGCAGGCCAAGCACACCCGCGGCCGGCGCGTGTACGGCGGCCAGAGGCAGTACCTGCCGCTGCGCGTGAACCACGGCGGCGTGATGCCGATCATCTTCGCCAGTTCGCTGATGATCTTCCCCAACGCGGTGTTCCGGTGGGTCAGCGGCATGTGGCCCAACGACATCACCCGCACGTTGGCCGATTCATTCAACTTCGACAGCTACGTGTATGGCATCACCGAAATCGCGATGATCTTCTTCTTCGCGTACTTCTGGACCACGGTCCAGTTCCGCCCCAAGGAGATGGCCGAGCAGTTGCGCGATTACGGCTCGTTCATTCCGGGCCTGCGTCCGGGGAAGCGCACGGCGGACTACCTGGAACGGGTGATGGAGCGGATCACGTATTGCGGGGCGGCGTTCCTCTCGGCGATCGCGGTGATTCCGACGCTGTTCGGCACGAAGATGGGCATTCCGTTTGAGGCGACGCAGTTCCTGGGCGGAACCGGCCTGCTGATCGTGGTGTCGGTGGCGTTGGACCTGGTGCAGCGCGTCGAGGCGCAGCTCGTGATGCGGAACTACGGCGGGTTCCTGGGCGGCACGGCCCGGATCAAGGGAGCCTACACGTGAGAATCCTGCTGATGGGACCGCCGGGCGCCGGGAAGGGCACGCAAGCCAAGCGGCTGGCGGAGCGATTCCGGATGGCGCACCTGTCCAGCGGGGACATCTTCCGCGCCGAGAAGGCCAGCGGTTCGCCCCTGGGCGCGAAGCTGGCCGAGTACATGGCCGCCGGCAAGCTTGTCCCGGACGGCATCGTGGTGGACGTGATGGCCAAGGCGGTGGCCGGAAGCAGGGCTCCCGGCGGGCTGCTGCTGGACGGTTTTCCGCGGACGGTGCCGCAGGCGGAGGCGTTGGACGCCCAGCTCGACAAAGCGGGCACGCCGCTGGGGGGCGTGGTGGTGATCGTGGCGGAGGACGACGCCATCGTGGAGCGCATCACGGGGCGGCGAAGCTGTCCAGCGTGCGGGCAGGTTTACCACGTGAAGTTCCTGAAGCCGAAGAAGGACGATCGCTGCGACGCCTGCGGGGCGGAACTGGTGCAGCGGAAGGACGACGTTGAGTCGGTGGTTCGTGAGCGGTTGCGGGCGTATTACGGGCAGACCGAGCCGGTGATTGCGTACTATCGCGAGGCGGGCAAGGCGAAGGTCGTCGAAGTGGACGGCAACGCGGCTCCGGATGCAGTGACCGCCGCGACAGTGGACGCGGTGGAAAAGCTTGACAAGTAGTTTGGGACGGCGGACGTGGCGATTCGGCTGAAGAAACCTCAGGAAATCGAGAAGATGCGGCGGGCGGGAAGGCTTGTCCACCGCGTCCTGGGTCGACTGAGGGAGATGATTCGGCCGGGCGTGACTTCGCGAGAGATGAACGCCGAGGCGGAGCGGATGTGTTCGGCGGGCGGCGCGGAGTGCCTGTTCAAAGGCGTGCCCAGCCGCTACGGCGGCGGGCCCTTCCCGGGCGCCATCTGCATCTCGTTCAACGAGCAGGTGGTGCACGGGGTGCCGACGGATCGGGTCGTGCGCGACGGCGACATCGTCAGCGTCGACTTCGGCGTGCGGCTGGACGGCTGGTGCGGCGACGCGGCGGACACGTTTGTGGTCGGCAGCGTGCCGCCGGACGTTCGCCGGCTGGTGGACGTGACGAAGAACGCGTTTTCGATCGCCTTGGGAATGGTGCGGCCAGGGGCACGCTGGTCGGACACAGCCAGGGCGATACAGGACTACGTCGAGGGCGAAGGGTTCTCGGTAGTCCGGGAATTCGTGGGCCACGGCATCGGACGGCAGATGTGGGAAGACCCGAAGGTTCCCAACTTCGTGTCGCCGGAGCTGGAAGGCAACGACATCGTCCTGGCCGAAGGGATGGTGTTGGCCGTCGAGCCCATGGTGAACATGGGAACGGCGGCGGTGGAACTGGCGGCGGATCGTTGGACGGTAGTGACGAAGGACCGTCGTCCCTCGGCGCACTACGAACACACGATCGCGGTAACGGGCCACGGGGCCGACGTGTTGACGGACGGCCGCTGAGGCCGACAGAGGTGTGGCGATGAAGGTTCGAAGTTCGGTGAAGCGGATATGCGAAAGCTGCAAGATCATCCGGCGCAAAGGCGTGTTGCGGGTGATTTGCACGAATCCCAAGCATAAGCAGCGGCAGGGCTGACCTGCCGCACAGGAGAACGGCGAATGCCTCGTGTGGTTGGCGTGGACATCCCGGGCGAGAAGCCGACGGCGTACTCGTTGCGATACATTTACGGCGTGGGCCTGGCGGCGGCGAAGGACATCTGCAAGAAGGCGGGGATCGACCCGATGGTTCGAGCGAACAAGCTGACGGAAGATCAGCTTTCGCGGATCGCGGGGATCCTCGAGAACGACTACGTGATCGAAGGGCAGTTGCGGCGCCAGGTGCAACAGAACATTTCGCGGCTTCGCGAGATCGGTTGCTACCGCGGGATGCGGCACCGCCGCGGGCTGCCGGTCCGCGGGCAGCGGACCAAGACGAATGCCCGGACCCGCAAGGGCCCGCGCAAGACGGTCGCCGGCAAGAAGTCCGTCAAGGAGATGCGGTAAGCCATGGCCAAGAGCAAGAAAATCCGTCGAAGCGTGGCGCGGGGCGTGGCCTACGTGAAGGCCACGTTCAACAACACGCTGGTGACGATCACCGACCCCAACGGCGACGTGCTGGCCACGTCGTCGGGCGGGTCTATCGGGTTCAAAGGTTCGCGTAAGAGCACCCCGTTCGCCGCGACGCGGGCGGCCTCGGCCGTGGCGGAGAAGGCTCGCAAGCTCGGGCTTCTGGAAGTGGAAGTGAAGGTCAAGGGTCCCGGCAGCGGGCGCGAGAGCGCGATCACCGCCCTGCAGGCGTCGGGGCTGAAGATCCTGTCGATCGAGGATGTGACGCCGATTCCCCACAACGGTTGCCGACCGCGGAAGCGTCGTCGCGTGTAGCATTTTCCGCCGCCCAACTGGCGGCAAGGAGTTGAGTCAGACATGGGACGCAACACGGGACCAAAGTGCCGGCAATGCCGGCGCGAGGGGATCAAGCTCATGCTGAAGGGCACCCGCTGCGAGACGGCGAAGTGCTGCATGGAGCGGCAGTGGCGCGCGAATCCCCCCGGGATGCATAGCTGGCGTCGCGGGCGGGGCAGCGAATACCGCCTCCGCCTCCGCGAGAAGCAGAAGGTGAAGCGGTACTACGGCGTGTTCGAGAAGCAGTTCATGCGGTACTTCCACGAAGCCGAGCGCGGCACGGGCAACACCGGCGCCACGCTGCTGAGCCTGCTGGAACGGCGCCTGGACAACGTGGTCTGCAAGCTCGGGCTGGCGCCCTCGCGTTCGGCGGCGCGCCAAGCCGTCACCCACGGGCACGTTCACGTGAACGGGCGGCGGGTCAGCGTGGCCAGCTACCTGGTCAGCGTCGGCGACAAGATTACCGTCAAGGAATCCGAGAAGTCCAAGAAGCTGGTCCGCGGATACCTGGAAGAACTGGGCGAGCCGCACGTGCAGAACTGGCTGAAGCTGGATCTGACCAAGCTGGAAGCCGAGGTCGTCGCGATGCCCACGCGGGACGACGTGATGATCCCGGTTGAAGAGCAACTTGTCGTCGAGCTCTGCGGGCAGTAAAGGCGAGCCGTAACGTAGACCCAAGAAAGTCTCCCAGCGATACGGAGGCACCGAGAATGCGAATCAGATGGCGCGGCTTGGAACTGCCCACGCGGGTAGTCAGCGATCAGGATGTTTCGACACCCACGTACGGCAGGTTCACGGTGGAGCCCTTCGAAAGGGGCTTCGGAATCACGGTCGGCAACTCGTTGCGGCGCATCTTGCTCAGCAGCCTGGAAGGCGCCGCCGTCACGAGCGTCAAGATCACCGGCGCCGAGCACGAGTTCACCGCCATGCCGGGCGTGCTT
This sequence comes from uncultured Planctomycetaceae bacterium, assembly GCA_964461295.1. GTDB lineage: Bacteria > Planctomycetota > Phycisphaerae > SM23-33 > SM23-33 > CAYWTX01. Next base: position 7,777 of record CAYWTX010000094.1, on the reverse strand, counting down.
GAGGACGTGACGGACATTATCCTCAACGTCAAGGGCCTGGTGGTCAAGAGCCACAGCGACGACCCTCGCCTGCTGCGCTTGCGCAGCGAGGTGAAGGGCCCGGTCACCTGTGGCATGATCGAGGCCGACCCATCGATCGAGGTCATCAACACGGAACTTGTGCTGGCAACCCTGACCGACAACGTTCCCTTCGACATGGAGATGGTCGTCGAGAAGGGGCGCGGGTATCGCCCAGCCGACGAAATGGTCGATCCGGACGCGGATCTGGAGGTCGGGCGCATCTTCGTGGACGCGGCGTTCTCGCCGGTCACCCGCGTGCGCTACCGAACGCAGGACACCCGCGTGGGGCAGAAGACCAACTACGACCGGCTGATCATGGAGATATGGACCAACGGCACGATCACGCCGGAGATGGCGATGGTCGAGGCCGCGAAGATTCTCCGCAAGCACCTCAACCCGTTCGTGCAGTATTTCGAGGTGGGCGAGGAGATCGTCGAGTCGGCGGCGCCCGAGACCGAGCGGGACCAGGACGCGGAGTTGCAGGAGAAGCTGAAGCGGTCGGTGCATGAGCTGGAGTTGTCGGTCCGGGCGGGCAACTGCCTGGAAGCGGCGAAGATCGAGTATGTCGGGCAGTTGGCGACGTTGACGGAAGCCGAGTTGCTGAAGATCCGCAGCTTCGGCAAGACGTCGCTTCGGGAAGTGAAGCGCAAGCTCCAGGACATGGGGCTGAGCCTGGGCATGGACGTCACGTTCGTCGCGCCCGAATCGGAAAGCGGTTCGGAGAGGGCCGAAGAGACGGCCAATGCATAGAGGAATCGTCGCGGCTGGGCGGTTTGGCCGCGGCTGGGCACGGCAAGAAGTCCCATAGGGACGAGGTTTGGGAACATGCGTCATCGGATGGTCGGCAGGCAACTGAGTCGTAACACCGCGCACCGCAAGGCGTTGCGGCGCAACATGGCGGCATCGCTGTTTGAGCACGGCGCGATCCGCACGACGGTGGCGAAGGCCAAGGAGCTTCGCGGCTTCGTGGAGAAGCTGATCACCACGGCTCGGCAGGGCACGCTGCACGCCCGCCGACAGGTGATCGCCAGTCTGGGCCGCGACCGCGACATCGTCGATGCCGACGGCATGCCGACCGACCAGACGTTGGTGCAGAAGCTCTTCGACGAAGTCGTGCCTCGCTACTCCAATCGCCCGGGCGGCTACACGCGGATCATCCGCCTGTCTGAGCGGCGCATTGGCGACGCGGGCAAGCAGGTGATCCTCCAACTCGTGGAGGAGAAGGCAGCCGGCGAGGGCCGCAAGGTCAAGGGTTCCTCCCGTCGCCGCCAGCAGGCAGCCAAGCGACGCGAGGCTGTCCAGGCCGCCACGGCGGCGCCCCAGGCCGCCGCCGAGAAGGCCCCCGAGCAGCCCGCCCCCGAGGAGGTCCCGGCCGAGGCCCCCGAGGCCAAGGACGAACAGAAGTAGGCGAAGCGACATCAGGAATCGATGGCAGCCCGTGCGGAAACTCCGTGCGGGCTGTTTCATGTATGGGGTCAGCGCTTGCGGAGTGGAAGAAGCCGACCACGAATGGGGTCGCGAATCGCCGAACGTGGTATCGGGCGGCTGCCGCTTGGGGATGCGGGCGAGGGCCGCCTCGCCCTTGGGGAGCGGACCGGGCTCGCCACCAGGCCGCACATCGCCATGGGCGAGGTGATCTGGCGCGGGATCGCATCTGGACAGGGCCTCCCAGTTCGTCCCCACGAAGCATGTCGGCAGGAAGGCGAAGGAAATCCCCGAACGGATCAAGTGAGAGCGTTCGGCGCCCGCGCCGGTTGCGCGTCCATCCGCAGCGCCTCGCGCGGGTAGAACACGCATTGCAGGTACAGGCCGTCGGGCGGGGCGGTGGGTCCGGCCTGGGCGCGATCCCGAGAGGCCAGGATCCTGTCGATGCGATCGGGCCCCCAGTGTCCGCGGCCGATCTCCACCAGCGTGCCCACGATGATCCGCACCATGTTGTAGAGGAAGCCACTGCCGCGGACGGTGACGAGCGCCTCGTCGTCGATCTCGGCCACGTCGCAGCGGTGGATGGTGCGGACGGTGTCCTGGCGTTTCTCGGCCGAGATGGTGAACCCGCGGAAGTCGTGTCGGCCCTTGAGCCGCCAGGCGGCGTCGCGCATGGCGTCGATGTCCAAGCCGCGCCAGAAGTGCCACACCTGCCCGCGCAGGTCGGCCCGCTTCGACGGGCCGGTGTGGATGCGGTAGCGGTAGGTCTTGCCGCTTGCCGATCGCGAGGCGTGGAAGCCGTCGGGGACCTCGACGACCGAACGGACGACGATGTCGTCGTTCAGGCGTGAGTTGGTCGCCCGGCGCAGGCCCCGCAGGGGCACGGCGAAGTTGGTCGTGTGGAAGTTGGCGACCTGTCCCAGCGCGTGCACGCCGGCGTCGGTCCGCCCGGCCCCGAAGACAATCACCTTGTGCCGCAACACGTCGCCGGCAGCCTCTTCCAGCCGCTGCTGGACGGTGTCGATGCCGGCGGCCTGGCGCTGCCAGCCGCTGTAGGCCGCGCCGTTGTAGGCGACGACAAGCTTGATGTTGCGCCTGGAGGGGGGATCGCCCATGGGAACCCGCGAACGTTGCGTCCCGAAACGCTTGCGGTCCGCAAAGCCTCAGCCGCCGGGCTGGACGTTGCGGACCGCAAGCGATCGGTCAGAGGTCAGCTCATGTTCTACGCTATCTTACTTGGTCGCCTTCGGTGCCGCAGCCTTCGGTGCGGCGGCCTTGGGTGCCGCAGCCTTCGGTGCGGCGGCCTTGGGTGCCGCATCCCTGGGTGCGGCCGGGTCGGGAACGACCTTCTTCTGCTCGTCGGTGAGGACCTTCTTCCACGCGGCGGCGACGCAATCGGCCACGACGGTCTTGGTGGCGTCGCTGGTGAGGTACGGGTCGGTGTTGACGTAATTCGCCGCGACCAGCTTCTTGCTGCAGTCGGCGCACATCGCCCAGAGCTTGTCCTTCTGCTCGGCCGTCAGGTTCGCCGTCCTGAACCGCGAGGAGGGACCGCGGTAGCAAGCGTACTGGGCCCAGTAGGCTTTCTGGTCAGCCGAGAGGGGTCCCATCACCATGCGGCGAAGATCCTGCATCTTGGTGCGGTCGGCCTTGATCACGGCGGCGTTCTTCTTCTCGAGGTCGGCCTTCTTGGCCGGGTCCTTCTCGGCGCGGACTTCCGCGTTGGCCTCGCCGGCCTTCTTGGCCTCGGCCGAAGCCCTGTACTCGGCCAGCTTCTTCGAGCGGGCGTCCATGTTCGCGCGGAATGCCTTCTCGGCGGCCGACATCTGCGGGGGCTTGTTCGGGTCGATCGCGGCCGGGGCGCGGTCGGTAAGCTTGAGCACATAGATCATCTGCTCGAAATCATCGTGCGGGAAGGCCTTTGTCACCGCAGCCATCATCTCGTCGCCGGGCCTTGCGTTCGGAGCGGCCCCTCCGACCGGGACGGCGCTCGTGCCGCCGCTGGAGGAGATCTTCGCGCCGCCGCCCTCGTCGCAACCGGCGCCACCCACCAGCGTGAGCCCGATCATCAGAACCACCGCCAGTCCACACGTCACAGCCCTGTTCATCATCTGCATTCCCTTTCTCTCAAGGTATCCATGGCGGGTCGCCGCTGGGGCCCTCTTGGGGCCTGTGAATACCCGCCGGCCGGGCAACGCACCCGACGCTGAGCATCCCGACTTTCAACCGCTGTATCCGCGGAAAGTATCGCCCCTCCCGGGACGTCTATCAAGGAGATTCGCGGCCCTAGAGATTCGCGGCCCTGCTGCCCGGCTATCCGAAATGTTCCGCGATCCGATGCCAGAGGGATTGAGGGCACGGGAACGATCCGCAATGCGGTTGTTCCAGGTTACCCCCCGCGGTGGATGGATCTCACCGGGGCAGGCAGGAATCGCAGCGCCGCCCCGGCGGCGCCGTCGGATGCTTTCAGGCCCAGGAACTCCAGCCCTGTCGCTGCGGCCGATGTGATCGGCGCCGGTCGCTCCACGATCCGCCCCGCCGGCACGCCGGGTCCCAGGGCCAGCATCCACACCCGGCGGCAGCCTTCGTCCGCGCCGGTGTTGGCATAGAAGTCGCCGTGGTGGAGGAACCCGGCGCCGCCCGGGCGCTCCAATTCGCGACCGTGGTCGGGCAGCACGAGCATGAGCGTGCGGCCGCGGTAGGCGGGCAGTTCGTCGGCCGATCGCCGGATGCGCCAGGTAAGCTCGTCGGTGCGGCGGATGGCCTCGACGTAGCGCGACCACGAGCCATAGTGGGCGCAGTCGATCTCGCCGAAGGCGATGACCGTCACGTCGGGCGCGAAGGCTTCCATGCAGTCGATGGCGCAGGAGGCGAGGAAGGCGTCGTGGCTGGTCGTGCCGCCGCTTTCCTTCCAGTCAGCGAAGCGCCGGGCCACCCAGCGGCGTGCGGCGTCCGAGCGCAGCGCGGCCGTCGAGATGCGTGCGGCGTCGCGGGCGAGCTTCGCGCATCGGGCGGCCGCGGCCAGGCCGGCGTCGGGCTTTCCCTCGGCCGCGGCGAGGGCCATGGCGCGGTCCATTTCCTCGGCCGTGGCGCGGGGGATGGTGGGCGGCTCGACGACGTTGGCGGCGAAGGGAAGGCCGTAGCCGGGCGCCGAGCTTTCGCCGGCCTTGGCGAGGATGGAGGCGTAGACGAACGCCCACGCCTTCGTGTCGGGCAGCTTGCGCTCACGGCGAGCGATCTCGAAGATGCTTGGGTGGGCGAGGGGTTTGTCCCAGTCCAGGTGCTCCCACTCCCAATGGCCGGTGACGATGGATCCGGTGGAGTTGGGATGGACGACGGGGCCCTCGACTCGCAGGTTGGTGAAGAGCGTGCCGCGCGGGACCATCTCCATCCACAGTCGGGGGATGTACCGGCGCCGCGGGTCGTCGATGGCCTCGCTGGACCGCGTGCCGCCGCCGAAGACGACGACGACGAGTTTGCGCTGCTCGGGCGGAGGCAGGGGAGGCGCCGTGGCGGCGACATCGCCGAGGCGGACGCAGCCGCCACAGGCTGCCGCGGCGCCGGTCCCGGCCGCGGCGAGGAATTGGCGTCGCGTTATCACGGCTTGATCCTACTTTGTTTGTAGCGGCGCCGTGAGACGTTTCCACAGATCGTCGGATGTACCCGATCCAGAGGAAACGCCTCACGGCGTCGCCAGGAACGCAGGCAGCGCTGCTGCCTTGGGCCCGGGGTCAGTTCTTCTTGGCGGCGACGCGCGTGCCGGGCGGCACGGGGGTCGGCGTTTCGGCGGTCTTGGCGCCCGGTTTGGCGAAGGCCTGGTCGAACGCGGTCTTGTCGATGCCCACGAACAGTTCGCCGGTCTTGTCCTTCGCCTCCGTCAGCGTGGCCTCGTAGGCGACATAGGGCACGGGAGGAGTTGTCCGGGCGGGCGGGGCCTTCATCGCCACAGGCGTGGACAGCGCGAAGGATGCCTTGCACGCCACGTTGGCGGGCACCTGCACCTTCAGGTTGATCGGCCCGAACTCCTTCCACATGCTGGCCGGGTGCAGCACGTAGGCGAACTGATAGCTGGCGGGGTCTTTCGTGTCGGTGTAGGCGTATTGGCTGTAGCTTACCGTGACGGCCTGCCTGGCGTGGGCGGGGAAGTCCACCTTGTAGTACAGCAGGTTCATCGGCGCGAAGGTGAACACCACGGGCAGGTTCTTGAGGATCGCCTTGCACGCGGCCCTCTCGTCGTCAGTGATCTTCGCCTGGGGGTCGAGATACTCCACGCGGGCGTAGACGGTGGGGTCGGACGCCCCGCCGTGAACGGGATCGATTCCGGCCGCTTTCACCGGGTCGCCGGTCACGGTCAGCTCGCGCGGGCGCAGTTCGCCCGTCCCGAGGTCCACCGCTCGCTCGCGCACGTCGCCGCCCCAGGCCGAGAAGATGGCCTCGTACCCCGCGGCCTCCTTCTCGTCGAATTTCCCGGCCAGCGTCGCGAGGAGTTGCGTGGCCTTCTGCTCGCCGATGGCCGACAGCGGGCCGAGATTGGCGTAGGCGAGCGCGGCCGTTTCTCTGTCGCCGGCGCTGAGGTTCCGGAAGTAGGGGGAGTCGAAGGGACGGCTCTTCCTCTGGCCGAGAGTCAGGCCGGCGTATTCGACCATGAGCGTGACGTCGCGATCGTTCCACTTGCGCGTGTCGGCGAGGTGGCCGGCAAGGGCCTTGCGGGCGGCGGATCGGTCCGGGACGGTCGGGTCGGCCCCCTGCCGCTGTTGTGCGTTGGGCGCGGGGTCTGCCGACGGTCGCACGGCGGCCACCAGGGCGGCTAGTTTCGCGTCGGCGGCGACGGCCTTCTCGATGGCTTCGCGGGCCCGCTGGCGGATCATGCCGTACAGCATGGAATTGGAGATGATCTGCGGGTGGGCGGTCGTCGGCGGGGGCGACTTGGCCGGGGCCTGCTGGTTGGCGGCCTCGGGGAGGTCCAGCAGTTGCACCTGGACCTGCGCGTCGGGCACGGGCATCATCGCGAAGGGACTCATGTACAGGCCACGGAGGATGGGGAAGCCGAAGTCCATCGTCACGGGCTTGTCGGTGGGGTTCTCGATGACGTAGCGGGCCGTCACACGGCACAGCGGCATGGCCGAAGCGTCCCTGAAGCCCGTGCCCCCGAACGTCAGCGTGAGGTCCTCGCTTGCCACCCGCAGGCGCTCCTCGCGGGCGGGCTTGAGCGATGGATCCAGCCGGGCCATCACGCCCTTGGCGGCCGGGTCGCCCGTGGGGTACTTCACGACGAACGGCCCGCCGTTGGCCCAGGCCGTTCCCGCCGCCAGAGCCGCCGCCAATGCCGCCGTCGTCCACGCAATCGCCTTCATGATCGTGCTCCTTCCAGAGCGAGTGACCGTATCTCAACCTTGCATGCATTCTAACGGAGGCCGGGTCGTCGAGAATGTAACACCCGCGCAACAGTCAGCCGCCGGCCCGCTGGCACCCTGGAACAAGTGTGGAAATCCGCTTGCGGCAAGCCTACCATGCACAGAACCCAACTGCGGATTGTCCGCACAAGAAGGAGCTTCCGATGAAACTGCTGAAGCGATTTGTCCTGGCCGTGCTGGTTCTGGCCATCCTGGCCGTGGCGGCGCTGTTCCTTTTCATCAACCCGCTGACCAAGGCAGCCGTCGAGAGGGGCTCCAGTTACGCCCTGGGCGTGGGCACGAAGCTCGACTCGGCCAACGTGGGGTTGACCAGCGGCGACGTGACGCTGTCGGGGCTGAACGTGGACAACCCGCGTGGGTACAAGTCGGCGCGGCTGATGAGCATGAAGAAGTTCGGCGTGGCGACAAACCCCGGCAGCATCCTGAGCGACATGATTGAGCTGAAGAAGTTCGAGATGGACGGGCTGGAGGTCAACATCGAGCAGACGCTGAAGGGCAGCAACATCCAGGCCATCATCGAGAACCTCAGGAAACTTGGCGGCGGCGACGTGAAGAAGGACGACAAGGCCGAGAGCGGCAAGCGGTTCAAGGTGGACGAGGTGGTGATCAGGGACGTGGTGGCGAATTTCCACGTGCTGGGCGACGTGCATGGCGGCGGGGCGATCACCATCAAGGTGCCGGAGATCCGGCTGACGAACGTGACGCAGGACAACGCCAAGGGCCTGGCCATCGCCGAACTGTTCCAGCGGATCCTGCCGGCCATCCTGGCCTCGATCATGGAGAAGGGCAAGGGCGTGGTGCCGGCGGATCTGCTGAACGCGATCAACGGCGACATCTCGGGGCTGACCCGACAGCTTGGCGGACAGGCGGAGAAGATG
>CAYWTX010000093.1:0-3164 GCA_964461295.1 uncultured Planctomycetaceae bacterium | reverse complement strand
CGTCCGCGCACGTAAGCGGTCCCTCATCTGCGCCCGACCGTGCCGGCACGGCACGGCTCTGCCGCTACCCAGTCTGCCGATTCCTTCACGGAATCCCGGATTCCTGGGCTTGGGGACGATGGTGGGTCCGCGGGCCGGGGTTACGCGTCTTTGGTTTTCAGCGGGGGCGGGGTTGTGGGCGTTGCAGGGGCGGGGGCGGGGGCGTCCAGCCCGCCACTGCGGGGCGCGTTTGTAGTACCGCCGTGAGGCGGGCGGCTTCCCGTCGCACGCGTGCCAAGAGAGTTCCAGGAGGAGTTCACGTGAACGCGGATGGGGATACCGCGCGGGGCGCGTTTGTAGTACCGCCGTGAGGCGGGCGGTTTCCCGTCGCACTCGTGCCAAGAGAATTCCAGGAGGAGTTCATGTGAATGCAAATGGGGATACTGCGGGGGGCGCGTTTGTAGTACCGCCGTGAGGCGGGCTGTTTCCCGTCGCACGCGTGCAGGGATTCCGCCTTAGGGCGGGACTACGAACATGGAACGGCTCGCCCTTCCCTCCGGAAGTGTCCCACCACCATCCGATCCGGAAGGGACGGGGTCTCGCGGGCGGATACGGTCTCCTCTTCGGACCCGACTGCCGTGACACGCGGCGGTTCCGTCCCTTCCGCTGCGTCGCCCGTCCCGTGCGGCGTTACGCATTCTTTGTTCCCAGCGGGGGCGGGGTTGTGGGCGGTGCGGGTGCGGGCGCGTCCTGTTCGGCGTGGGAGCGGCTGAGGTCGGGCATCTGGATGGGGCGATTGGCGTGCCGCCAGAGCAGCAGGCCCATGAAGATGCCCAGGGCCCCGAACAGCAGCAACATGCCTGGCATGAACCATGTGCCGAGCTCCAGCGGCAGGGCGACGTAGTGCGGATTGGCCTTGTCGTACCACACGGTGATGGTGGAGGGCAGGCCGTCGCGGTCGCGCAGGGGCTGGAGGGGTTTGACGTGCTGGCCCAGGGGCGAGCGGACCTCGACGGGCTTGCCCTGGGCGGTGGTGAAGCGGTACTCGACCCAGAACGTGGCCTCGTGGTCGCGGATGTCCTCGAGGGCCTTGACGGCGGTGAGGACGTCGGCGTCGGAGGTGTAGACGACGGGGCTGTTGGCGGCGTCGGTCTTGACGACGCGGACGGCCTCGGCGCCGGCGGTGGCGCCGACGAAGGCGAGGCGGGCGAGGGGGGCGAGCTTCTGCATGGACAAGGCGACGAGCGCGAGGCCGAGCAGGGCGAGGCCGAGCTTGGCCAGAGCGTATCCGGGGATGTAGATTTCGTGGCGCGCGGGGCGGGGGGTGTCGGTCGTTGGTGGTGTGACGTTGCTCACTGGACTGCCTCCGCTTCCTCGGCGCCGCGACGGCGGACTCGCCCGGTCTTGACCATGTGCAGGAATAGGAACACGATCCCGAGTCCGATGAGTTGCATGCCGAACACGGCCACGTAGCCCACGAGGAAGTCGTACTGCTGCTTGGCGAACGTCGCGGCCAGGACGGGCTGGGCGACGGTCATTCGCTGCTCCTTGGCGGCGGGCACGGCGACGGCGTAGAGCGAGCCGGCCGCGGCGGCGGGCTCGGGTCCGACGAGGGAGGCGAGGCGTCTGGCGACGGCGTCGGGGGCCTTGTCGATCCCGGCGTCGGGGGGCGGCGCGCCCACGATGGCCAGGAGTCGCACGGCGTTGTCGTCGCCGGGCAGCAGGGCGGCGCTGGCGTGCTCGATGAACCCCGGGCGGCGCAGGTTGCGGCCCAGGGCGTTGACGCGGCGTTCGGGCGTGGGCGGGTCGGTGAACAGGGCGATGGCGCGGTTGACCACGCGGGTGATGGGGGAGGGGTGGCGGTCCAGCGGCTCCTCGAGGATCCGCAAGTCCAGGCGGATGACGCCGGCGGCCCGCACGGCGGGCGTGGCGGGCGGCCAGGCCATGGCGGATCGCAGGCCGTCCGCGGCGGCGGCGTCGAAGGCGGCCTGGAGGCGTTTGGCGGCGTCGGCGGGGGCGACCATCGCGCTGTAGGCGAGGGCGAGGCCGTCGCCGGCGGGCGCGACGCGCAGGTCCAGCGTGGCCGGTTCGGACAGCCGCAGGCGGGTGAGGGTGGTCTCGACGGCGGAGGAGTCGGGGCGCGACCGGAGCGGGAAGGTGGCGATGGCGGCGGGCTCGACGGCCGCGGCGAGCACCTGGTTGCCGTCGGCGAGGAGTTTGTCGGCCAGGCGAGTCTGAACCTGGGCCTTGAAGGCGGCGGCGCGGGCGTCGAGCATGGCGTCGAGCCGTTTGACGCCCTCGCCGAGGAGTTGCTCGGAATGGTGTTCGGCCTGCACGACGGCGGCGAGTCTGGCGCCCGCGTCGAGGTGGGCGGCGGTTCTGCGGCGATGCTCGGCCAGGGCCCTCGCCTCGGCGATCAGGCCGGTGGCGTAGGCCTTCATGTCGGCGATCGGCTCGGCCGGCTGGGTCGCGGGCGTCGCGGCCGGTTGGGTCGCGGGCGTCTTGCCGGCGTATTCGCTCAGGCGGCTCTGCGCATATCCGCGGCGGGCGCGGTAGTTGCCGCGTTCGGTGTCGAGGCGGTCGCGCTGCTCGCGGATGACGCGGCTGTCGTCGTCGAGCAGGCGGATTTCGAAGCCGCGGCCGTGGTCGAGCACGGCGCCGGTGGCGTACCAGGTCTGCGCGGTGAGTTTGGGGCTGGCCAGGGGCTTGCCGGAGTTGGGATCGGTCCAGCCTCCGGCGTTGAGGATCGAGAGCACCTGGGCCTTGCTGTGGTCGTCGCGCAGGGCGACGCGGACCATCTCGCCGGGCGGGCCGAGGAACATCTGCGCGTAGCCGGTGACGAACAGGCCCATGAGCAGCGGGGTGATCGTGTTGGTCAGCCGCGAGACGAGGCCCGACCCGGCCGCGTAGGTGCCCAGCTCGTTGCGGGGGATGAAGTCGTAGACGAAGGGCACGAGGGCCATGCCGGTCAGGATGCCGATGATGGAGAGCATCTCGCCGAAGACGACCATTTCGATGAGGGTGGGGCGTGCGTCGAAGAGCACGAGGGTGTAGTAGAGGTACATCGCGAAGTTGACGGCGATGCCCGCGATGACCAGGCCCACGTAGACCTTGCCGCGTCCGACCTTGTTGGCCAGCAGGCCCAGACAAGGGATGAGGAAGAGGTTGATGATGCCGCCGATGAA
>CAYWTX010000092.1:0-4593 GCA_964461295.1 uncultured Planctomycetaceae bacterium | reverse complement strand
GGTCCGTCACGAAATAACCTGAGCAAGCCAGTCTTGGTGGCACAGCTTTCCAAGCTGTGCAGCACAGGTCGGAGACCTGTGCCACCTGGGAAACGTGAACAAGTTATCTCGTGACGGCGCCCTTACAGGGCTTGTCATCTGAATCGCCACATCTCCCAGGGCGTTGCCCTGGGCTGCATTATCTCAGCCTTTCAGGCTGAAGAGCCGACGCCGGCTCACAGGGCAAGCGGGCAAGGCGATACTGCTCTTCGATTGCCGTGTTCTGAGCGGCGCCCGAACCCACAGAATCCCTGTGAGGTTGCTGCACTGTTTTTCTTCTTTGCCCCAAGTGCCAAACGACAACCGAGGAGAACCCGATGCGCAAATGGGAATCGCCAATCTGCTACGAGGACCGCTCCGCTGGTTTCACCACTTCCCGCTGGCGGCTGGCGGGGGTGAGGACGAAGGAAGCGGGCGGCAACACCGACGACGGCGTGCTGTGGCTGCGCATGACGCGGAGCGGCGACACCGTCACCGCAGCGCTCTACTCCAGCCCCGGCCTGGCCTCGGGCGCGAAGGTGGCCGAGGGCGCCGCCGACGCGTCCGGCCTGGACGGCACGGCCGAATCGGCCGTCGAGGTCGCGCTGGCTGCCGCCAACAGCAGCGGGCTGAGCGGGTCGTTCCGGCTGCACGACTGGCGCGGCGAGGGCACGTGCCCGGTGCAGGCGGCCCTCTGCACCGACGAGGACCTGGACGCCCTTTGGGACGGCATCGAGACGCTGGCCGGTTACGACGCGACGGCCGGGTGCGCCGAGTTCATCCGCCTGGCCGGCGAGGACGTGCTGGCGCGCGTGTCGGCCATGTACCGTGACGCCCTGGGCGGCGCGGCGGCCGCGGAGGCGTGGTTCCTGGCCGACGCCTCGCGGCAGGTGCCCGACTTGCGGCGAGTCGCCAACCCCGCGCAACTGCGCCTGGCGGCCGCCCACCGCGCCCTGCAAATCGCCCTGGGGCGCAGCCACCGAAGCGGCTCGGACACGATGTACAGCCGCCTGCGCGACTACCACGCGGCCGAGTACGACCGCGCCCTGGCGTCGCTGGTGCTGGCCATGCGCCCGGCGGCGGGCGGCGCGGCGTCCACCGGTTCCAGCGGCGTCGTGCGGCAAGTACGACTGTAAGAGAACCAGCAGGGATGAAGGGGATGAAAGCGATGGGAGGAAGAAAGAGGATGAGCAATGATGAACACAGATGAACGCGGATGATGGTTCTCTTCCAGAAACAACGTCCTATCCGCACTGCTGATGATGCTTTTCTTCGCAGGCGAACAAGATTCTCAGCGCAAAGTACGCGAAGAACGCAGAGAACAGAGGTTGTGGTGAACTCTTCTCCGCGACCTCCGCGCTCTCTGCGATGAGGGCACATGTCCCTTTGGCTCCGGCCGCCCGCCGCGCTGCGTTCATCTGCGTTCATCATTGCTCATCCTCCCATCCCTTTCATCCCCTTCATCCCTGCTCATTTGTCTCGGAGAAACCCATGCCTGACATCACGATCAACAACACCGACTGGACGATCCTGGCCGCCGTGCGCGACGCCGTCGCCTCCGCCGCGGCCGGCGGCGGGGCCGTCTTCGCGGCCGTCAGCGTCACCACCTCCCCGCGGCAGGCGCTGCAATGCCAGCTTGTGTCGAGCCCGGCCGTCGTGCTGCGGTACGTCACGACGCGCGAGGAGCACTCGCCGGAGGAAGTCCGCGGCTGCGTCGTCGCGATGGAACTGCTGATCGCCGCGGCCGTGGACGCCGCCGGTCCCGACGAGTCGGCCCGGTTGCAGGAAGTGCTGCGGCTGAAGAACGCGGCCGTGAACGCGGTGGAGACGTCGCCGCCGGCGGGCGGCTCGGCGTGGGGCGACGGCGGCCACTACCACGCCCGCCTTGCCTGGGGCCAGGCCGAGATCGACGCGTCGCCCGATCGGCCGTGGGCCGTGTGCAGGCTGCCGCTGGAGGCGGGGTACACACTGGCGGCCCCCACTGGGCATTGAGAAAGAAGCAGCCGAGGACGACGACGAGGACGAAGCGCGGCCTTGGTTTGTAGTACCGCCGTCAGGCGGAATCTTGCACGCTTCCGTACGGAAACAGCCCGCCTTACGGCGGTACTACAAACAAGTGGTTGCGTCCTCCCTCCCTCCGTTCGGGATCGTGATTCGGGATCGTGATCGGCCGCTTCCCGGTCCCGGTCCCGGTCGTCCTCGTCCTCCTCCTCGTCGTCGGCCGTTTCCCGGTCCCACCAATCCACCAATCCACCAGTTAACCAGTCCGCCCTTCCAGGAGAATCTCATGGCCTTCAACGTCTACCACAACCCGCAGAACGTCACCTTCGGCGTCACGCCCATCGCCGGAGTCCAGAGCATCGTCGTTTCGGTCCGCTACCACGAGATCCGGGCCGCAGGCGACGCCGACACCCACGAGTCCGTCGCCCGCTACTCCACCGCCCGCACGGCCGGCGCGATCTCGCTGCTGGACGTCGTTTCCGCCGCGGCCGTGACCGGCCAGACCGCCACGCTGAGCTTCAAATGGAAGGACGTGAAGGGCGCGGCCGACAAGACCGTCACCATCGCCAACTGTTCGATGGGCGGCTACGAGTCGACGGTTGCCCGCGACCGCGCCAGCGTCGCGACGATCCCGTTCATCGCCGAGGCCGCCCCGCAGATCGCGTAGGGGAAGCTTCCAGCGACCAGCTTCCAGCTTCCAGCCGTGTCTTGACGACACCGGACCGGGACACGGCCGCAAACGGCGCAGCCGTGGCACCCAGTCTCGGCTTGAGAGGCAAACACCATGAGCACAGAATCGACGAAAACAGAGCCGACTGGCGATACTCCGCCGGAAGTGCTTGCCACCATCGAGCGATTGCTTGATGCGGGCGCGTCGGCGGGGGAGGGCGGCGCCGGCGCCCTTGCGCCGGAACGTGCGGGCGCCGTCACCGTCCGTGCGCGACCGGATCGACACGATCCGGCTCCGTCGAGCCCCGCCGACGACGAAGCGCCCGCGCAGGACGCAGGCGAGGCGCCGCTCGCGGCGCCGCTCCCGGCGGCAGCGCCGGCCGAGGAGGCGCTCCCATCGGCGACTCACATCCTCGCGAAGTCCTGGCCGCTGGTTCGCGGCTTCGGCCGCCAGGCCGACGCGCGGGCGCACTGCACGTTCATCCGCGGAGCCGCCAGCGACGAGATGGTGTAGGCCGTTTCCCTCCCCGACACTCGACACTCGACACTCCGTGGAGCCTTCCATGTCCAATCCCACTTTCGACAGTGTTGCCCTGACCAGCGCCGCCGCCGTCGAGCGCGTCGGCTCGCCGCGGGCGCGGACGTACCGCGAGGACGTGCCCGACGTCCGCGGCGAGTTCCTGCAAGTCGCCCCGCCCGGCGGGCGCGACATCGACGTGGCCGGCCTGTACGCCGGCGCCGCCTGCACGCTGCCGGGCGACGCCCACGCGGCCCTCAAGGCCGCCCTGCTGAACCTCCAGAGCAAGGTCTGCACCGGCCTGGCCACGTACGTCGGCACCGACGGCCGCGCGTACCCCGACTGTCTGCTGCTGGCCCATGGCCAGGTCGGGCCTGTGGAGGTCGTCCCGGCCCCGGGGGCGCAGTTCCAGGCCGCGTGCCGAGTCAAGGCGACGGTAAGGCACACGGCGACGTAAGCGGGAGGGAAACAGCCGATCATGATGACGAATCACGATCACGAACGGAGGGGACTGTTGCCTCTTCGTTTGTAGTACCGCCGTCAGGCGGAATCCCGGCACAAGCGACCTGGATGAGGGCCGCCTTACGGCGGGACTACGAGCCAAGAGACAAGTTCCCCTCTTCTCGTGATTCGTGATCGTGATTCGTGATCGTGATCGGCCGTTGCTCGATTTTCCCGTTCGTCCATCCACCAACCCTTCGAGCCACCATGTACTACACAACCGGCACAACCATTCTCCGCGTCGACGCTTCCGACCTGGGCCTGGCCGTCACCGCGCGGACCGAGCACGTCGACAAGGTCGTCCAGTGTTACCTCGCCGGCGACCTGGCCGCCTGGCGGCGCCCCGAGGAGGGCCTCGTCCGCTTCGTGCTGCCGCGAGCCCGCCCGCAGGACCCCATTGGCCTGCTGGCCGTGGACGCCGCCGACGCCGGGCGCAACTACTGGGCCGAGGCGACGGCGAGCCAAGGCGTGCGGCGGCGCATCCGCGTCCGCACGCTTCGCCGGATGTGTTACGCGCCGCTGGACCGCTGGCGGGTGTATCTGGGTCCCGCCGGCGGGTCCGCCGCCGGGCAACTCGTCAGCGAGCAGCCGTTCTACACCGGCGGCCGCCGCTGCGGCGGGTGGGGGTTCGTGTGGGGCCAGGGCGGCTGGGGGTATAGCGGGCACGACGCGGCCGGATGGGGGAACAACTGGGGATACGAGTGGGGATTCGGCGCCGACATGCTGGAGTGGACCAGCCCGCCGCTGCCGCGAGGCACGTACCCGGTGAAGGTGACCGTGGCCGACGCGCTGGGCAACGAGTCGCCGGCGTGGATGGGAACAGCCTCGCTCACAATCACCGGCCCTACATCGACGCCCTGGGTCCCGAGCCGTTCGGCTCGACCATC
>CAYWTX010000091.1:0-2024 GCA_964461295.1 uncultured Planctomycetaceae bacterium | reverse complement strand
ATGGTTCAGGAAGTGCCGCTTCCTGGTGGCACAACTCTCCAGAGTTGTGGATCCCGGCAGCCGCAACCCGGAGAGTTGCGCCGCCCGGACCTGAACCATGCCCGGTTCTTCCTTGAGGCGGGGCAGGCCGAAGGTGAG
The DNA here is from genome assembly GCA_964461295.1 of uncultured Planctomycetaceae bacterium. GTDB lineage: Bacteria > Planctomycetota > Phycisphaerae > SM23-33 > SM23-33 > CAYWTX01. The sequence goes on along the minus strand of CAYWTX010000091.1, from coordinate 1,886 downwards.
GATAGTGCCCGCCATGCCTTCCCCAACGGCACGCTGTTGGTTGGTTGTCGCCCTCTGCGCGTGGGCCGTCGCTGCCGGCTGCCGCGGGCCGGCGGCTGCGCCCGACGCCAACGCCGCCTCCTCGCAAGCCGAGAAACCGGCGACGCGCCCCGGTTCGCGCGCCGCCGCCCCGGCGCCGCCGCCCGGGCCGGCCCTGTTGTCGCGCCAACCGGGGCGCGTCGCCGGCTGTGTGCGGCGCCTGCTGCTGGACCGCCGCCGGTGCGAAGCCTTCCGCGCCCGGCTGAACTGCATCGCCGTCGCGGCCGTCCAGCAGTACTACCGCGACCCCAACACCTGGATCGCCGCCGGCGACGGCGCGATGGAAGCCGGCGACTGGCCCCAGGCCGCGCAACACATGCGCCGGGCCGTCGCGCTGGACCCTGACGCGCTGGCGCCGCGGCGAGCCCTGGCCGTGGCCCTCACGGGCGCGGGCGACTACGCCGCCGTGATCGGCGTGTACGAAGACGTCCTGAAGCGGGACGGCTCGGACACCACGGCGCGGTTCAACCTGGCGATGGCGCTGACCCGGCAGCGCGATTTCGCGAGGGCGGAGGAGGAATACCGCCGCCTGCTCAACACGCGGGAGGATTTCGTCCAGGGCTGGTACAATCTCGCGACCATCCTGCATGCGCAGGGCAAGCTGCACGAGGCCGTGCGGGCCTGGCGGCGGGTCATCGATCTGGCGCCGAAGATGGCCGGAACCTACGCGTCGCTGGGCGAACTGCTGATCGACCTGGGCAGACCCCAGGAGGCGATGAAGGTCTACGCCGACGCGACGGCCATCAGCCCTCTGGCGGCGGGGGCGTGGCTGAACCTCGCCAACGCCGCCCAGGCGTGCGGCAGTTACGGCAAGGCGCTGGCCGCGCTGGAGAAGGCGGCCGAGTTGGCCCCGCGGGACGCGGTCGTGTGGTCGCGCCTGGGCGAGGGGTACATGGACCTGTACCGCCAGAAGGAAGAGCAGCGGTTCCTGGAACGCGCGGTGGAGGCATTGGGCAAGAGCCTGGAATTCGGCGGCGACGAAGAGGTAAGAACCAGACTGGCGAACGCGAGAGCGGCACTTGCGGCGACGACACGAAGGGCCGGCGGAGACTAGGTGGAGCGGCGCCCGGCCGGGAGCCAACCGTGGCGACGCGCCACGGCTCTGTTGGATCCATCGACGGGAGACCAGTGAATGAAGCAGGAGAAACTGAATCTGGCGAGCTACGCCTCCTCCGCTCGCCTCACCGACGGCGCATGGGGCACGCAACTCCAGGCCATGGGCCTGCCGGCAGGCAGTTGCCCCGAGCTGTGGAACGTGGAGAATCCCGCAGCCGTGGAGAAGGTGGCTCGCGGGTACGTCGCCGCCGGCAGCGATGTGATCCTGACCAACACGTTCGGCGGCAACCGGTTCGTGCTGGAGCGGCACGGGCTGAGCGGGCGCGCCGCCGAACTGGCCGCCGCGGGCGCGGCCATCAGCCGCCAGGCGACGGCCGGGACGGACGCGTTGGTGTTCGCCTCGATGGGCCCCACCGGGCAGATCGTGATGATGGGCGACACGCCGGCCGAGGACGTCGTCGCCGCGTTCGCCCAGTGCGCGAAGGCGGTCGAGGACGGCGGAGCCGACGCCATCGTGCTGGAGACCTTCAACGAACTGGCCGAACTGGAGCTGGCGCTGCAAGGCTGCCGACAGGGCTGCTTGCTGCCCGTCGTGGCGTGCATGACGTTCGCCTCCGGGCCCGACCGGCAGGCGACGATCATGGGCGATCGGCCGGAGCAGCTTGCGGCCGCGGCCGTCGCGGGCGGCGCCGCGGGCGTCGGCGCCAACTGCGGCGTGGGGCCGGACAACTACGTGGGCGTGGCCCGGGCGC
>CAYWTX010000090.1:0-9678 GCA_964461295.1 uncultured Planctomycetaceae bacterium | reverse complement strand
CTTATGTCGCCCTTACAGGGCTTGTCATCTGAATCGCCACATCTCCCAGGGCGTTGCCCTGGGCTGTCATATCTCAGCCCTTCAGGCCCAAGAGGCGATGCAAGAACGGTCATGGACCCTCCGCGGAGTTCCGCGTTGACGCGACGCAAGTTCTGTGGTAGGAGTTCTCGCCGTCGCGGAGGTCGTTCGGCCGCGTCGGCCGGGATGCCAACACCGGCGGCCCGGGCGCCGCGGCGCCCCGAAAGATGGATTCCAGTCCTCTTGCCGACGAGGTGAACATGATCACGAACCTGGCACACATCTGTTTCACGGTGCGGGACCTGGACGCGTCGATCGCGTTCTATCGCGACAAGCTGGGGCTATCCCCGGCCTTCGACTTCATCAACGACAAGGGCGAGCGGTTCGGGGTCTACCTGCACATCGGGGGGCGGAGCTTCATCGAGCTGTTCAAGGGCACGCCCGAGCCGGCCGCACAAGGGCAGTCGTACAAGCACTTCTGCCTGGAGGTGGACGACATCGAGGCCACCGCGGCCGAACTGCGAGCCCGCGGCGTGGAGTTGACGCCCGTGAAACTGGGCAGCGACCACAGTTGGCAGACCTGGCTGACCGACCCCGATGGCAATCGCATCGAACTGCACGGCTACACGCCCAAGAGCAAGCAGGCCCCGTCGCTGAAGTAGAGCGGAGGATGACGATGGCGACCCGCCGCCGAACACGGCGCGCGGGCGGGCGCGTGTTACGGTTTGCTCGTCACGCGAAGGAGCGTCTTGTCCTTGACGGCCAGAAACTCCAACGTGCCGTCGGCACGGAAGACCGGGCCGCAGGAGACGTCGTCAACCGCGCGGCTGAATCGGCCGTCGACCATGACGACCTGCCTGCCGGCCCTGCGCCCGGCGGCGGCGACTCGCCTGGAATCGGGGCTGAACAACATCAACCATAGCGCATCCAACTGAGCGATCGCCAGGCCGTCGACGATCACGATCGGCCGGTCGCCGTCGCGGGCCACGTAGGCCAGCCGCTTGGAGTCGGGGCTGAACAACGGCTGGCGGACGGCGGCGTACTCCGGCCCCTCCCGGCCGTCGGCGATCATCGCCGACACGCTCTCGCGTTTCCAGGCGCCATAGGCCGCGCGAGCCGAGTCGGGGCTGAACGTCAAGTCCCACACGGCCTGGCAGGGCGTGCCGGACTGCCCGTCGATTACCGCCACGCTCTTGCCGCCCCTCTCGCCGGCGTAGGCAAACCGCCGGCCGTCGGGGCTGATCGCCAGGCTGCCGCGCGAGATGCCCTCGAAGGCCGGTCCGGGTTTGCCGTCGGCGATCACCATCCAGTCGTCGCCCTTCCGGGCCGAGTAGACGCACCGCCGGCCATCGGGCGACAGAAGGAGCGCGCCGGCCTCGTCGAACTCCGGCCCCGACCTGCCGTCGATGGAGACCACGGCCTTGCCGCCACTGGCCGTGCCGCAGGCGAAGTGTCGCGAGTCGGCGCTGAAGGCCAGGTCCCACACCTCATCGTGTTCCGGGCCGGGCAGGCCGTCGGCCACCAGCAGCCATTTGGCGCCCTTCCTGGCCCGGTAGACCAATCGCCTGGAGTCAGGGCTGAACAGCGGGTCAACCGGCTCGATGCGGTCGTAGAACCCCTGGGCCTTGCCATCGACGAAGACGCATTCCTTGCCGGCTTTGGCGGCGCGGGCGGCCAGGCGACTGCCGTCCGGGCTGAACATCGGCATGCCCAGGGGGGCCGCATCGGTCGATACGACGGCCCGGCCGTCCGCCACGAGCTTCCACTCGGCCCCCTTGCGCGCCCAATACGCGGCATGTCGGGAGTCGCGGCTGAACGTCAGCGTGCCCTTGGCGATCTCATCGAACGCCGGCCCCTCGTTGCCGTCGAGCACCACGAACCAGCCGGCGCCTCTCTTGGCCGCGTAACCGAGGCGCCTGCCGTCGGGGCTGAACTGCGTGCCGCCGACAACCTCGTATTCCGGCCCGGCCTGGGCGTCCATCCTGACGACCTGCCCGCCGCTGCCCACTTGCTCCACCCAGGCAACATGACAGCCGTTGACGGACGCCGATTCGGTGAACTTCCTGACCGCGGCCGGCCCAAGCGGCTCTTCCACAAGACCGCCGTTGCCCGCCGGCTGAGTGCCCTGCGCGCCGGGCGCATCCGCCCCGACCGGCACGTGCGCCGCCGCCAGAAGGGTCAACACGATCGGTAGCGCCGGCCGCGCGCGGCCACGAGCCTGCCAGCCCCCTGACCGCGTTGTCACGATAGAATCCGCATGGTGTCACCGGATACGACCGTTGGATGCCCGCCCTTCATCCTTTCTTCGTCCTTCTTTTCGTCTTCTTGCGGTCTACCTGGGAAGGTTCTGGAGAGGAACCAGCAGGCTCCCAGACCATTTCGTCCCCCGCGATGTTGCGGAACTTGATGCGGAAGTGGTTCGTGGAGAGCGTGTAGCGACCTTTGACCTTCTCCTTCGGCCCGGCCTTGTTCTCCAGCGCCGAGTTGCTGATCCAGACGCCATCGTCCCGGAGCGTCGTGTCAAACTGGATGGCTTCAATCAGCTCCAACCCGGTTTCGCTGATCTTCACGGCCTTGAAAGGGGCCGACGGCCTGGGCGGTTCCCCTCCGTTGCCGGCGGCATCGCCGTTGTTCTCTTCGTTTTCATCCCCGTTGCCGTTGCTCTCGATAAGGCCGCCGCCGTTGCGCTTGCCGCGCTTGGCATTGAACTCGTCGATCTTGGCCTTGAGGTACGGGCTGAAATACCGCTCCACCGTGACTTCCCATCGGCCTTCGCCGGCGGGGCGCACGTCAACGACGGCGCTGTCCGCGGTGAATAGACTTGCCCCCTTCTTGTCCAGAAGCTGATTGAGGCTGACCAGTTCGACCTTGAGTTGCGTCTTGCCGCTTTGGCGCAGGCGTTTGTTGACGTATTCCTGATCCACGTCGAGGTCGCGGTGGGCGTACAGAATCCGGACTCCCTCGGCGCGGTCGTCCGTTTCGAGCTGATAGATTTCCTCCAGGTACACATCCAGGAGCGCGGGCGTCAGGCGATCGTGCAGCCCCACGAACTTGAGCGGAATGTACCGCCCGGAAGCGCCCGGCAAGCCGCCATCCCAGAACTCGCCCAGGTCCAGTTCCTCGCGCCTCTTGAACCCCTCCACGAGGCTGAAGATCTTCGCCATCGTCTGCGCCGGGTTGCGGAACAGGCGAACGCCATCCTGTATCTTGAGCACGTCGAACGACGCCCCGGCCGCCGCGAGCCGGTCGCGCGTCGTCTGAATCGCGTTCAGGCCGATGTCGGAGGCGATGAAGCGACGGCCGAGTCTGTGCGCCACGGCGGCGGTCGTGCCGCTGCCGCTGAAGAAATCGGCGACGGTCATGCCGGGGTTGGAGGAGGCGTTCACCACTCGTTCCAGAAGGTCCTCGGGTTTCTGCGTCGGATAACCGTTCTCGCCGCCCACCAGGTCGGTCCAGACGGACTGCAGTTCCACCCCCTCCATGTCATCCAGATACTGTTTGAAGTTCGGCAACCCTTTGCCGCCCTTGGACCAGAGAATCCGCCCCTTTGCTTCCAGTTCATCCAGGGCCTTCAGCGAATTACGTTTGGCCTCTTCGCTCAACAAGTGGCTTACGTACCCAGGAATGGTCCAATGGCGTCCTTTCCCGATTGCGGCGGGATCGACGCCCCTCCACGCCATTCCCGATGGGCCCTTTCTCAGTCCCGGGCCGGTAAGTGGGCTTTCGCGCCACTTGCGGCCGTCAGGATCCGCATTTCGGAACATCTGCTCGACGTACTCATCGGTGTACTCCGTGTAGAGCTGATTCCATGGTGCGTCCTCGCCCATTGTGTACAGGTAAATGGTGTCATGAACGTGATTAAAGAAAGCGCTGCCGGCGCGCGACGTGGTGCGGCGCCAGACTATCTCATTCTGGAAGTTGTCCTCGCCAAACACCTCGTCGGCCAGGACCTTGACGTAATGCCCAATGTGCCAGTCCAAGTGAACGTAGATGGAAGCCGATTCGCTCATCACTTCACGAATAGCCAGCAGCCTCTCGTAGAGCCAATTCAGATAGTCTTCTTTCTGCCAGATGTCGCCATACATGACCTCTTCGGCAATCGAGTCATCTTCGCCCTCCAAAGCGGTGATTCCGCCATTTCGGAGAAATATCTTCTTCGCATAGTTCGCCCCGCTGGCGAAGGGCGGGTCGATGTAGACGAGGTCGATCTTGATGTTGTTGGCTTTGAGGTAGGCGCAGGCGGAGAGGCAATCGCCGTGGAGGAGCAGGTTTGGGCCGGACAGGGGCGGCGCGTGCTGCACGCCGGGCAGTTTGCCGTTGGCGGTCGCCCGGACTTCCTCGATCTTCTCCGTCTCGAAGAGCGGCAGATGGTCGGGCATTCTGCGGCCCGTGAAGCTGAGCAGCGCCTGTCCGCGCGCCGGGGCGACGGTGTAGGGCAAGGGTTGGTAGGGTTGGCGGATCATAGGGCCGCGATCTCCTTCTTCACTTCCTCCAGATGCCGACGAAAATCGCTGTCGTCGTCATCCACAAAGCAGCGATAGCGGAAGTGCGGGTTGTGCTTGAGGAAAACGTCCCTGACGAACTTCTCCTTGGCCTGGAAGTCCGCATCGTAGAACTGCTTGCCCTTGGTTTCCAGGATCAGCACGCGATCAATCGCGCCGGCCTCGGCGTCGGGAGCGTAGTCCTTCTTCCGCCGGCAGGGCTTTGCCGGCTTGCGCTTGAGGATCAGGAAGTCGGGCGTGTAGTTGCCGTAGGGGGTGCGGATCACAAGCGACTGAATCGCCCCGTTGCGGTAGCCGTTGTAGTAGAACTCCAGTTCCCGCAAGTCGGCCAGTCGCGCCAGTTGGCGCAGGGCGTCCAGTTCGTAACGTGAACCGAGGTTGTAGGGGGCGTAGTTGAACGTCACGTCGCCGGGATCGAGGGACTGGTCCTCGATCCGGTCCTCGATGTAGTTCGGGCGTTTGTTGAGCGTGGCGACTTCGGAGGCGGTGAAGTCGGGCAGGAAGCGCCCGCCGGCATACGGAATGGACGGCGCAGGTTCCATGCGCCAGTCGAGAAGGTCGATTTCGACCTGCTTCTCGATGTCCTCGTGGGTGACGCGGATGTTCTGCATGAGCAGCGCGGCCGCGAAGGCGATGACAACGTCCAAGGACAGGGCAGGATGCAGCGCTATCCACCCGATGTGGTCCGCGATCTGCCCGTGAATGGAGCGCAGGGCGGCGTCATGCGTTTGACTAAGGCCGGCCTCCGAGAAGCGGCCCCAGGAGGCGCGGGCCAATGAAGCCAGGAAATCGGCGTAGGACAACCGATGTCCGGCGGCCGCAACCGACAAAAGATGCGTCACCGCGTTGGCAAGCCCGCGCCGGCCGACGGTTGCCTCGGTCGTCGTGGGCGTGAAGGGATACGTGGTCTTGAACAGGCCGAAGTCGAAAAGGGCCAGTTGTGCGGCCACGTCGCCGTCGCGCTGCTCCCGGATGATGGTGTAACTGCGAAGGACGTCCTTGAATCGCACTTTTCCCAGACGGGGCTTGCGGACAAGAACATTGACGGCCTGTTCTCCATGTACATGCAGGTCGGCGATGCTGAGGGCGTAGTTATCCTTGAGTTCCTTGTCGAGCGTTTCGTAGTTGCCCTCGCCGAGGGCGATCAGGGCGGATTCATCCCTGGCCGACACGACTTCCCGGAGACACCGACAGGTCGTCTGGAGAACGAAGTTCTTCGTCGTCTCCCGGCGCGGCAGGGCAACGCCGGTCAGGCTCTTGCAGTCCCAACCTTCCGTTCCAATGGCCACCAGCAGAATGACCCGTTTGCCGATATGGGGTTGGTCAAGACTGTGGAAGATCGCGTCGGAGTCCCTGGGCAGCGCCCACTGTTTCTGCGTTCTTTTGACACCACGATAGAAACGAAATACCTCCGCCTCCTCCCTGCCTGGACGATGGACGGCGTACCACGCCCGCACGGCGGGGAGGACCTCGGTGTTCAGTTTTTCGATGCCGGGGCAGTAGAAGGCGATCTTGCTCGGCGCGCCGCCCGGATACACCCGGTCGAACTCTCTGAAGAAACGGGTCAAGGCTTCGTCGACAAAGCGGTCCCGCGCCACGTTCTGCCCGACAACTTCCGGCACTTTCAGGAAGCGCCCGATGCCGTCGGCGAGGGAGTAGTGATAGACGATCAGTTGAATCTGGTTGAGTTTGACCTTGGAGTCCGCCAGCGGGACCTGCTGTCTGAGGTACGGCGTGCCGGAGAAGCCGAGAACGCTGCACACGTGACCATGCTGATTGAGGACATCCACGGCCAACTTCAGTTTCTTCTCGTTTTCGCCGGAGCCGCTGAAGAAGTGGTGCGCCTCGTCAACGATGACGGAGATTCCCGGAACCTGCGAAAGTTTTTCGCGAAGAGCGTTTGTCTTCACGACCTCGGCGGCTTTCTTCTCGTCGTAGTACAGGCTGGCGGGATCGGCGATGTGCTGGTCTTCGGGCGAAAGCTTCTCGATCACGACTTTTTCGGCATTGGTGATGAAGACAAGGCCGAAGTCGCGGGTCTGCGTGAGGCGGTTGACCTTCTCCAGGTTGGGGTTGTTGCCGTGGAGTTTGTCGCGGCGCCTGGAACTAAGGTCGTCCAGGATTTCGAACTGAACGATGCGGCGCAATTCGCCGGCGTCGCTCGGTGGCAGAACCCAGGAAGGGTCAAAGTTGCGGATCGTTTGCAGTGACGGAAGGATGGCCGTCTTCGCCGCTAGCGGGGCGAAGACGACGAAGTTGCGGGCGAATCGCCCGTCGCCCGGATGCAGGCTCGCGAAGTGCAGGTCCAGGTAGATCAGGGCCGCCATCAGATACGTCTTGCCGGCACCCATCGGCAGGCTGAACAGGTAGTTCGGGTAGGCGAAATCGTGCATCAAGGCGTTGAGGAAGGCGTCCCAGTTGGTGGACTCGCCGAGAGGGTCGTCTTTCACCATGTCGGCGAGTTTCTTCAGATCGTTCGCCTTCGCGAAGCGGTAAAGGACCTCGGCGGTGGCGTTGCCGCACAAGGCCCGGTGCGGGTCAGTCTGGTCCCGGAGCGACCCCGCGCGCACGATATCGCCGAGCGAACGATTCATGCCAACGAACTTGAGCCAAAGGTAGACCTCGATGGCCTGGCGTTGCGGAAGGCGGAGCTTGCCTCGCTTCTCGATGTAGGCCGCGATCTGCCCGGGCAAGGACTGGGTGTTGCCTTTCTCCTGCGCGATCCAAGCAAGCCCTGCTTGCTGAATGAAATCGTTGAAGTTCAGCATCTGCCGTTTGCTCTTCCGTGCGTGGGTCGGCGATCCATCTTCAGGATGCTGCAACAGTACTGTGCCCGGTCCGTTGCGCCAAGGCGAAAGCGGCTGTCGGTCTTCGCCCCTGTCCTCGCCCCTGTCGGCCCCAACACTCAGCCCTTGCCGAACGACAGCACGCCGGCGTCGATGGATACCTTTTCGTCTTTTCCGTTGAGGATGAGCCTGGGCTGTCCCGCCACCTTGACCTTCAGCGCGGTGATCGGGCCGCCGGCCTCGACCTTGTCCTTGCCGACGCGGACGTACCCGCGATCGGTGAAGGTGAAGCTTTCGCCCTCCCCGCTCAGCGTGACGGACTGTTTCTCCGCGTCGCCCATCGCCACCATCAGGCGGTCGTTCACGGGCGAGCCTTCCTTGCCCGCCACGGCCACGGCCAGGGCCTGGTCGCTCTGCGCGATCCTGCGGAAGCCGGCGATGTTCCACCGTCCCTTCTCGAACGGCTCGTGCAGGGCGACGAACACCGTCCTGGCTGCCTTGCGCCCGGCCAGGATGGTGAAGCCGCCGATCTCGCCCATGCTGCCGGGGTCGCGCATTATCATCGACTGGAATGGCGGGCCGATGGGCTGGGTCGAGGTCGCCACGTCCTTGCTCTCCGGAGAGGCCCCCGGCAGCAGTTTGGCGGTGTAGGCCGTGGTCCCCGGTTCGCCCAGCATGGTCATGCGAACGCCGATCTTGCGGGCGTACCAACCTTCCCCCATGCGGCTGGAGGTCGCCTCGCCGACGGCGCAGGTCTGCATCGCGGTCACCGACCAGGTCTGCTCGCCGCCGCAGGCCTTGCCTTCGGCGAACCTGTACCGCGGCGGCCCGCCCGCGCCGCGCACCTGGCGGACCTTGCCCTTGGCGTCCAGGCACGTCGAATCGTCACCATAGAAGTCGCGCAAGTCGCGGCCCAAGTCGTCCGAAGGCTTCCACGACGCCCCCTCGTCATACTGGGCCTGGCCCAGCGGATGGACCATCCAGTGGTACTGATGCTCCCTGTCGCCGGCCAGGCGGAAGACGTCGAGCACGTACTCCCGCGTCAGGAACAGGGCGCGCTCAAGGTCGACGCCCGGGTACGCCTGGCGCAGTTCCTTGCGGGTATTGGCATCGGCATCCGTCGACTCGACCTCCGCCGGCTTCGCGCGGGCGGCCAGGAACTTGACCAGCCCGTCGAAGCCGCTGCGCAGCGGCGCCGCGCCAGGCGGTTTGGGCCAGGCGATGAAGCGGTCGTAGCGGTCGCCGCGGATGGCGGTCTCCCACATCAGGTTGTCCACGACGACGTTGTTATTGGACCGATGGTTGATCCCCCCGTGGTAACCCCGGTCGAACACCGCGCGGAAGGGCGTCAGGTACACGGGGCGGTTGAAGGCGTACACGGACATCAGCGACAGCAGGTTGCCGCCGTAACGCCGGCGCCCCGTGCCGGAGTCAAAGAAGACCGCCGGCGCCGGCGAGGTCCAGGCCCCGCTTCCCTCCTCGCCGCGCAGGATGCCCAGGCCTGATTGCCGCAGCGCCATCGACGCCAGCGGCGGGAGGCCGGCGGCGCTGGCCGGTATGGGCTTGAGGCCGAAATAGAACGAGGGGTAGTAGTACTTGTCGTCCTGCCGGTTCATCGCCAGCCAGCCGTCGAACCCGGCGTCCGGCCACTTGCGGTGGGCCAGTTCGTAGCACAGGGCGTAGTTGCGGGCATGTTCGCCGGCGCAGTTGCCCCAGGTCGCGGCGCGGTCCTGGTCCCTGCCGCCGCGCGAAGCGGGAATGACCAGCGGCGTGGGCACCACGGGGCCGGGGAAGATCTCCGGGCCCGTCGCGCCCCACGAGCCCACGGTCGCACGCCCGTAATAGGGGGGGCGCCCGGGGATATCGATGATCGGACAGGCCGTCACGGCGCGGCTCTCCAGCAGCTTTCGTACCGTGCCGCCGTTCTTGCCCACGTACCCGTAGCCGATGTCGTCCAGCCCCATGCGCTCGCACGCCCGGCACCAGAGGAGGATGTACAGCAGGTGCGGCGGATCGCCGATCGAGCCCTGGGGGAACTGCCCGTCCAGCAGGCCGTCGAGGTGCTCCTTCAGGCCGCCGGAAGTCGTGAAGATGCCCTGAATCAATCGCTGGTCGCGCAGCGGCAACGAGAGGATGTGGTGGCTGGGGTGGCGCGGGTAACTGGAGAACCCGCGAAGCCGTTCCTCTTCCACACCGTAGCGGGCGTGCTGGCGGAACGTGTTCTCCACGGCCTTTCGCTGGCCGGGGGTCAGCAGGTCGTAGAGGATGTCGTAGCGAAGGGCGTGGGCCGTGTTGTCCACGTGGTGCCACATCCAGTCGAAGGGGTCCTTCACGTACGGGTAGGTGCCGACGAACGGCAGCAGGAGGTCCCT
>CAYWTX010000089.1:0-2035 GCA_964461295.1 uncultured Planctomycetaceae bacterium | reverse complement strand
AACGCGGTCGCCAGCGTCGCCCACTCGATGTGTTCGCGGAAGAAGCGCTCCGTGGGGCGCGAAACGATGCCGTACGTGCGCCCAAAGACGAAGACCGGCTTGGCGGCGCACAATTCGTCGGTATGCCGCCGGGTCGGCGGTCGTGCCCCCAGGTCGGCCAGTTCGGTCTGAACCTGGTCCTGAAGGAGCGCGTGGTGGGACGAGAGACCCACCAGCAAGTCCAGCCGCAGGACCGCCGCGACGAAGGCCTCCACGGTGGGCTTGTCGCCGGCGCCATCGTCCGGGCTGACGATGGGGCGAATCACCAGCGTCGCCGGCGGACCGCTGTCCTTGCCGGCCGCCCACTCCACCGCCACGGGCAGCTTCTGTAGGGCGGCCAGCTTCATGGCCTCGAGCACTGCCGGCTGCGAACCCAGGTCCAGACCGCGGGACAGCAGACGATCTCCGGAGGACTGGAGGTGTTGAACGGGGTAGTACACGTCGCGTCTCGGGGCTGGGCTCAGGTTGCCGGATGCGTCAGGGCGGCTGATGGCGACCGCGCCGGCCTCGTATGCCGCCCGCCGGGCATCCCGCACCACCGGCACGAATGCCAGCGACTGCGCCGCGTTGGCCCTTACCATCGGTGCTGTGAACGCGGCGAACCTGTCGGCCGTGACTTCCTGGCAGGATCCGTGGAACCGCGCCAGCGTGCTCAGGTCGGCGCGAAGGCTGGTCAGGCTGTCACGCATCTGTTCGGAGGCGGACGCCGACAACTGGTCGAAGACCAGTCGCATCTGCCTGCCCTGGTCGTCATGCACGAGCAGGGCGGCCAGAAACGCCAGCACCAGCGCGTGCGAGGCAGCCAAGGCGGTTTCTATGTGGCGCAGCCGCTCCTGGCGATCCAGCGAGAGCGACGCCCGCCACCTTCCGACCGCCACTGCCGCCAGGATCGCTCCGGCCAGCAGCAGCGAACAAGCCAGCGGCGCGATGCCGAAGGCAAGGATGTCGGTGGCCCAGTCCTTTGCCTCCACGTCCGCGCCGACGGTCATGATGACTTTGCCGGTCCGCGGATCGAGCACCGGCGCGACGGCGGAGACGAAAGTGCCGTACTCGTCGGTTTCGGGGCCGACGACAAAGGGGGTCGCGTGCTCGAAGATCTCGTGGTGCGGGGCAGAAGCCTGCAGGTACTCGGTGCCCGGCGGCGAAGCCTGGGGGTCGCTTTCGGCGTAGTTCTCCGGGCCGAAGAACAGCTTCCCGTCCCGCAAGGCCATCGAGTAGACGCCGCGGACGCCGGCCGTGGCGGCGTAGGCGGTCATCTGGCTGCGAACTCGCTGGAACTCGGGCTTGCTCTTGTCGGCGGCCGTGAAGGTCAGCACCGAAGCATGGTCGTAGTGGATGGCCTGGGCGAGGTCGGTGACTTTCCGCAGCAGGGCGCGGCGGCCCTCGGCGTCGGCACGGCTGGTGCGGTGCTCGGCCACCAGCCAGCCCAATACCATGACACCCAGCACCCCCGCCGGAATCGGCAGGCGGGCGATGCGGGTTCTCCAGTTGGCCGGACGTTCGCGCCCCCGCGACTGCAGCCACAACGCTGTCATCGGCAGGAGGAGAGCGGCCGCCGCGAACACCGCATCCAACACGTCGAGTTTGTCGGCAGACCAAGTCATAGCAAATGCAGGGCGAGGGCGAAGGTCGCACCTGGCGCCTTACCGAGCCTATCGGCAGAAGGGAGGGCCGGCTTTCGCAGTACAGAGGGGATCCCACATTCAGTTCGCACAGTTTGCGCAGACTACCAGGCATGGTATGGGGCTGCGTACGGAGGAACCGGATGGGCTTCGATTGACTTTGCGCGAACTGTGTTTACAATCGACACGGTCGCGCCGTCACGGGGGTTGTGGGTGATCGGTTATCGGCTGAAATGCGGCAAACAATGGTGTCGCTTTGCCCACTTGCCCGGCGCGCCGGTGTCTGCTCTTCAGCCTGAAAGGCTGAGAGAATGCAGCCCAGGGCAACGCCCTGGGAATAGATGCCCAGAAGGGCAAGCCCTGAAAGGGCGCAA
>CAYWTX010000088.1:0-9583 GCA_964461295.1 uncultured Planctomycetaceae bacterium | reverse complement strand
GAAAGGCTGGGTGACGGCGCTGCGGGGTGATTGGGTGAGCGGCGCCCCGGCTGTTTATCGTCCGGATCCGGACCGCGATACGCGCTGGCGCCTCGCCCCGGATCTGACGTGGTTCCCGAGCGAATTCTCCAAGGTCCGACTCCAGTACAACCTCGACGACCGGGCGAACGTTGTCGACTGCCTTCTTGAAGACCTCCAGCGGCGGGTCGTCCTTGACCTTCTTGCCGATGACGTCCATCGCGTCGTATACGACGCGGGTGGCCGCCCACTTCTTGCCGTCTTCCATCAGGCAATTGATGAACTTGCTGACCAGCTTGCTGCGATACCGGGCATCCGGGCGAAGCTGCCGAACCGACGCTGTGAACTTCTTGTATGCCATGGTTCTTCTTCCGCTGCTCTACTTGGGCCTCTTAGCGCCGTACAGGCTCCGCCCCTGCTTGCGCCCATCCACGCCGAGGCAGTCCAACGTCCCCCGGATGACGTGGTACCGAACGCCGGGAAGGTCCCGAACACGCCCGCCGCGCACCAGCACGATGCTGTGCTCCTGCAGGTTGTGCTCCTCGCCCGGAATGTACGCGGTGATCTCCTTGCCGTTGCTCAGCCGCACCCTCGCCACCTTCCGCAACGCGGAATTCGGCTTCTTGGGCGTGACCGTCTTCACCAGCAGGCACACGCCCTTCTTCTGCGGGCATGATCCCAACGCCACGTTCTTCTTCTTGGCGACCTGCACCTTCCGCCTGCGGCGGATCAACTGATTCATCGTCGGCATTCACCGTACCTCTGTAGTCACAAGTCCACGCGCCCGCCGCTTTGGCGATCCCATCGTCTCCGGCGCCGCTCCCTACTGGTTCTGCCCGGTCAATGCCTGCTGCACTGCCTGGGCGATCTGCGCCTCGGTCAACTCCTGCTCCACCGCCGGCGCCGCGAAGTCGGCCAACTCCACGTTGCGCTTTATCTTCATCTCGACATACGGCCGGAAACTCGTGCCCGCCGGGATCAGGTGCCCGAGGATCACGTTCTCCTTCAGCCCGCGAAGCTCGTCCACCTTCCCCGCCAAGGCCGCCTCGGTGAACACCTTCGTGCTCTCCTGGAAGCTTGCGGCCGACAGGAAACTCTCCGACTGTAGCGAAGCCTTGGTGATGCCCAGCAACAACGTCTTCGCCATTGCCGGCTTGGGCTTGCGGGTCTTGGCAGGCGCCCCTCCGGTGGTTTCCACCTCGAGGTTCGCCTGCTCCAGCTTCTCGCGCACCACCACTTCGCCCTTCTGGTACGGCGTGTCGCCCGCTTCCAGAACCTTCAGCGATTGCGCGAGCCGCTTATTCTCTTCGCGGAAGCGGAACTTGTCAACAACTTCTTCCGGAAGGAAACTGCTGTCGCCGACGTTCTCCACCTTCACCTTCCGCAGCATCTGCGACAGGATCACTTCCATGTGCTTGTCGTTGATGCTCTGTCCCTGCCCGCGGTACACCGCCTGGATCTCCTTGAGCAGGTACTTCGCCAGTTCCACTTCGCCGCTGATCGACAGGATGTTGTGCGGAACCAGCGGGCCTTCCGTCAACCGGTCGCCCGCCTCCACATAGTCGCCCGTGTGAACCAGCAGATGCTGATCGTGCGACACGTGGTGCTCGCGCTCCATCCCCGACTCGCTCCGCACCACCACCGTCATCTTGCCGCGCCGTTTGTCCGTCCGCAGCTCCACCCGCCCCGAAATCTCCGCCATCGCGGCCGGATTCTTCGGCTTGCGAGCCTCGAAAATCTCCGTCACTCGGGGCAGGCCCCCGGTGATGTCCTGCGTGCCGGACATCTCCCGAGGCTGGCGGGCCAGCAACTCGCCAGGCTTCACGTCCTGGCCTTCCTCCACCTCGATGCGGGCCTTCGCCGGCAGGTAGTGGAAGTCAAGAATCTTGCCATGCGAATCCTCGATGACGACGCGAGGATGCTTCTCGCCCTTGTGCTCGATCACCACCAGGCGCTTGCCGCCGCCGCCCTTCTTGCCTTCCGCCTCCACGCGGACCGTCTCGCCTTCCTCAATGTCCTGGAACCGCACCACGCCGCCCGTCTCGGCCAGGATCGGCGCCACGTGCAGATCCCACCACACCAGCCGCTGCCCGGGCTTCACCTTCTGCTGGTCCTTGACCAGGATATGCGCCCCGTAGGGAACCTTGAACTTGTCCAGTTCGCGGCCCTTGTCGTCCACGATGGCGATCTCGCCGTTCCGCTTCAGGGCGACCCAACTGGTCCTGGACGGAGGCGTCCCCTCCTCGCCCTCCGACTTCCGTGCCGCACCCGCCGCCCGCGAACTCCCGCGCCCGCTGCCGGCGTGCCCTTCGCTTCCGTCCAGGTCGCCCGTCTCGGCCACGGCGTTCAACTCGCGGTACTGGATCGTGCCGGCCACCGATGCCAGCGTCTCCGACTCGACCACCGCGCGGGTCGCCACGCCGCCGGTGTGGAACGTGCGCATCGTCAGCTGCGTGCCTGGCTCGCCGATGGACTGGGCCGCAATGATGCCCACCGCCATGCCTTCCTCGACCAGCCGACTCGTCGACAGGTCCAACCCGTAGCACTTGGCGCACATGCCCAGCGGGCTTTCGCACGTCAGCGCGCTGCGCACCCGGATCGTCTCCATTCCGAGATCCTCGATCTTGCGGGCCACGTCCGCCGTGATCGTCTCGTTCTCCCGGACGATCACCTCGTCGGTTACCGGGTTGACGATGTTCTCCCGAGCCGTGCGCCCGATGATCACGTCGCGCAGCGGCACGTCGACCTGCTCGCCCTTGTACGCGGCGCTCTTGATCACGCCCTTCAGCGTGCCGCAGTCGATCTCCGTCACGATCACGTTCTGCGCCACGTCGGCCAGCTTGCGGGTCAGGTAGCCCGAGTCCGCCGTCTTGAGGGCCGTGTCGGCCAGGCCCTTGCGGGCCCCGTGCGTCGAACTGAAGTACTCCAGCACGCTCAGGCCTTCGCGGAAGTTCGCCTTGATCGGCGTCTCGATGATCTCGCCGGAAGGCTTGCTCATCAACCCTCGCATGCCGGCGAGCTGGCGGATCTGGTCGATGTTGCCGCGAGCGCCCGAGTCCAGCATCAACCACACCGGGTTGAGGTAGTTGGGGTCCTTGGGGTCGCGGGCCACCTCCAGTTCGGACATCAGGCTCTTGGTGAGCTCCTCGCGGGCATGCACCCACACGTCCACGATCTGGTTGTACCGCTCGCCATGGGTGATCGCGTCGGCGTGGAAGTCCTTCTCAATCCGGTCCACGCGCTTCTGCGCACGGGCAAGGATCTCCGGCTTCCGCGACGGGATCAGGGCGTCGTTGATGCCGAACGACAGCCCCGCCAGCGTCGAGTACCGGAACCCCAGGTCCTTGATCGAGTCCAGCAGCTCCAGCGTGCTGGCCTTGCCCAACGCGGCGTAGCAATCGTTGATCACGCGGGCCGCGGCCTTGCCGCCCAGCGGATAGTTGTAGAACGCCATCGCCTTGGGCAGGACGTCGTTGAAGATGCACCGCCCCGCCGTCGTCACGATGCGCCCGCTCTCGGGCTTGTAGCGGCGGTCCTTCTCCACCACCTCGCGGTCCTTGGGCACGCGCACGATGATCTTCGCGTGAACGCCCACCAGGCCCATCTCGTAGCCCGTCATCGCCGCCCGCGGGCTGATGAAAACCGGGTACGCTTCGCCGTCCTTCTCCAACCGGATCTTCTGCACGCCTTCCTTCACGCCTTCGCAGCCGTGGCCGCTGGTGAGGTAGTAAATCCCCAGCACGATGTCCTGCGTGGGACCCATCACCGGGTTTCCGCTGGCCGGCGAGAAGATGTTGTTCGTCGCCAGCATCAGCACGTGGGCCTCGGCCTGCGCCTCGATCGACAGCGGCAGGTGCACGGCCATCTGGTCGCCGTCGAAGTCGGCGTTGAAGCCCTTGCACACCAGCGGGTGAATCTTGATGGCGTTGCCTTCCACCAGCACCGGCTCGAACGCCTGGATGCCCATGCGGTGCAGCGTCGGGGCGCGGTTCAGCAGCACGGGGTGCTGGTAGATCACGTCCGCCAGGCAGTCGAAGACGATCTGCACCTCCTGCCCGATCACCGTCTTGCCGATCGCCGCCTTCGCACGCTGGATCATCCGCTTGGCGCTCTTGATCGTGTCGGTGTGCCCCTGCTCCTTCAGCCGCCGGATCACGAACGGCTCGAACAACTCCAGTGCGATCTTCTTGGGCAGGCCGCACTGGTGCAGCCGCAACTCCGGGCCGACCACGATCACGCTGCGGGCGGAGTAGTCCACGCGCTTGCCCAGCAGGTTCTCGCGGAAGCGCCCCTGCTTGCCCTTGATCATGTCCGTCAGGCTCTTCAGCGGGCGGTTGGCCGTGCCCTGCACCGGACGGCGGCAGCGCCCGTTGTCGAACAGCGAGTCCACCGCCTGCTGAAGCATCCGCTTCTCATTGCGGATGATGACCTCGGGGGCGTTGAGGTCCATCAACTTCTTCAGGCGGTTGTTCCGGTTGATGATGCGCCGGTACAGGTCGTTGAGGTCGCTGGTGGCGAAGTTGCCGCTCTCCAGCAGCACCAGCGGACGCAGGTCCGGCGGAATCACCGGAACCACGTCCATCACCATCCACTCCGCCCGGTTGCCCGACGTGCGAATGTTCTCCACCAGCTTCAGCCGCTTGGTGATGTCCTTGACCTTCTGCTTGGAGGTGGTCTTCCTGAGGTCCTCGCGGAGCTCCTCGGCCACCGCGGCCAGGTCCATCTTCTCCAGCAGCGCCCGCACCGCGTCGGCGCCCATCACGGCGCGGAAGTCCGTGCCGTACTTGTCGCGCGCCGAGCGGTAGTCGTCCTCGCTGAGCACCTGCTTGAGCTTCAGGGGCGTCTGGCCCGAATCGATCACCACGTAGTCCTGGAAGAGGATCACCTTCTCCAGGTCGGCGGTCTTCATCGCCAGCAGCGTGCCCAGCCGGCTGGGCAGCGCCTTGAAGAACCAGATGTGCACGATGGGCGCCGCCAGGTTGATGTGGCCCATGCGCTTGCGGCGCACGCGGCTGTGGGTCACCTTCACGCCGCAGCGGTCGCAGATGATGCCCTTGTGCTTGGTGCCCTTGTACTTGCCGCACGCGCACTCCCAGTCGCGCTCGGGGCCGAAAATCCGCTCGCAGAACAGCCCGTCCTTCTCAGGACGGTACGTCCGGTAGTTGATCGTCTCCGGCTTCTTCACCTCGCCGAACGACCAACTCCGGATGTCGTTGGGGCTGGCAAGCTGAACCTTCACCGACCCGTAATCGTTGATCCGATCGTATACGCTTTCTGCCATGGTTATCACGCTCCACTCGGGCTCTTGACGGCCCGATGAATGTCAGTCCGGGATCGCCGGCACCAGCAAGACGCCTTCTTCCTTCTCATCTCGCGCCAACTCGGTTTCCACGTCGGCCAGCGCCGTGGCGAAGTCATAGGGCCGTACGCCCTCGCGGTCCGGAACAACCACGAACGTGACCCGCTCGCCTTCCTGCAAAACGTCGTCCGAACCGCGGAGACGAAAGGCGAATCGCTGCTTCTGGCAGTTCTTGTCCAACAACTCCTGGATGTGACTCCGCAGCGTCCGGATCTGCTCTTCGCTTCCGGCGGCAACCATCGCTGCGCCTCCCGGATCCATCTCGCTGATTGTCTGCCAGTTTTCCATGCCGACTTCCCGCGTCAGATCAGCCGCTTCTTCTCCAACTGGACGTTCAGGCCCAGCCCGCGCAGTTCCTTGGACAAACCCAGCCTGGCCACGACGGCATCCACCGCCTTGATGTCACGCTTGCGACCCACGCCGCCTTCTTCACGCTCCGTTGGCGCGTCGCGCACCGGATCGCCGAATCTTCCTGCCACGAATCCTGACCGCCCCGATCCGCCCGATTCGCCCGGTTGCCGTCGAGGTCGAAGGCCGCTTCGCCTTCCACCGCGCCGCCACCGCCGCGGGCGCCTGCCGGGGCTCGATCTCACATGCCAGGTCCGTGCCGATCGCGTACAGCCGATCCGGCGTCCAGACCTCCCAGTTGCCGTCAAAACTGGCGCCCAGCCCGACGTGATCGGGGAAAACCCTCAAGCAAGTCCCGTCCGAGAACTCCACCTGCAAGTACCATCCCTGCGACACGTCCGCACGCACGATGGTCTTGCCGGCCAGTCCACGCAACCCTTTCTCCATCTGCGGCGATCCATCGTCCGAACTCGTGATCGGGACCTTCCGGCCCGTCAGCGACCACGAGCACCACACCATCAAGCCGTACTCGCCCTCAAAGGCACGATACGCCTCCGAAACCGTCGGATTCTGCAACGGGCGCTCGCGCGCGACCCTTCCGCCCAGCGCCAGTTGAAACGTGGCGCCCACGCTGCCACCGCACGCGACGTTCCAGCACTCCCGGCCGAGCAAAGCGGCCGTGATTCCCGTTGCGGTGCGTTCTTCCATCAATTGGGCGGAAACCATTGCTCTTCTCGACTCCACTGCTTGCCTGGGTACAACTCTTTGATTTCCCTGGCCAGTTCCAGAATTCCCGCAACCGTCAAGTTCCGGCCTGAAATCTCCCGGTGCAACCGCTCCCGCTGGTCCTGAGACAGCCTCAGCTTGGCACACACCCAGTCCATTTGCCTGCTGTCTCGTTTGCGGGTCACGATGGCGTCCGCCACGTCAGATCAGCCGCTTCTTCTCCAACTGGACGTTCAGGCCCAGCCCGCGCAGCTCGTTGCACAGCACGTCGAAGCTCACCGGCGTGCCCGCCTCCAGCGTGTTGGTGCCCTTCACCATCGACTCGTAGATCTTCGTGCGGCCCTCCACGTCGTCGCTCTTGACCGTCAGCAGTTCCTGCAACGTGTAGCTGGCGCCGTAGGCCTCCAGCGCCCACACTTCCATTTCGCCGAACCGCTGCCCGCCCGTGCGGGCCTTGCCGCCCAGCGGCTGCTGCGTGATCAGCGAGTACGGCCCTGTCGCGCGGGCGTGAATCTTCTCGTCCACCAGGTGGTGCAGCTTGTTCATGTAGATGTAGCCCACCGTCACCCGCTGCTCCAGCGGCTCGCCGGTGCGCCCGTCATACACCCGCACCTTGCAGTCCTCCGGCATCTCGACCAGCAGTTCGCCGGTCTTGCCCGCATCCTGCACGACCTTGAGGTCCTTGGCCCGGTCGCGGACGTGCCCGTTCGCCTCGGCCATGCACTCGAAGATTTCCTTCTCCGTCGCGCCGTCGAAGACGGGCGTGATGGCCTTGAAGCCCAGCACCGCCGCCGCCCAGCCCAGGTGCGTCTCGAGGATCTGCCCCAGGTTCATGCGCCCGGGCACGCCCAGCGGGTTGAGCACGATGTCCACCGGCGTGCCGTCGGACAGGAACGGCATGTCTTCCACCGGCACGATGCGGGCGATGACGCCCTTGTTGCCGTGCCGCCCGGCCATCTTGTCGCCCACGCCCAGCGTGCGCTTCGTGGCCACCCACACCTTCACCATCTCCAGCACGCCGCTGGGCAGCTCGTCGCCGCGCTTCATGTGGTCGAGCTTCCGCTCCATCTCCTTGCGGAGCTCCTCGATCCGCGGCCAGTACTTCTTGTGGATGCCCTCGGCCTGCTGGCGGACGGCGTCCTTGTTGGTCTTGATCCACTTGAGGTTGAAGTTCTCGATCTGCTCGAGGAGGACCGCGTCGATCTCGCTGGCGCCGACCTTCTGCTTGGTCGACGGGTCGATCATCGGCGTGCCCAGCACCTCGTTGATCTCGTCCGACATCAGGCGGAAGACCTTCACCGTCTTGGCGTTCACCTGGTCGCGGAACGCCTTCATCTGCTGGGCGAGTTCCTTCTTCTGCTGCTCGGTCATGTGCACGCGCCGGCTGAACCGCCGCGTCGCCACGACCACGCCTTCCTCGCCCGCCGGCAGCTCCAGGCTGTCGTTCTTCACGTCCTCGCCGGCCCGGCCGAAGATCGCGTGCAGCAACTTCTCCTCGGGCGAAAGCTCGCTCTTGGACTTCGGCGAGACCTTGCCCGCGAGGATGTCGCCGGGACCCACGCGCGTGCCCACGCGGACGGCCCCGTTGGCGTCCAGGTTCCGCAGCGCCTTCTCCGAGACGTTGGGAATGTCGCGGGTGAATTCCTCCCGCCCCAGCTTCGTCTCGCGAATCTCCACCTCGTATTCTTCCAGGTGGATGGACGTGAAGCGGTCTTCCTTCACCACGTTCTGGCTGACCAGGATGGCGTCCTCGAAGTTGAAGCCGTCGTACGGCATGAACGCCACCAGGCAGTTCCGCCCCAGGGCCAGCTCGCCCTGGGCGCACCCGCATCCGTCGGCGATGATCTGCCCCTTCTTCACGCGCTGCCCGACCTGCACGATGGGCTTCTGGTTCAGGCACGTCCGCTCGTTCATCTTGCTGAACTTGCGAAGGGGGTACTCCCCGGCGTTGTCGATGACCACGCGCTGGCTGTCCACATACGTCACCGTGCCGGCCTTGTTGGCCTTCACCACCATGCCGCTGTTCTCGACCACCGACCGCTCCATGCCCGTGGCCACGATCGGGCCCTCGCTCCGGATGAGCGGCACGGCCTGGCGCTGCATGTTGCTGCCCATCAGCGCGCGGTTGGCGTCGTCGTGCTCCAGGAACGGGATCAGCGCCGCCGAGATGCCCACCGTCTGCTTGGGCGACACGTCAACATACTGGACGGTCGGGCCCTCGGTCATCGCCAGTTCGCCCTTCACGCGGGCCAGCACCGGCGCCTTGGGCATGGCCGGCTTGGCCGTGCTGCGCGTCACCGGGTCCAGCTCGTTGGGCGGGGCGAGGATGGCTTCCATCTCCTCGTCGGCACGCAGGTAGACGATCTGGTCGGCCACCGAGCCGCTCTTCACCGGCCGGTACGGCGTCGTCAGGAAGCCGTACGCGTCCACGCCGGCGTAGATGCTCAGCGAACTGATGAGGCCGATGTTGTTGCCTTCGGGCGTCTCGATGGGGCAGATGCGCCCGTAGTGGCTGATGTGCACGTCGCGGACCTCGAAGCCCGCCCGCTTGCGGTTCAGGCCGCCGGGGCCCAGGGCCGACAGGCGCCGCTCGTGCGTGAGCTGGCTCAGCGGGTTCTGCGTGTCCACGACCTGGCTCAACTCGCCGCGCCCGAAGAAATAGTCGATGCTCGATGAGATGCTCTTGGAGTTCACCAACTCGGCGATCTTCGCCAACTCGCCGGGGTCCTTCAGGCTCATCCGCTCCTGCACCGTGCGCCGCAGCTTCAGAAAGCCCTTGCGCAGCTCGTCCGTCGCCAACTCGTCGATCGTCCGCAGACGCCGGTTGCCCAGGTGGTCGATGTCGTCCACCACGCCCTCGCTCGCCCGCAACCGAAGAATGTACTTCAGCGTGCCGATGAAATCCTCGGGCCGCAACGTCATCACGTCCTCGGCCACGTTCTGGTGAAACTTGCGGTTGATCCGGAACCGCCCCACCCTGCCCAGCCGGTAGCGGTTCTCGTCGTAGAACTTCTCCTTGAACAGCGTCTCGGCCTTGTTCACCTGCGGCGGGTTGCCCGGGCGCAGCCGGACGTAGATCCGCAGCAAAGCGTCCTCGTGCTCGGTGCGGCCCTCCAACGCCTTGCTGGGGTC
>CAYWTX010000087.1:0-1530 GCA_964461295.1 uncultured Planctomycetaceae bacterium | reverse complement strand
CAACAGCGAGACGATTGTCATTATTTCTAAGAATGCCAATGAACTCACACTGGAGGGCCCGCTGAAAAAGGCGCATGCCACAACCGAGGGAGTTCTGCTGCCGGTTATGGGATTGGGCGGCAACCCGGTGCTCGTCAGCGAGGTAACCACGAGTACGGTGGCCTTGGAAGGTGAAGTGATTGGCCACGAGTTGGGACATGCCGCTTTGACAGTGAAATGGAGTGATGTCAGTGACGACGACAACCTTATGTATTATGCTGAAGGAAACACCGACACCAAAATCCGGTACAAAGATCAAACCGAATACTACCCGCCTCAGGGAACCGTTAACCAATGGCAAAAGGTAAAGAGGTGAGATGAGTGTGGCCATACACGTCAGCGCTCGGATCTTCTTTTTCCTTATATTATTTGGTGCAGTAGCCGCCCACGTTCATGGATGCCATAGCGCAAAGGAGTTGAAGCAAATGAAGCAGGCTGAAGATTTGATTGACAGATTCAGAAGAGGAGAAGGGTTCAGCGGCGATATAGCTTGTTATCTCGATCAAGGTCATGTTGAGCATAATGTGCTTGCTGTCTTCGCCCGCGCTCTGCATCGAGAGGACGCGCCTGTTCGGGAAGAGGTTGCCCGACTGCTGGTTAACATTGGTCGTCAGATTGACCCACTGCACGCTCAGGGAGCCAATCTCCTTCGAGACAAAGCAATTGTGCAAATCCTACTGAAGCATGGTTTGTGTAAAGAGGATTTTGCCCGCGAGTACTGTCTTGACATGGTGTTGGAGTTGGTTCCCACCGATTCACTCAAGGAATACTGCGCCCTCCTGACTGAAGATCTGACTAGATGGCCCTGTGGCTCTTCCTTTCTGCTCGCTGCGAAGGTGAAATGCCCTGAGGCTTCTCGTATAATGGAGGTACTTATAAAATCACCGGAGTGGTCTACAGATGAGAAGGCGGAGATCGCTATGGCAGCGCTTGGCGATACAACGCTGGAACGCAAGTTCATCAGCAGATTCCTCGAGACAAGAGACCCAGTGCAGAAGTCTGATTTCGCGTTTGCTCTTGGGTACATCGGCTCCCGGCCTGCTCTCAGCGCGTTGGCGAGTGAGATGCGAACGGACTTGATCATAGTGGTCGAGCATAGTTACAAACGCTCAGTTCGGCTCGATATCATGCAGGCACTCCGCCACAATTATCTCGACAATCTGTTTCTTCAAGAAGAAGCTATCTCCGATGACAGTGGCTACACTCTGGTGGAGCATTTCTGTGAGCAGACCTTCGGAACACGCTGGCTCTCCCCTCGCCCTCCGTTTCTCTCCGTCGAGGGTTTTCCATCCCTTTCGAGGGATTAGCACTACTAGCTTCGCCCAAAGCCTATCCGTGATCAACTGAGGTTGATTGCCCATACGGGAACCTGTCCCAATCACTACTCATAACACTGGACACAGAGATTGTCGTCGGGGTTTGGCGGCAAGCAAAACCGCTAACGCACCCAGCGGGTGGGCTTGAGTTATCTACGACTTGAGCACGTAATCC
>CAYWTX010000086.1:0-1779 GCA_964461295.1 uncultured Planctomycetaceae bacterium | reverse complement strand
CAGCCACCGGAGGGCTTTTGACGCCCCACTCAAACGACAGGGTCGCCCCTGCCGCCCGGGGCCTGCTACACGGCGCTACGGCGCTTACCGTGGCGGGACTTCCACCCGCTAGCTCGATGCAGCTTTCAGGACGTTCCATGCAGGATTGTATGCGCCCTGAAGCGTCCCTCGCCGGCGCCCGGGAAGATCGCCGCCGCTGGGCTTGCGGCGTGGCGACGGGCGACCACGCGGCGCGGGCCTACGTCACGTGCAGCGCCCGCAGCGTCCACAGGGCCAGGGCCACGCCCGCGGCGACCCACAGGGCCGCCTTGATCCTGCGTACGACGCGGTCGATCTCGTTCCGCGCCGCGCCGGTGATCGACAGGCGGAAGATGTACTCGACCCGGCTGGCGATCGAGCCGTGCCGCCACTTCCGCTGTCGCGGCGGAATGCCGCTCAGCTCCGCCACTCGCTGCAGCGCCGAAGCGAACACGGCGGCGCCTTCGGGCGTGACGCGGCCGGAGGGGTCCGGCCCGGCGGGGCCGGAGGCCCAGGCGCCGATGACGTCGCTTTGGCGCTCGAAGCGCCGGCTGATGAACCCGAACAGCACGCCCCACGTGGCGAGCAGCAGACCCAGGGACGCGGCCTGCGCGGCTGCCGGCGACCCGCCAAGGCGCTCGACGGCCCAGTCGCCCGCCAGGCTGCACAGGCTCACCGACACCATCGCGAACAGCACCGAGTAGAACAGGTGGTGGCTGAGGATGTGCCCCGCCTCGTGGGCGAACACCGCCAGCACCTGCCGACGGTCCATCCGCTCCAGCAGGGCGTCGGTGAGCAGGACGTAGCGGACGGGGGCGACCAGCCCCATCACGCCGGCGTTGACGATCATGCCGCCGGTCCGCCACAGCAGCAGTTCGCGCACCTTCAGCCGCAGTTGCCGACAGGTGTGAAGCAGCGCCTCGCGCAGCAGGCCGTCGGGCAGCCGGCGCGTCCGCCACACGCGGACGATCAGCACCGGGGCCAGGACGAACACCAGGGCCGACCAGGCCGCCGACGCCCCCAGCACCACCGGTTCGGCCAGGTGCGCCGGCAGCAGCGGCGCCGCCAGGGACAGCGAGTCGGACGCCAGGACGATCAGCCCCACCGGGGCCGCGATGAACAGCACGTTGTGCCTCAGGTTGTACTCGATGTACTCCCCCAGCGTCCATCCCGGCCGGGGCGGCGCGCCGTCCTGGAGTTGGCCCTGGCCCAGGCGCAGACGCATCGCGCGATAGAAGGGGTACTCCAGCAGCCAGTCCAGCACCAGGGCGACGAGGAACGGCAGCAGAAGCACCACCTCGCCCACCAGGGGCACGTGGGCCAGGCCCAGGCCCCGCAGCACCCATCGCCCGTAGCCCAGCAGAATGACGCCGGCCAGGCCCGCCACCAGCCACACCTGCGCGGCCATCGACAGCAGGCCGTGACGGCGTAGCGCCGAGGGGCTCAACTCGTCGCGGCGCCCCATGGCCCGCAACGACAGGGCCGTGCGAAACGCCGCCGCGGCCACGGCGGCGGCGAGGTACCCGACCAGGGCGGGCAAGAACACCCATCGCCCGTCAACCAGGGCCGGCTGTTCGGCCAGCGTCAACGCCACCATGAACGCGGCAAGCACGACGATCTGCATTGGTAAACCTCAGGCGCGGTGGCGCGCCGGCTCCGTTTCCTGAAGCTCCCTTTCAAACCGTACGTGCGGATTTCCCGCATACGGCTTACCGATGGTCTTCTCAGGCAGCATGCGCGCCTCCAGGATAGCGGATCGTG
>CAYWTX010000085.1:0-5806 GCA_964461295.1 uncultured Planctomycetaceae bacterium | reverse complement strand
AGGCCGGAATCGCACGCCGTGAACGCCTGCAGCCCGATCGCAGACACGGCCCGGTGCGACAAGCCGGTCAGCTTCGCGCCCTTCAGCCGCCTTGGATCCGACCCGCCGCTTGCGCCGGGCCAGAGTGAGGGCGTTTGAATTTCCTATCCCCGCCGACGCCCCCGGCCTGTGGCTGGCCCGCCCGGAGCTCTAGTTCTCGCGTCGGTCGCCCCGCGTCCGGTCGAGATCCCTTGCAGGTTCTGCATCGCGTTCGGCATTGCGCTCGGCGTCGCGGATGCCCCACAGAGCCATGGCCTCGAGAACGGGCCGCAAGGTCTCCCCGAAGTCGGTCAGGGCGTACTCCACGCGTGGCGGGACCTCTGCGTAGATGGTTCGTCGCACGACGCCCTGCGCCTCGAGGGTCCGCAGGCGTCCGGTGAGAGTCTTGGGACTGACGCCCTCGAGCGACCGCAACAGTTCGCCGAACCGCCGAGCGCCGCCAAGCAGGTCGCGCAGGAGGAGCGCGGTCCATTTGGAGTCGAGGACCCGCAGCGTTCTCTCGATGGGGCAGAAGGGAAGGCGGAGTAGTTCTTCCTGATTCATGGGGTTCCTTTCGGAAACTAGGTTACCAAAAGGTAACTACTTCCCATAATGAAGCAAGGGAGTTAGTCTGAGTCTCAGTTGGCTGCGGGCTCGCTCGTCGCCTGGCCCGACAATCTGAGCGAGGGGGTACCGAGATGGCGGATCGCATCCTCTTGTATGGCGGTGCGCGGGGAACCGGCGCACTGTTGGCGCAGCAGTTGGTGGCACGGGGGCACTTCGTGCGGGCGGTGGTGCGCGACGCGGCCGGGCGAGCGGAGCCGCCGCAGGGGCTCGAGGTGATCGCCGGAGACCTGACGCAGCCCGAGACGTTGCGGGGGGCGGCGACGGGGATGGGTCAGTTGGTCATGATGGCCGGGGTGACCAAGCGTCCGGCCAGCGAGAGCGTGATCAAGGCGGTGGAGTACGAGGGGGTTCGGGCGGCTCTGGCCGCAGCGCACGCGGACGGGTTCCGCGGTCGTGTCCTGTACATGACGGCGCTCGGGGTGAACCGTCCGTCGTTCATGGGATGGGTGTTGAACCGGATCAAGGGCAACACGCTGGTCTGGCGACGCAAGACGGAGGAGGCGATACGCGCAAGCGGATTCCCGTACGTGATCGTTCGGGCGGGACTGCTGACGGATTCGCCGTCCGGGCGTCGACCGGCGGTGCTTTCGACCGGGGACAAGCCGCTGTCGCTCGGCACGCGGGTATCGCGCGGCGACGTGGCGGAGCTCTTCGTCCACCTGATCGAGTCAAGGCGCGGGGGGCGGACCGTGCTTGAGGTGGTGGAGGGGCCCGGACATGGCGGGACCGACTGGGGTCGAGCGCTCGATCAGGCCGGGGTCATCTAGAGCACCGGGGACCGGGGCCGGACGGGCTCAGAGGTCGTCGTCGTCGGGGCCGATGGGGCGGCGCCAGCTGAACGACGCCCCCGCCGGCCGGAGCCGGCGGAGGTGGCGGCCGACCCACACCAGAGCCGGCTCCCCCACGATCCCGATCACCACGGCGGCGGCCGACGATCCGGCGATCACCAGGGCCCCGAACCAGCGCGGGAAGGCGACTGCCACCGGCAGCAGGGCGGCGGCCACCCAGGCGAGCTGGAAGAGCGTCTCCACCCGGCCGAACACGGCGCTGCGCGCCGCGGGCGGCAGATCACGCTGCAGCACGGCGTCGAAGGCCACCCGGCCGGCCGCCGCCGCCAGCCCGATGGCGCCGGCCAGCACGGCCGTCCAGGCGGGGCCGGCGTTGAGCGCGCACAGCGCGGCGGCCACCCCTCCCAGGGCCGGGATGGCGGCCAGGATCACGTCCTCCGGGGCCCGCGCCTTCAGGGCGGGCGACAGTGCCGCTCCCACCGCCGTGGCCGCTGCGGCGGCCAACGCAACGGCCGCGTACCAGGCCGTGGCCACCCCGTCCAGGCGGAACGAGAACAGCACCAGGAACAGCAGCAGGCCGACCTGGGCCCGCAGGATCGACATGACCGAGACGGCCACGCGGACCGCCGGCGTGAGCTCCACCCAGCCCGACCGCACCGCATGGGTCCGGCCGCCGTCGGGCCCGGGCGCCGCGGTCGTCGGCATCACGACTTTACGGATGCGCGCCGACGCCGCTGCCGCCAGCAGGAACGTGACCACCGCTAGGCGCAGCACCCAGTCCTCGCCCCCCAGGGCCCGGACGAGCAGGGCGGGCAACTGCCCGACCAGCGCGGCGATGCCGGCGATCAGCGACAGGCGGGCGTTGGCCGTCACCAGGTAGTCCTCGGTCCGCACCACCTCGGGCACCAGGGAGGCGCGCGCCACGGCATAGGTCTTGGCCAGCACGAGCATGGTGAAGGCCAGCGGGAACAGCAGCAGCGAGTCCAGGAGCCCGGCCATCAGGAAGGCGACGGCGGCCCGGGCGATGCACGTTCCGATCACCACCCACCGACGCCCCCCGCTGAAGCGGTCGATCCAGGGCCCGATCAGGGGCGCCACGACGGCGAACGGGGCCAGGCTCAGCACGAGATACAGCAGGACCTTGGACACGGCGGCGTCGACGGACACGGAGAAGAACAGCGATCCGGCCAACGAGAGCGTGACCATGGCGTCGCCCGCGGTGATCGCCGCATGCGCCACCCCGAGGCGTCCGAACGGCGACGTCGGCAGGTGGATCGGCTGCGGACCCCGGGGATCGCTCAGCGGGCGCCAGGCCGCACCGGGAACGTCACCGGCACCTGGGGCACCGCCGGCACCGGGAACGCCGGACGCACCGGGGCGGGCCGGATCGGACGCGCGCCGGGCCCCGCCGTCTCCGGCCGCCGGCACGCGGGCCACCGCCTCAGCGCCCCGATGGCGGGGGCGCGTAGGCGGCCACGGCGAAGCGGTCGGTCCCCGGCCGAGGCTCGAGGAACCACACCGAGCCCTTCTGACAGCGTGGCGCGACACCGAGGTCGAGCCCGTCGGCGACGACCAGCTCGTTCAGGACGCCCGGGATCACGTCGCCATGGGAGCACAGCAGCACCGTATCCGGCGCCGACGAGCGGACCAGCGCCAGGGCCTCGTCGCACGGGCCCTCGGCCAGGGCGGGGTCCACGACGATCGGCAGCCCCAGGCGGGCGGCGGTGGGGGCCACGGTCTCGATGCAGCGCCGGTACGGGCTGGTGCGGATCTCCGTCAGCGGCACCTCGGCCAGCAGCTCCACCAGATCGGCGGCCTGGCGGCGCCCCTCCCGGGTGAGTGGACGCCCGCGGTCGTCACCGCGCCAGTCGCCCCGTGACCCGGCCTGGGCGTGGCGCAGGAGCAGGACGGTCACAGCGACGCCCGCCGCGACCGCTCGACGGCCTGGTGACGGCTCTCGACCTGGGCATTGACGCCCTCCGCAGCCTGGGAGGCACTGAGGCGGGTCCACCGTCCCTCGGACCCGAGCGACCAGGCCAGCAGGGTGTCGGCGAGCTGGAGCCGCAGAAGGCCCCTGATCTCGTCGCACAGCGCAGGGTCGCGGACGGGCACCATGACCTCGAAGCGCCGATCGAGGTTGCGGGGCATGAGGTCGGCCGAGCCGATGAAGTAGGCACCCCGGCCGGGCCCGTCGTAGTTGGCGAAGCTGAACACCCGGGCGTGCTCTAGGTAGCGGCCGACGATCGAGCGCACGGTGATGTTCTGGCTCATCCCCGGCACGCCCGGCCGCAGGCAGCAGATCCCCCGCACGATGAGCTCCACGCGCACACCGGCGTTGGACGCCTCGTACAGCGCCTCGATCACTTCGGGGTCCACCAGGCTGTTCATCTTCAAGGTGATGTGGCCGGGCCCACGGTCGGCAGCTGCAGGCGGCGCGGGATCTGTCCGTCTTGCGGTGCGCGGCGCATGTCGCAGACGGCGGCGCACCTGGTGGATCACGTCATCCCGCAGGTGCCGGTGCGGCAGTGGGTTCTGTCGCTGCCGATACCGCTACGGCTGCTGTTGGCAGCGCAGCCCGAGCTGGTCACGCCGGCGCTGGGCGTGGTGCAGCGCGTGCTCGAGCGACACCTGAGGGAATCGGCGGGGCCTGTCGGCGGCAACGGCCAAGGCGGGGCCGTGACGCTGATCCAGCGCTTCGGCTCGGCGGCGAATCTGAACGTTCACCTGCACTGCCTGGTGCTGGACGCAGACACGGCCCGGTGCGAGAAGCGGGTCAGCTTCGCGCCGTTCAGCCGCCTTGGATCCGACCCGCCGCTTGCGCCAGGCCAGGATGAGGGCGTTTGAATTTCCTATCCCCTGTCGACTTGTTCGAGCGCACGCGACACCTTCTCCACGAATAGGACCGCGCCGGCAGCGGCCAATGCCGGGGCTTGCCTCGCAACCGTCTGGATCTCGGCGCTGGCTTCCCTGACCCGCTGCACGGCCGGTTGCGAGCGCCAGCCGAAGGCGTGACGGCGACAGCGCGGCGCGAACGCCCACTTGTGTGCTGAGGGCCTGGTCATTGATAGTCACGCTTTTCGTTAATCACGCACTGCGTTATTATTTGTTTCGTGGCGATTCGATCGTTCAAGTGCGCCGACACTGAGGCTCTGTTCCAGCTGCGGCGCGTGGCGCGCTTCGCCAACATCGAGCGTCCGGCGCTGCGCAAGCTGAAGCAACTCGACCTTGCGCGCCGCATTGATGACCTGCGCGCGCCGCCGGCCAACCGGCTCGAGCAGCTGAAAGGCGATCGCGTCGGCCAGTGGAGCCTGCGGGTGAATGACCAGTTCCGCATCTGCTTTCGCTGGACGGGTAGCGATGCCGAAGACGTCGAGATCGTGGACTATCACTGAGGCAGAACGACATGAGCAGGAAACTCAAGCCGGTGTCACCCGGCGAAATGCTCGCCGAGGAGTTCCTCAAGCCCTTGAGCATGAGCAACTACCGCCTGGCAAAGGAGATCGGCGTGCCCGCGCAGCGCATCGGCGAGATCGTTGCCGGCAAGCGCGCCATCACCGCGGACACCGATCTGCGGCTGTGCCGCTTCTTCGGTCTCTCGGATGGCTGGTGGCTCCGCCTGCAGGCCGACTTCGATACTGCGGTCGCGAAGGCGGGCTTGGCAAAGACGCTTGCGAAGATCAGGCCGTGGAAGGAAACAATCGAGGAGACGGCGGATGCGCACTGAGCGCGCCGCCCGTTCGGCGGCGTCGTGACGGCAGAAAGTCGTGCAGAAAGACTCGATGCGACAACAACTTGAGGCGTTTGATGCCAGCGTCCTCTTGATCTCTTCACGAGGAGCAAGGGGGCTGCTCACGCCTTCGGGGAACGCATGCGAGGACGCGATAGACCTTGATAGATCTCGAAGGCTGGCCATCGTGGAAGTGCCGACTGTCCTCGATAGATGTCGAATGATGGTGAATGCTGCGCTTGGGGATCCCAGTCAGAATGACGGTAAGGATGACGGCAAAACTCAGGCGTTGCGAGGCAACCATCAAGCCAGACAACGAATTACCGAAGCTGTTAATGATTGAGTGGGAGTGACCTCCTCGACCCCTGCAAGCTACGGGGATCCTTCACCGGGCATGGTGAGCGCCTGGGCTTGGTGACCCGGTCGTACGCTCATCGCGCGCCAAGGCAGGATCGTCAGGCAACCCGCGGCAATCCGATCCGCGGGCCGTCGCGGGTGGCGAAGGGCGTCGGACCGATCTGCGCGGACCCGAGGGGACTACGTCGTTCGTCGCAGACCGAAGGGGCTCGGTCCTGTGGTCGATGGCGGACTGCCGCCGGCGCTGACACCGTGCGGGGTCTCGACCTCTCAGGCTCCGCGTGCCCGG
>CAYWTX010000084.1:0-15850 GCA_964461295.1 uncultured Planctomycetaceae bacterium | reverse complement strand
CGAGGCCGACCGGCTGATCGAGCAGGTCAAGGCCCCGGCGCGGTTCGCCGACTATCGGCCGAGGTTCCGCGTTCAGGAGGAGAAGTACCTCGACGCCACCAGCATCAGCCGGCACGAGTACACCGAGCAGGTGTGCTACGCGATCTTCGACGGCGACCGGCGGATCGGCTCGATGAAGCAGTGGGCCGGCGGCGTGGATGTATCGTTCACGAACATGAACCCGCGAGAGCCGTGGAACGGCCCGGAGGAGGAATCGGGCAAGCAGGCCCGCCGCTACTGCCGTCTGCTCATGGGCGTGCCGTTCCAGATACCGGGCATGGCGGCCAACGCCCGTTGGATGTTCGCCGTCGCGCCGGATGGCCAGTCGATCAACACTCACCTGACCCACACGCCGCAGGGCGAGCACAAGGACGCCTGGAAACTCCGGCGAATGCGGGCGACTCTGCGGATGGACGGGCGCTGCGGTTACGTGCTGGACGCCATCGCGGAGTTCGCCTCGGACAAAACGCCGCCTTACCTGTGGACGCCGCGAAAGGACGCCGCCGGCAGGACTATCGCCGCCGGCGCCTTCGAGGGCTACGAGTACTGCAACGTCCTGCCCAGCCACGTGATTCACTTCGTGACCTATGGCCCTTACCTGTGGCGCTACGAGCGAACGCTCTACACCCCTCGCGACAGCGACAAGTACATCGGCTGGATCAACGACACCTCGCAGGCCAGCGCCTCGGACAGCGTCGGCCTGCCGATGCGGAAGGACGGGTTCATCTGCTTCTCGGCCGACCGCCGGGGGTGGAGCCAGGTGCTGTCGCACAACAGCCCCGACGACGTGCTCTTCGACAACGCAACCTGCTGGAAACTCCAGGACCAGCACAACATGATGCGGACCGGCAGGCCAACGGGCGAAGGCCCCTACCAGATGCGGCTGATGTTCCGCTTCATGAACCTGCCGCCCGAGGGTACGCGGCACCTGCTGGATCGCATCGAGATGATGAACTTCGGCGTGCCGGCTGTCGCCGTGCGCCAAGGCAAGGTGCAGGACTTCGAGAGCGATCGGCGCGATCCTCAGACGGCCTCGCCGTGGACCAAGGAGGTGCAGATCGCCGACGGGCAGGCACATTCGGGTACAAAGTCGGCCGTGCTGCGGCCTGTCAAGGGTGGACGCGGCGGAGGCGACTGCCGCATCCGCATTGACCCGCTGCCGGTGCTGGAGGCCAATGCAACCTACCGGCTGGAGGCGTGGGTGAAGGTTCAGGGCGCGGGTTCGAAGGCGTGGCTGGCTGTGGACGGGCCCCACTGGACGCCGCGCCCGTGGGACAAGCCGCCGATCCAACCGGCGGAATCAACTGCTGCTGAAGCATCGGACCGCTGGCAGAAGCTGGACATTGCATTCACAACGCCTGAAACGCACGGCCGGACGCCGCCGTTGTTTGTAAAGGCAAAGCTTGGCGGCGCCGACGGGGCTGTCTATGTGGATGACGTCCATCTGACGCGCGTGGAGAAGCAGAGATGAGGACCCAATACGAAGTCATGGTACGGGCCTGGCGATCTCTGCCGTGAGCGGTCGTGGCCTTCCTCGTGTTCCTACTCGGACGAGGGCATGCCGCCGGCGCCTCCAGCAGGCCGGCGTATGACGTGCCGCCTATCACAGGCACTGAAGCCGAAGGTGTCCTCAAACAGGCAAAGGCCCCGGCGCGGTTCGCAGAGCCGCTGCAGATCTTCGGCGTGCAGGAGACGGTCGCCGTATTCGAACGCAACAGGTCACCGTTCAAACGCCGAGAAGACGGGCTGGACAACCGGCTGGGCCACTACAGCGGGCCAAGTCAACCGAACGGCTATCTGGGGATGGGGCTTAAGTCCCAGGCCGGCCTCCTCGGCCGTCTGCGCCGCCGGCTCGGCCGGGTCGAACGCGCCCACCGCGAGCCCCTTGGCGTGGGCCGTCACCTCGGCCGTCGCGGCCTCCTGCGCCTGCCCAGTCGCCGCAGCGGGCGACATTGCCCCCATCGCAAGCGCCGCACACCATCCGCACAACTCGCGTCGCATGTCCATGGGGTCCTCGTCTCCCTCGCTGTGGTCTTCATCCCGCATACTTGCCCATGACGCCGCTGGGCATCCAGTGGAGCTTCTTTCTCCAGACGGCCAGCGACTTCCCGGCCGCAGACAGGCCGGTCGGAATCGTCCGCTTCTGTGCCGGCAACCAGCCGATCATTCTGTCCACTCGTGGCGCCCTGCGTCTCCCGGGGCAACAGCACGTTGCGCCGGCCACTAGGGATAACGCGGTGGACCATGGCCTCCTTCCCGACGGCGGCAGAATCTTTCAGGTCGGTCATGGGGACCGTGTAACGGCCGTGGCGTTCAGCCCAGACGGGAGGCAGATCGTCCGCGGAAGCTTGGACAACACGCTGAAGGTGTGGGATGCATCCGGCGGTCAGGAGCTGCGCACGCACTCACTCCTGACGGCGGTGGAGCAGGCGGGTTTCTTCCGCGGCCAATGCGCGCCGGTAGATGCGCAGGTCGTCGAGGATCCCGATGTCCGCGCCGCGCAGCAATAGTTGGTCGTACGGATCCACGAGGGTCGCGTTGCTCGTGGCGACGGGCGCGGCGTCGAGATGGAGGACCAGTCGTTGGCCCCTGCGTGTCAGTGTCAGAAGATGCCACTGGTTGGGTTGCATGGTGGCGCTGGCGGCGACGTCTTTGAGGCTTGGTCGCATTTGGCTAATGTAGAGGTAGAGTGGCGCGGGTTGCAGGCACAGGAAGTGTTTCTTCCCGCTGTCGTACTTGCCCGGGAATTGCACCCACAACGAGAGGGGGGAATCCTGCCGCAACGGTTGGCGGAACAGTGCGCTGGTCAGGGCGCCCGACGATGTGAAGCTGGCGGCTTGGCCGATCACTCCTTTGGCCGGCGCCCATGCTTTGGTGCCACCCAAGGTGCCGGTGACCGCGTTGGGCGATGCCTCAACGAGCTTCATCCCCGGCAGCTGATCGAGCGTCCAGTGCAGCGCCAACGCGTTGTCGTTGGTCAGGGTCGCGGTGGCCGGCGTGGAGAAGCGCTCGGTCACTTCGGCCCAGCCCCGGCCAAGCGCGTTGGCGGCGGAACAGCGGTAATAGTAGACGGCCTCGCGATCCAGTCCGGTCAAGGCCGTCGTGAACGGTCCCGGAATTCGCGCGCCCAGGGCCGGGACGCTGGCCCATTTGGCGGGATCGTTCCCGCCATCGCGCGGTCGCCAATGGACGAACACCTGCGTTGGTTTGCCGCCCGTGTTGACCAACTGGCCGGTCAACTGCGCGGCGCGGGTGGCGGTCCCGCCAACCACATGGCAGGATCATGCACGACGCGCCCGTGTCAACCAGAGCGCCTGTAGGCCCATGCGATCATGGTGAGCTGGCTGCCTGCCGCAGGTAGGCAGGTAGTGACCGGCTGCTTCCCCCTCTCACTCCAGCGATGCTCGTGTCTGCCTGCGCCACTGAAGGGCCGTCTCCACCCGCGCCAGGTCACTGGCGTTCCGGTCGTCGGTGAAGACCACCCCGGCAGACCAGGAGATCGGGACGGCCCGGCGGGTCAACTCGTAGCTCAGCCGGTCTGCTCCGCCGCCACCCGCGCCGGCCACGCCCGTACCCTCGCGCCGCCACAGCGGCAGCAGGTCCATCGGGCGGCGCATGGCGAAGATGATGATGACCTGGACGGCGGATGGGTCATCTGTCGTCCGGAACGCGCGCAGGTTGCCCGGCCCGAAGACTGCCGCCAGCGTCCGCAGCAGCGACGCGGTGACAGGATCCCCCTCGGGCCGGCCGATGTAGTTGATCGCCAGGACGCCGTCGTCGGTCAGCCGGCTGCGGGCCAGCTCGAAGAACTCCCGCGTGATGAGGTGGAACGGAATGGTGTCGGAGCTGTAGGCGTCCAGGACGAGGAAGTCCACGGGCTGATTGAGCTGCTGGAGGAACCACCGGCCATCCTGGATGACGGCCCGGCCGCGGTAGGGAGGCTTCCCTGCCATCCCGGCCGGCTCGTGTTCGCCGCCGACATGCGAGGCTGGCAGCTCGCGGCGCGGGAACAAGGCCAGGTCCACCTCGTGCGGCGTACCGTTGGAGTTGGCGATGGGGCCGCGATACCCGAAGTACGCCTTGGCCAACTCGGCGACGCGGGCGTCGATCTCCACAGCCGTCCAGTCGATGTTGTAGAACTCCATCACGCGGGGGAACATCCCCCCGGCCAGGCCGATCAGCACGCCGCGCCGGCCCTCGCCGAGGTCGGCGTGGAAGTACGGCAGCAGTTCCAGGTAGTAGCTGTCGGACTGGAGGATCGCGCCGGGTCCGACCAGTTCGATGTCCAGAGGCATTCCCGTCTGCATGATGCCGTTGACCATGAGCATCCTGTAGGGCCCGCGGCCGGGCAGGTCGCGCTGGATCACCCGAAGCTCGCCGTAGGGGCTCTCGGTGCGGAACAGTTCGCCTGGCACAGGTCGCTCGACCGGATGCGCCAGTGCCGGCAAGACTGCCAGCAGGAGCAGGGGCGCCGCCTTGCCGCGGGTGCTCAGCGCCGCTCCCAGGGCGCCGACGGCGATGAGCAGGCCCGCGCAGACCAGCAGCGACGTGCGAGTGCCAAGGCTCGGGATCATCCAGAGGCTGACGGCCAGCACGCCGGCCACGCTGCCGGCGGTGCTCAGGGCGTACACCGCCCCGCTCGTCCCGCCGACCCGCTCAACCAAGCGGGCGCGGAGACGGATGACGTAAGGCCCGGCCATGGCCAGCAGCGTCAAGGGCAGAGAGAAGATGATGGCCGCCGAAGCGATCGCCCCGCCGGCCAGGCCCAATGCGTCGCCAAGTGGCACAAGCACGCTAGTAAGCCACGGTACGGCCAGCACGGCCAGCCCCGCGGCGATGACCAGAGCGAACAGGATCGTCGGCGTGGGAAACCTGTCGGCCAGGCGCCCACCGATGGCGTACCCGACGGCCAGGCACACCATCGTAACGGTCAGCAGCGCCGCCCAGACGTAGAGGCTGCCGCCGTAGTGCGTGCCGATCACCCGCGTTCCCAGCACCTCAAGGGCCAGCACTACCGCGCCGGTTATGACGACCAGGAGCAGCAGATACGCACGGGCGAAGTGACCGAGGGGGTTCATGGTGTCGTCCGTTTGGCGCCGTCGGTCGGCAGAGGCACCCACGCCACCCCGGAGTAGCAGGCCAGCCAGAGCTTGCCGCCGATGGCATCCTGGCAGAGCACCTGGGGCTGGAACGGGCCCTTCAGGAAGCCGACCTTCGCCTGCCCGCGGTACAGGTAGTTGCTCTTGTCCTGGCAGCGGTAATCCAGTGGAGCCGACGCCGGGCTGCCCGATGTTCCGCCCGCCGCCGACGCCGACCACTCGCGCCCATCGTAGACGAGCCTGTCGCCTTCAGGCAGCCGCCTGGCCGACGCGAGCCCGGCAGGCAGGACCACGTCCGCCCTGGCCGTTCGCACGCTCAGCGCGCCGTCGGAGGCGGACATGGCGGTGATCTTCCTGCCCGGCGCCACGCCGACCAGTTCCAGCCGCCCGGTCGCTCGGTCCAGCCTGCTCACAGTCCCGCTATCGCCGCCGAACCAGACACCGTCCTTGTCTGCCGCCGCCGCGGTCGCTCGCCAGTACAGGCGGACCGGCTCCTCGACGATCGGCGTGAACCGGTCGGCCGCCACATCGTGCGAGTACAGCCCGCTCTGGCAGACGGCCCAGGTCCGCCCGCCTGCCCACACGATGTCCAGCACCGTTGGCTGGCTTTCGCCCAGCACGACTGTGTCGCCGTGCGAAAGCGAGATGAGCAGCAGTTCGGGCTGTTCGCCGGCCAAGCCGAGCTGGTCCGTCCGCGTTTCGAACACGCCGCGCCATTGGCCCGCAGGGGAGTTGGCGGCGATGCATCCTGCCGAGACGAAATAGCCCGCGTAGGATACCTCGCCGACCATGCGATAGACCGCCCAGGCCCGGCCGTCGAGGCAGCACAGCGAATCCACGCTCTCCGGGCCGATCCGTTCGAGGTCGGACTTGCCCTTCTGGCCGAGGACCCAGCGGCGTTCGGTCTTCAACCCTTCGCGGGCGACCAAGCCCCACTTGCCGCCGTCCCAGTGCAGGAACCCCAACCCGACTGTGTGCGGGCGCCACCGCTTCACGTGGGCCATACCCGGATGCGCGCCCATCTCCACCGCCCTGTCGTACAGCACGCACGAGGCCGCCGCCCGCGCGCCGTCAACGCATAGGGCCGTCACGAACCGAACGTCGCGCCCGTCGACGCTGTCGGTGACTGTCCAGGCGCCGCTGGCGGCGTTAAACCGACTGATCCCGCCGCCGACGAATTGCCGGGCCTTGGGGTCGTAGTCCGGCTCGCTGGCTACCATGCATCCGCCCGGCATTGCCACCAGCGCCACGGGCCTGCCGGCAGCAAGACCCTTGCCCGCCGCGTAAGTATCGGCCCTGCCCGCGCCCGGGTCATAGCGGACCAGCCCCGCCGTCGCCAGAGCCCAGACCGCACCATCCTGCCCTGCCGCCGCCTGCCAGACCTGCCCGCCCGCCTGGTGCCACCCCCCGCCGGCCGCGTCGCAATGCACCAGCTTGTCGAACACGACGGCACACAGCCCGTGCTTGTCGGCGTGGACCCACGGAATCGCCGAGGCCAGCCGGGCCGACCTCAGGCCAAACCAGCACCCCTTGGCCGTCAGGGCGGCCAGTTCCTTCTGCCCGGGGAACTCCGCCAACCGCCGCCAGGTCCCGCTCGCGTCGCGCAGGTACGCCCCGCCGTCGCCGATCAGCCATGCCTGCCGGCCGCATACGGCCAGCCGGCCCATCGTCACGGTCGGGCCCTCCACCACCGCGATCTTGCCGGTCTTGCCGTCGAGGCATGCCAGGCCCGCCCGTGTGCACAGCAGCACGTCGCCGCCGCAGACGGAGATCGACTCGATGGCCGAGTCCGGCAGCCCTGCCGTGCGATCGTATCGACACAACAGCTTCCCGCCTGCGGCGTCGATCTGGTACAGCGACTGGTCGTCTGCCGCCCAGAGCATGTCGCCGTCGGAGGCGTAACAGGAAACTTGGCCCGTTCGCCCGATCAGACGCGGCTCCAGGACCGGCACGCCGCCAACCTCGCGCGGCACAACTGCCTGCTTCTCCGCCGGCTGATGGATGCTGCTGAGCTGGCAGAAGCCCCGTCGCCAGAACTCCTCCATTGCGGCCTTCGTCTGCGGTGACGGCTCCTCCGCCAACGCCAATCCGCCCACTGCCGCCACATATGCGATCGCCCAGGAACATGCTGTTCTCATCGCCGGTCCTCGTCAAACCTCCTGGTCGGCTACACACACGGACTACATGCTCGCGTCTTCACCATTCTGCTGCAAGCGGCAGGATTTCTTATGATGGCGGAATGTGTTCGGCCGGGCCGCCTTCGGGACCGCCCTTCCTTCTCGCCGCTTGGTCCGGCGCATCGTGGTGTTGTGGGCCGTGGGCTGTACCGTGAAGGCCCCGAAGCCGAGCGTCCCTGGTCAGGAGCTCCTCGCGGAGCAGTCTGGCCTCCTGTTTGAGGTGATCGTTTTCAGCCGTCAAGCGGACGCGTGCGTTGATGCTGTTGGCGGCCCAGCCGCGGGCGGCTGCGATGGCGAAGTGAGGCAGGAAGATGACATGCAGTACGGCTGATCTGGCGTTCCTGGCCCAGCCGGAAGGCAGAGGAGTGTCTGGCAACGCCTGGCCTGGAAAGGGCAAGCCTCCTGAGCCTCGTTACTGTCGCTGAGGACATAGCTTGCCACGCGATTGTGTGCCGTCAAGCCCCCACATTTGTCCGGGAAATGCAGGGGCCGACAGTGGCTGGACCAACACACGGCGGCACGTTGAGTATGGATAGACAGGGCCACAGGGGGAACCCATGCGCGTCTTCCACGTTAAAGGCAGAGCAACGTCTACGAAGGGAGCAATCCAATGGACCGACGCGTGATTGCAGGGCTCGCCGGCGTGGTGCTGTGCTG
This sequence comes from uncultured Planctomycetaceae bacterium, assembly GCA_964461295.1. Classification (GTDB taxonomy): domain Bacteria; phylum Planctomycetota; class Phycisphaerae; order SM23-33; family SM23-33; genus CAYWTX01. The sequence goes on along the minus strand of CAYWTX010000084.1, from coordinate 7,878 downwards.
CCAGGGGGCATTGGCGGACGGTTCGGGCGGATACCGTGGGCCGCAGTCCAACGGGGTCTACCCCGCGGCGGGCCTGCTGAAGACATGGCCCAAGGAGGGGCCCGCGCCGCTCTGGAAGTACCCGATGGAACAGGGATACGCCGGGGTGGCCGTGGCCGACGGGAGGGTCTACATTGCCAGCGGGCTGGCCAGCCAACTGTACGTGTTCGACCTGGACGGGGCCCCCGTGGACCAGGTTCCCGTCGGGCCGGCGAGTTGGAAGCGATTTGGCGGAACCCGGTCCACGCCGCTGGTCAGCGGCGGCGTGGCGGTCACCACCACGCCCGACGCCAACATCTACGCCATCGACCTCCAGAAGCGGGCGGTGCGGTGGAAGGTCAACGCCTGGAAGAACTTCGGATCAGGCAAGGGCGACATGGGCTGGGGATACCCGGAGTCGCCGCTGCTGCACGACGACATGGTCATCTTCAACGCGGTCAGCCGGGTGGACGACACGCCTCCCATCGTTGCGTTGGACGCGCAGACGGGCACGGTCGTCTGGTCGGCCGACGCGGGGACCGGCAGGCGCGTCTCGGCCTCGGACGTGTCTGGCGCGGCGTTCCGGCATCGCGGACGCGATCTCGTCGTTTATCCCACGTGGCGATACCTCCTGTGTCTTGAGGCCCATACGGGCAAGGAGCTATGGGCGATCGCGCAGACCAGCTCGAAGAACCTGACGCCCGTCTACGACAACGACTTGCTCCTCTGGAGCCCCGGGTCCCGGGCGCAGATGCTCGAACTGGCCCCCGACGCCAGGAGCTACAAGGTGCTGTGGACGCGCAGCCATGGAGCGTCGGGGTTCTCTCACGCCGTTATGCTGAGCGGGCGCCTGTATATGTTCAGCAACCCCTACCTGTCGGTGAAGAAGGCCGACCCGCTGGCCGACACGTTCGGCGACAAGGGGATTGAGTACGAACTGTCTTCGTCCGACGCCGACGCCCCTGAGGAGGTCCGCAAACTGGGCGCCAGGCAGATTGCCGCATGGCGGGAGGAGGCTCGCAGGACCATTCATCTTGTCTGCCTCGACGCTCGGACGGGCAAGCTCCTTCACAGCGTCCCCGCCGGAGTGGAGGGCCACATCATCGCCGCCGACGGCATGGTGTATGCGACCGACCTGGCCAAGCGAGCCGACGACGTCGTCACGATCCGCGTCCGACTCATCCAGCCCACGAAAGACGGCTTTGCGATCGCCGGAGAGTTGCTCCCGAAGCTCTCGGCGGAGGAGTTGTGCTGGGCCAGCGCCCGGACCGCCCGGAGCCCGACGCACCTGCAATGGGCCAGGGAAGACTACATGTACCAGCGGAACGTCAATCCCACGATCGCCGAAGGCCGCCTGTTCCTTCGGTACGGACCGCTGATGGTCTTCGATCTGCGAGGCGGCGGCTATCGAACGGCGGGCGAACCGCCTCGCCCGGCGACGATTCCCACCCAGCCGCCCGCGCCCGGGAGGGTCCTGACGACGCAGTCGGCGGACATCGCCAACGCGGATCTCCCCGTGCTTCTCGGCCAACTGGGCAACCGCTTCGAGGAGCACCGCAGGGCGGCAGTGGCGTTGATCGGCCGACTTGACGCGACCCGGAGCCGGGCGATCGTGCCTAAGCTGGTCGACCTTGTGGCATCCGAGGGCGACCGCGCATGGCTGATCCAGAAAGGGGCTTGCGACGCCCTCAAGGCGATGGGCTCGGCAGCCAAGGGGGCCTCGCCGCCCCTGTGCAAGCTGCTGGTCGCCTCGCTTCAGGACCGGGACGGCCCGCGAGCCGAGATGGTCCTTGCCGCAATTCAGGCGGTCGACGCCAACTCGATCCCACCCACCGTCGCAGCCGTGGCCGCCCTGCTGGGGCACAGCGATCGGCACATTCGGCGTCTCGCCGCCGTCGCCCTTGGGCGGATGGGACCCGCCGCCCAGGGGGCCTGCAAGGCCCTTGCCGGCGCCGTGCTCAGCGACGACGAGCGGGTTGCGATGGCGGCGGGCGCCTCGCTGGGCGCCATGGCAACCGCCGCCAAGCAGGCCGCCCCCGCCCTCGCCAGCGGGCTGATCGACGCCGTCCAACGCAAGCGAAGCCCCTGGTGCGGCCTGATCATGGACGCTCTGGCGTGCATCGACCCCAACGCGGTCAGAACATCGGTCCCGCCGGTCGCCGCCATGCTGGGACACAAGGACGCGGACGTGCGCCTCCTGGCGGCCAGGACGCTGAAGCAGGTCGGCGCGGGAGCCGTGGCCGCCATCCCGGCGCTCGTCGAGGCGATGAAGTCCGACGACGCCCAGGTCGCGAAGCTGGCGTCGGAGGCGCTGGCAGGCGTGGGAAGCGCGTCCCCGGACGCGGCCCTCGCAATGGCCCGGCTGATCGACCAGGACCAGGGGACCGTTCGCCTGGCCGCGGCGGAGGTCATCGTTCAGATGGGGCCAACGGCCGCCCCGACGACCGACCTCCTCGCCAAGGCCCTGAAGGACAAGGACCTGCGCTTGGCACGCCTGTGCGCCAAGGCGCTGGGGGCCATCGGTCCCGGCGCCAAGGGCGCCGTGGGCGCTCTCGCCGAGGCCCTCGCCCATCGCGACCCCGAGCTTGCCGGCGCCGCCGCCGCCGCGCTGGGGGCCATCGGCCCCGATGCCAAGCCCGCCGCGACCGCGCTGCTGGTTGTGCTGGGGCGGGCCGACCAGAGAACCTTCTTCACGGCGGCCACGGCCTTGACGCAGGTAGGGCAACCGCCCCTGCCAGCCCTGGTGAACATGCTGGGCTCGGGCAAGGGACAGGCCGCCACACTAGCCGCGGACGCCCTGGGGCGCCTCGGGCCGGAGGCCAAGCCCGCCGTGCCGGCCCTGGCCAAGGCCCTGGCCGGCCCGGACAAGCGTCTGGCCGCCGGCGCCGCCCGCGCGTTGGGGACAATCGGCGGGGATGCCAAGGACAGCGTGCCGGCCCTGCTTGCGGCGCTGAACGACGCCGACGGCAACCTGGTCGCTTCCGCCGCAGGCGCCTTGGCCAAAATGGGCGCGGAGGCCAAGGACGTCTTGCCGGCGCTCATCAAGGCGGTGGGCAGCACCGACGATCAGTTGGCTGTCGCGGCCGTCAACGCCCTTACCGGATTCGGCAAAGCAGCCGAACCTGCCGTCGGGCCTCTGGTGGCCGCGTCCAAGCGGGGCGACGGGCGCCTTACGGACGCCATCCGGCGGGCGCTGCCGCGGCTCAAGACGAAGAACGCGCCCCCTCGTGCGCAGGACCAGACCGTGACATGCCAGGAAGGCAAGAGCACCGACATCGACCTGGCGGCGGACGACCCCGACGATATCGCCGCCGGACTATCCGTCAGCATCGTGGACCCGCCACGCCGCGGAAAGCTGCAGCCGCGTGGGAAGCTGACATTCGCCTACATCGGCGAGCCGGACTTCGTCGGCGGCGACAGCTTCACCTGGAAGGCCAGCGACGGCCCCGGCGAGAGCAACCTGGCGCGGGCGAGCGTTGTTGTGGCGCCCGACACCACCGCCCCTCGCATCGCCAAGGTCATCGCCCAGGGGCCCGCCGACAGCGTGGCGGTGACGTTTGACGAACCGGTAACCGCCTCCTCGGCACAGAAGGCGGGGAACTACGCCATTGACAACGGCGTCAGCGTGCTGAAGGCACAACTCGACGAGGCGGGGCGAATCGCCACGCTGACGACGAGCCCGCTGTCGGAGATCACGACCTACACGCTCACGGTCCGAGGCATCACCGACCGGGCGAAGGCCGCCACGACCGGCGACAGCGGCGCGGCCTTCGTTCACAAGCGGCTCGTGCAGGGCCTGACCCGCCGGCGATACGACCAGGTATTGACACGCGGGGACCTCAGGCTCCTGGACGCAATGAAGCCCACCGCGGTCGATCACGTCGACAAGCTGTCCGTGTCTGTGCCAGAGGCCAGCCAGGGGTTCTCCCAACGGTTCGACGGGCTCATCCGCATCGAACGCGACGGCGAGTACGTCTTCCACGTCAGATCCAGCGGGGCCGCCCGCCTGTACGTGGGCCCAGCGCTGGTCGTTAACGCCGATGCGGGCCGCGACGGACAGGACAGGTCGGGCAAGATCACGCTGACGGCCGGCATGCATGTGCTTACCGTCACGTACTGTCATCCTGGCGGCCCTGTTCTCCTGGAGGCCGACTGGTCGGGACCGTCCTTCCAGAAGCAGGCGATCCCGCCCGCCGCGCTGTTCCGCGTGCCTGTAGTGGACCATCGACCTTCGTAGGGAGGCTGTTTGGCACTTCTGGCGGTCGTTGAGGACTGAAGGAAGCAGCGATTGACAACTGAATAACGCAACGTCGAGGCCCAGGCATGCTGTCTCGAGCAACAGATCGCGTGTTCGGCGTCTTCGGCGCAGAGCGGTGCCGCGGCGACGCCGGCACCTGCCGGAGAGACGACGGCGGCCCCCTTGGCGTCCCTGCCCAAAGGCTCCCGGCCGTTCAGGATCTTCGACGGGAAGCCCAAGATCATCGCCCTGCTCACCAGCTCCCATCGCGGCGACGGGCAACTGTTCCCTCGCATCAGGAAGATGCCCGGCGCCGAGAACATTACCCTCCGGACCCAGGGCTATCGCACCGATGAGGACGGCCGGCGGGAATTCCCCTCCACGCTGCCCGCCAGGCCCGACGAGATGCCCGACTACTGTCCCCGCGAGAAACTGAAGGGTGCCGACCCGGTCATCTTCATCGCCCCGAGCGGAGCGCTCCGGGCCAAGGACTTCCCTCCGCCGCCGGCGACCTGCACCAACCAGGAGGCGGTCGCCAGGGGGAGCCGGATCATGTGCGAAGGAGTCAAACGCGCCGAGGCCCAGGGCGTGGCCTGGGTTCTCCTCAGCACCATGCACTACAACCCGAACATCGCATGAGCGGGCATGATGCTGAGACTGCAGAAACCCGGCAAGAAGTGTGGGCTGAAGGCGTGTTCAAGAGAACATGGAAGGACGTGACCTGCAGGTGTCTGGCGAGGGCGGTATGAAGAAATCGTCGATATGTGCGATGGCTCTGGCGGCGGCGCTATGGGGACCGGCGGCTCTGGCGGGCGAGCCCGGCCCGTTCGAGAGCCAGGCGTCGCCGACGGCGGACAGCCCGATCGACAAGCTGGTCCTGGCCAGGTTGAAGCAGTTGGGCATCGCGCCGGCGAAGGTCTGTTCCGACAGCGTGTTCGTTCGGCGCGTCTACCTGGACGTGATCGGCACGCTGCCCACGGCCGAGGAGGTCAAGGCGTTCCTGTCCGACGAGAACCCCAACAAGCGCCGCGTCCTGATCGACGGCCTGCTGGATCGTAGCGAATTCGCCGACTACTGGGCGCTGAAGTGGAGCAACGTGCTCCGGATCAAGGGGATCGCCCCGATAAACCTCTGGCCGAGGGCCGCGGCCGCCTACCACCGCTGGGTCCATACCTGCATCCGGGAGAACATGGCTTACGACCAGTTCGTCCGCGAGATGCTCACGTCCAGCGGCAGCAACATGCGCGACCCGCAGGTGAACTTTTACCGCGCCTTGTCGATCGTCGAGCCGGCCAGCGTCACGCAGGCGGTGGCGCTGACGTTCATGGGCGAACGGGTCGAGAGCTGGACGCAGGAGCGGCGCGAGGGGATGACCGCGTTCTTCCAGCGGATCGGCTACAAGTCCACGCTGGAATGGAAGGAGGAGATCGTCTTCTTCGACCGCTGCAAGACGGATGCCCCCGCAAGCGCGGTCTTCCCGGATGGAACGCGAGCCGACCTGCCGGCCGACAAGGACCCGCGGCGGACGTTCGCCGATTGGCTGATCACGCCCCGGAACCCCTGGTTTGCCCGCAACATAGCCAACCGGGCATGGGCCTGGCTTCAGGGGCGCGGCATCGTCCATGAGCCGGACGACATCCGCCCGGACAACCCGCCATCCAACCCCGAACTGCTCGCGCTGCTGGAAAAGGAGTTGATCGAATCCAGGTACGACCTCAAGCGTCTGTACCGCTTCGTCCTGAACTCGCAGACCTACCAGTTGTCGTCGATCTCCGCCGGCGACAAGCCCGGTGCGCTGGCCAACTTCGCTCACTACCCGGTGCGGCAGCTGGAGGCGGAGATCCTGATCGACGCCCTGAACCAGTTGAGCAAGACCGGCGAGAGCTACGGGAGCGAAAGCCCGGTGCCGTTCACCGTCCTTCCGCCGGGCACCCGAGCCATCCAGTTGGGCGACGCCACATTGACCAGCTCGTTCCTGGAGCTCTTCGGCCGCTCGGAAGGCGCGACCGGCAGGGAATCCGACCGCGGCAACGCGCCGACGGGCAGACAGCAGATGTACCTGCTGAACTCGCGGCACGTCCGGGAGAAGATGCAGAAGATCGTCTCGACGCACGCCAAGGGAGGCACGCGAGACCTGTACTTGAGCCTGATGTCGCGGTACCCCACGGACGCGGAGACCAAGGCCATCCAGGCGCACATCGACATGATCCGGAAACAGCCGAAGACGGCGCCGGCGAATCCCAGGGCGCAGCCGCCGGATCCCCTGGAGGACGTGGTCTGGGCCCTGGTCAACAGCGCGGAGTTCCTCAATCGCCACTAGAAAGGAAACGGAGGTCCGCAACATGGACGCTTCCCTGACCCGCCGGGAGGTGATGCGCCGCGGGCTGATCGCGGGGACCGGTCCGCTGCTGGCCGGCGGCCTGAGTCTTGAGGCCCTGGCGGCCGAAAGCCCCGCGACCGCTCCGACCCGGCCCAGGCCCAGGGGCACGGCGAAGTCCGTTATCCAGATCTGGGCCAACGGCGGTCCATCGCAGGTGGACACGTTTGACCCCAAGCCCGGGGCCGGCGCCGACTACACCGGCCCGCTGGACGAGGCGATCGAGACCAGCGTTCCGGGCATCCGCATCAACGCCGCGCTGCCCCTGATGGCCAAGCAGGCCGACAAGTACGCCATCATCCGCAGCGTGACCCACGAGCAGCGACGCCACGAGTACTCCGGGACCATCGCCCTGACCGGCAGGAACCCTCGCGGCCCGCACGAGTTCCCGAGCTACGGGTGTGTGGTCTCGGCGCTCAAGGGTTACGACGCCGGCTACCGCGGCAAGGTCCCGCCGTACGTCCTGCTGACCCACAATCAGAGCCTGCCGTGCTACAAGACCGGGTTCCTCGACCGCAAGCATGCGCCCTTCGTGACCGGGGGCGATCCGTCCAAGACGCCGTTCGTCGTGGAAGGCATCGTCACCGAGGGCATCAGCGACACGCGACAGCAGCAGCGGCGCGAGTTCCTGGCCAGCATCGACACGCTCGGACAGGCGATGAAGGATGCCCCGCAGGCGGAACTGCTGAGAAAGGCGCGGGCGGAGGCCTACGACATGATAATGGGCGAGGGGCGGAAGATCTTCGATCCGTCAAGCGAACCGGATGCGCTGCGAAGCCGGTACGGGCGCAGCAAGTTCGGGCAGAGCTGCCTGGTGGCGCGGAAGCTTGTCGAGGCCGGCGTCCCATTCGTCGAGATCAACGACTGCGACCACCCCGACCCGCGCAATCCCGCGAAGACCGTCAACTGGGACACGCACACCAACCATTTCGACCTGATGAAGACCATGCTGCCGACGCTCGACCAGGGCTTGTCGGCCCTGCTGCAGGACCTGGCCGACCGCCGGCTGCTGGACAGCACCGTGATCGTTTGGGGGGCCGAAATGGGGCGCAGCCCGAAGGTGGACACGTCCAAGAACTCCGGGCGGGACCATTGGCCGATGTGCTACTCGATGGTCCTCGCCGGCGGCGGGTTCAAGGGCGGCTGCGTGGTCGGGCAGTCCGACGCCAGGGGCGAGTATGTCAAGCAGCGCCCGGTGTACCCCGGCGACATCATCGGCAGCATCTACCTGTTGCTCGGCATCGGC
>CAYWTX010000083.1:0-2043 GCA_964461295.1 uncultured Planctomycetaceae bacterium | reverse complement strand
CCTCTCGCCCCGAGTTTTCTTGGCCGGCTGCAAGCAAAAGACTTGCAGCCGGTCATCCCCGCGTCATTGTCCCCGGCAAACATGGCACGTAACCGTTCACGCCCCCGTCGCCACCAGCGTTGGGGCCGGTTGGGCGGCCCGGTGGGCGGCTACGGCGGCGTGAACGGTTACCAATCCCTATGGTCGCTTCTCTTCTTCGCCCGCGTCATAGAACCGCTCCTGCCAGTCCCGCGCGAACGGCGCCAACCTGCCTTCGGCGATGGCCGCGCGGATCGCGGCCAGGAAGCGGGAGAAGAACTGGAGGTTGTGAATCGTGGCGAGGGTGGGTCCGAGCATCTCGCCGCTCAGGAACAGGTGACGCAGCGTGCCGCGGGAGAAGTTGCGGCAGGCGTAGCAGGGGCAGTCCTCCTCCAGCGGGCGAGCGTCGCGGGCCCAGCGGGCGTTCCGCAGGCGCAGACGCCCCCGGCGGGTGAACACCTGGGCATTGCGGGCGTTGCGGGTGGGCATGACGCAGTCGAACAGGTCGATGCCGCGCAGGACGGCCGCGAGGATGTCGCGCGGCTCGCCGACGCCCATCAGGTATCGTGGGCGGTCGGCGGGGAGCAGTTCGTCGATGTCGTCCAAGACGCCGCAGGCGGCGTCGTGGCCCTCGCCGACGCTGAGTCCGCCGACGGCATAGCCGGGCAGGTCCAACTCGCGCAGGGCCTCGGCGCTGCGGCGCCGCAGGTCCGCGAAGATCCCGCCCTGCTGGATGCCGAAGAGGGCTTGGTGGCGTCCCTGGGCGGAGTGCTGGGGACGGGGCGATGGAATGGTGGAATGCTGTAACGCCGCAATGGTGGGATGGGAGGCAAGCTCCGTTTGCGTCGTGCGAAGTTCACCCGTCCATGCCTCCTTGCACACGGCGGCCCAGCGGATGGACCGTTCCACCGCCCGCTCGACGACGTCGCGATCGGCCTTGCCCGGCGGGCATTCGTCGAGCTGCATGATCACGTCGGCCCCGAGCATCCGCTGCACCTCGATGCACCGCCGAGGCGTGAGCGTCACTTCCGAGCCGTCCACGTGCGACTGGAACACCGCGGCCTCGTCGCTCAGCCGCCGCAGGTGGGCCAGGGAGAACACCTGGAACCCGCCGCTGTCGGTGAGGATCGGCCCGTCCCAGCCCATGAGCCGGTGCAGGCCGCCCAGGGCCGCCACCGTCTCCGCCCCAGGCCGAAGCAGCAGATGATACGTGTTGGCGAGGATCATCCCCGCCCCGGCGGCGCGGAGCTGATCGGGCGTGACGCCCTTGACGCTGCCGGCCGTGCCGACCGGCATGAACACGGGCGTTTCGACCGTTCCGTGCGGCGTGCTGAGCCGGCCGAGGCGCGCCTTGCCGTCACGGCGGATTGTCTGATGGCCGAGCATGGACACAGGATAGCTGAAAGCGGCGATGAGTGGCCAGTAGCCCGTAGCCGTTGGCCGGGGGCCGGCGGGCGCGAAGGGAGTTGGCAGGCGAGAGGTGGAGGGCGGCGGCTTGGCGTGGGCTGTGAAGGCCTTCGGGTCGGGGCAAGCGTCTGGAGGCGCGGGTGGATTGTGGCAGCCTGATCCACGTGGATCGCAATGCCTGCTCGGTGAACAGCCGCGGCGACCATGAGGCGTTGGGTCGTCTGCTGCGTCGGGAGGCGGCCCGTCTTCAGTTGGGGCGTGCGAAGGTGAAGTACGCGGACCGACGGGGCCGAATGGATCCCCAAGGCATATCGCCGCCAACTGCCGATGCTGGACGAGCACATCCTGGACTACTTCCACCTGCGGGAGCACGTGGTGGAGGCCAGCCATGTGTTGTACGGGGAAGGGGACCAAGAAGGCGGAGAACTGGCGGGAGGAAATGATGGGCTTCGTGTGGGAGCAGGGATCCCTGGTGATGCTGGACCGACTGGGGCCGTACCTGCGATGCCACCGAAACGGGACCAAGCACGAGGCGATGAAGAGCCTGCGGGATTGCGTGGGCAAACGCGTGGCGATGACGGACTACCCCACGTTCCGCCAGGTGGGCTATGACTGCGG
>CAYWTX010000082.1:0-8171 GCA_964461295.1 uncultured Planctomycetaceae bacterium | reverse complement strand
AGTCCTGAGAAGCCCTTCCTCCGCGATCTCCGCGTTCTCTGCGCTGAATGCACGTTCTGCTCCCGGGAATTGCTACTTGTTGGCGTCCGCCGGCGCCTCGCGAACCACCACCGCCGCCGGAGGCGGGATCGAGTTCTCGCGGTCCAGGATCTGCTTCAACGCCGACTGCAAGTCCGCGGCCGTCTGGCGAAACACCACGAAGTTCGCCCCAAACACCACCGCGATCATCAGCACCAACGCCAGGAAGATGCCGAACAGCTTCGTCCCCTGCGGCTGCACCAGGTCCGACGTGTCCACGTGCTCGTAGGCCTCGGGACAGATGCGCACGGCCTCGTCCACGTCCATGGTCCCCCGCGTGCGGGCCATGATCTCCATCATCTTCTTGCGGAGGTACTCCGGCTGCCCGGTGTACCAGCCGGTGAAGCCCACCCCCAGGCACGTGTAGAACACGCTCAGCCGCTCGGTCGCCGCCTGCGTGGGATCGGCCAGCGTCTCGTCGAGCAGGTCGAAGAACTTCTCGTCGCCGGCCAGCTCGTTCCGCTCGTAGCCCATCTCCTTCCACTGCCGCGCGAACGGCAGGGCGGACTCCTTGATCATGAAGTCCACGAAGAAGATCAGCGGCAACTCCACTTTCTCGAACTGGCTGGTCAGATTGGGGTCGGCCCTCGACTTGGACCGCATCTCGTCCAGGGCGGCCGTGACCTCGGCCCGCACGCGGTTGGGCTCGAAGCTGCCGCCCTTGCGGGCGGAACGGTTCAGCCGGCAGATGTACTGAAACAGCGGCTCGGTCAGTTCCAGAAGCGTCATGGGTTGCCTCCGCTCGGGACCGTCATGTACAGCGAAACCTCAAAATCGCTCGTCTCGATCCCCTCCCATCGAAGGGCGATCGACTTCTCCTGTTTGATCCGCTCCCACATGCGGGCGCTGTCGGCCCGCATCAGGCGGAAGTAGTGCAGCGCCACCTGGCTGGGCAACTCCAGCGGCGGGTGCCGCTCCTCGGCCAGGCGAATGCCCCAGATCCGCTGCTGCGCAAGCGTCTTGGCCATGAGCTTGAACTTGTCGGGGTCTTCCACGAGTTGGCACAGAGCCCGCGGGTCGATCTTCGTCTTGATGCCCAGGAAGTACTCGTTGGGCCTGTTGAGGTGCTCGTCGGTCATCGCGGCGACCATCAGCCGCTGCTCGCGGACGAAGTCCAGCTTGATAAAGCTCGGCGCCACCGCGCCCCGCAACAGCGAACGGATCTTCGAGCACAGTTCCGAAAAGCTCAGCAGCGGGTTGTCGTGGTCGAACGCCGCCGTCTCGTACTGGTCGCGGTCGGGCATCAGCGCCGCCAACTCGCCCAGAAGCCCCCGCAACTCCAGGTACATCTCCAGCGGCGACACGTTCGGCGCCGCCGCCAGCGTCGGCAGCCGGCCGCCGTACTGGTTCAGCGTCCGCAGCCGCATGATCTGCTCGAATTGCAGGCCGCGCATCGTGTCGATGCTGAACCCGCCCCGCGTGATCTGAAGCACCAACTCCGCGCGGCTGGCTTCCACCTGGTTGCCCAGGTCGCGCACCATCTCCCGCAGCACCGGGCTCGCCGCCACCACCAGGCACGGCGGAACGTACCCAGGGTCCTGCCGAGGCAGGCCCGTCTCCTCGGCCGTGGCGTGCGCAATCCGCAACAGAGGCAGCACCTCCAGGTCCGTGCGGTCGTCGTCGGCCAGCAGCAGCCGCCCGTTGATCTTCCGCGTCATCACCGGCTGAGGGTTCTCGCCGGTGTTCTCGTCGGCCCAACTCACCTCCTCCACCCGGTACAGCCGCTTGATCCGCCAGTCGTCCTGCCCGCTGGTGTCGATCGCGTTGCCCCGGCTGGCATACCACAGCGGCACGCCCAGCAGGATCTGAAACGGGTTGCTGCTCGTCTCGAACACCTGCTTGATGTTCAACGCCGGCACGTCCGCGTTGTCGGGGAAACTCACCACCAGCCCGCTGGGCATCACCACCCGCAGTCGGTCGAACTGGACGATCAGGTTCTCCAACGCGTCGGCCGATAGCTTCGCCTCCAGCAGCCCGTAGGGATACGCCCACGTCAGCCGCCGCTCCGACGCCGCGCCGTCCAGCGAGTTGCGCTGAAGGAACTGCAAATGGTGCGGCTGAAGAAACAACCCCTCGTACCAGTGCACTTGTCCGGGCATGTCCATTCACCCAGCCGCTACCGGCCGAGCCCTTTCATCAAAGATTCCGCGTAGTTCGCGATGGTTTCCATGATCTCGTTCTCAATGGCCGCCTCGTTCAGCGTGCCGGCCAACTCCGTGTACTTCCGCCAGCACTTCACTTCCTTGCTGACGAGGAACCCCCCGCCTTCCATCGACGCCAGCGCCTCGATCTCGATGGGCGAGAACTTCGCCAGGTGCCGCCCCGCGAACTGCCTTCCGGCCTGACCCACCGCCGACACCAGCGACGCGATCAGTTGCCGCAGCTTCTCCAGGTCGGCGGCCACCTGCCCACGCGGCGTGTCCTCGCTGCCGGACAGAAACGACTGCACCATCGGCTGAAGGTTCGCGCCGCGGCGGATCGTGCTCTTGGGCGCGATCCGCTTCCAACTGCTCCACACGAGCTGGTCCAGCTTGCCCGCCAGTTCCGCCAGCAACGCCAGCAACTCCATCGCCCGCGTGGGGTCAATCGCGTCCGCCGGCGCCATCCGGACGTTCTTCCGCAGCCCCTCCGCCGACTCCTCCGTCCAGCTCGCCTGCGACAGCGACGCCAGCCCGGCCTCCCGCAGCCGCTGCACCAGCACCTGACGCTCCTGCGCCGACAGGTTCGGCGCCAGGCTGATCAGCCTGGCCACCAGGAAGTTGGGGTCCTGCAACTCGCGCTGGTCGGTCAACGTGCGCTCGGTGGTCTCTTCCTTGCGGAGTTGCACTTCCACGCGCGAATCCCACGACGGAAACTCTTCCATCAACTCCTGGAGGAACTGCCGGCGCTCCTCCGGCACCACGCCCGCCAGGGCACGCTCCAGTTCCTCGTTGAGGTACTCCCGGCGCGACTCGCCGCCCTGGTCGGCAAAGTCCGCCTGCACCAGCCGCATCCGGTTCGCCGTCGCCATCACGAGTTGGCTTCGCTTGCCCGATGACCCGTTCACCGTACACGTCCTTTCACTTCCTCGCACGCGCGGAAGAATCCGCCAACCCCGAACGCCGCTCACGCCCGTGGCGACCCGTCTTACTCGCCGCCCAGATAGCCTTGCGCCGCCGCCCCCTCCACCGCCCGCCACAACCGGCCCTGGAGGCGCTCCTGCCCGGCCCAGAACGCCAGGCGGAAGCCCACGTCGCAGAAAGCGTCGCTCTCGGAATCCACCTTCGCCATCTCCAGCGGCTTGTCCACGGGCACTTCCGGCGCCGACAGCGCCGAGCCGCCGATCACGCGAAAATTGCCCGCCTGCTTCCTCACGAAACCCAGCACGTCCGCCGCCCCGGTCGCCTTCAGGTCCCTCAGCGAGTCGGTGTCCTCGTAGGCGAACTCCGCCACGTTGCCCACCAGGTGCGCGAACGGCCGCTCCGTGTCGCTGCCCACCTTCGAGAACCAAACCACTCCGTCATTCTGGTCCACCACCGTCGCGGCGTGTCCGGCCTTGCGCGCCGCGCCGTCCACCCCCTTGGGCCAGAAGATCCCGGCGTCGGCGTAGAACTCCTCACCGGCCTTGGTCTGGCCCTCGATGTCCTTGAAGACGAAGTCGCGCTGCGTCGCCCACGCCCTGTCGCGAAGGTTGGGCAACGTGCTCGCCTTCGCCTTGGCGTTGCTCGCCTCCGCCGCCTGCCATTCCGCCGACGTCGGCAGCCGGCAGCCCAGCAGCTTCGCCAGGTAAGTCGCCGCCGACGCGGTCACGTGGCACATCGGGTGCTCCGCGTCCGGCTTCTCCGGCTCCCGGCCCGGCGGGTAATGAACCCCGCCCAACGCCGGCGTGTCAAACAGCCACCGTTCCGCCAGCACGATCTGCCCGCGCTCCAGCGCCCACGTTCGCGGCCCCTGCCGCGAGTCGTCCATCGTCGTCGCGCTGCTCGGCAGCAACTTGGCCATCTCCGCCCATTTCTTCTCGCCCATCACCACGCTGACAAACAGTCCAACCGGCACTTCCGTGGTGGACAGGAAGCAGCCCTTGCCGCCCGGCACTTCCACGCGCCGGAACCTCAACTTGCGCCCACGCCCTTCCCACGAGTACGTCACCGTGGCTTCGGTCTCTTCCGTCTTCGTCCAGGCCGCCAACGCCGGCCCGGCCTTGGACAAGTCCACCCCCCCGCCCTGCGCCGTGCGGATCTCCTCCAGCTTGCCCAGCAGCGCCGCCACGTCCGCCTTCTTCGCCGCTGCCGGCGGCAACGCCGCCACCGACTTGGCGAACCGCCCGATGGAGTTCTTCACGGCCGGGTCGTCCATGATCACCGACTGCGGGTTGACCTCCTTGCGGAAGTCGTACACCAGCAAGCGGTACTGCGCCGCGGGAGACACCGCCGCGCCCTTGGCCCGGTCCAGGCCGAATTGTCCCATGCGGGCCACCGCATCCTCGATGTCCGCCACGTCCGTCCGCGTCAGAAAGTACGTCTCCCACCGTGACGGCCCCCCGGCCGCCAACTCCGCCTTCAACGCCGACCTGCGCCCCGCGTCGCCCAGCAGGTCGTACACGGCCGCAAGGCTCTTCTGAATCTCCAGTTCCTGACCGAACTCCGCGCGCGACCCCGGCCATGGCTTGGACGTTCCGCCCAGCCGCCGCCAAGCGGCACGGGCGATCTCGAACTGGTCCTGCCTCGCCGCCGCCGCCAGCTTCGCCAACCCCGCCGCTTCGCCGGCCGCTTCGACGGCCTTCAACTCGTTCACACGCGTCACCAGCGGCGCGATCGCCTTGGCAACGCCGGGGTCGCGGAACATGGCCGTCTTCTGCTGGGCCGCGAACAGTTCGCCCAGCGTCTGCCCGGCCGCGGGCTTCTCCTCCGGCAGGTAGCCCTGTTTCAGCAGGTCCTCGATCTGCGAGAACGCCCCCACCACCGCCACCACACCCGTTCGCCACGAGTTGTAGCTCTCAATGGTCTGTTCCCTGCACGCCGTCACGTCCTTGTCGTCGCGCCCCGCGTGCACCGCGTCCCACTTCACGCAGCCCAGCACCGTCTGTATCGCCGCCGAACGCCGCGCCTGCAACTCCGCCGTGCTCACCAGCGCCCTGCTCCACGCCCGCGGCTCCACCTTCCCCGGCAGCTCGCCCGCCAGCGGCGCCTCCAGGGCGCGAAGGAAGGCCTCCACCCGGTCCACCTTCGCCGCCAGACCCGCGACGTCCTTCTCGGCCTCCGCGCCCGCGATCAACTGGTCGCGCTGAACCAGCCACACCGCGTCGATTTCCAGCGAACCGGCGGCGATCTTCTGGCGGCCCCTCAAGACCGCCACGAAGTCCGCCCAGGAGCGGCTGAGCTTGGTTGCACGGCTCTTGCGGGCATCGTCAAGCTGCCGCCGCGGACGCCCAATGCCCGTGCCAAGGGCCTTGAGCTGCGCTTCCAGCGTTCGCATGGCCGCGTCCACATCGTCCCGCGTGCCCGACGTGTACGCCTTGGGCTCGATGGCCTTGGCCAGCACCGCCTTCGCCTGCTCCACCTGCTCGATGACGGCCTTCGCCTCCGTCGCGGCGCCCGCGACCTTCTGGCGGTCTTCCGCGTCGAGCTTGGGGTCCTTGAGAAGCTGCTCCACCTCGGCCAGAACGTTGGAAGTGTCGCTGGCCGCCGCGGTGAGAGCGTCGCGGCTGGCGGCCTGCCATTGGGCCGTTCGCGGGTCGGGCCTGGGCTTGTAGCTGTCGCCCATGAGCTTGGCCAGCCCGCGACGGATCGCCTCGCCGGTGAGCTTGCCGTCGCCGCCCAGGCGGAACGGCGGGTCGCGCTGAAGGTCGCCCTCGTCCACCACCGGCGGGTTCTTCACCATCGCCGCCAGCCGCTGCAGCAGGCTGTCTTCCGCCAGGAGCTGCTTGACGTCCTCCACCAGCTTGCCGATGCACTCGGGCCCGGCTTTCTCCGCCGACGACGCCGTTTCGCCCAGGCAGTACTGTTCCAGGCGCTCGCTCGTCAGGTTCGGGTCGCGCCCCCAGCGCCCGACTTCCCCGGCCACCTTCTTCACTTCCGCCCAGCGCGCCTCCACGTCTTGCAGTTGGCGCCTCACGGCCAGCACACGGCCGATCCGCTGCGCCGCCTGCTCGTCGGGCGACTTGACCACGCTCTGAAGGTACGCCGCCGGCGCGGCCCAGCCGCACCTGGCGTATTCCTCCGCCCGCTGCTTCACCGCCGCCAGCGCGGGCCAGTTCCCGTCGTTGACTGCCTTGCGGATCGCTTCCATCGTCGCCAGCGCCTTGGTGCTCCGATCGACGGCCTCGGCCGAGGGCGACCAGAATCGCAGGTCCGTGCCCGGCGGCGCCATGCCGTGCGGGCTGACATCCACCTTGCCCGCCAGCACCGGTTCCAGCACCGGCACGAGCTTCTCCTTCAGGTACGGGTCGCTGGCCAGCTTGTCCAGGCCCTGCTTCTCCAGGTCGGCCCGCAACGTCGAGAACCAGCCCCGGTAGTCGCTGCACAACCGGTCCCAGTCGCCCCGGTCCACCACGACCGCCTTCTTCGGGCGCAGCAGCGATCCCACCAGGCTCTGGTCCTTCCGCAGGGCGTAATCGCCGCCGGCAGCGCCGGCAGCCAGCACGGCCGCCACCCCCACCAGCACGGCGAGCGGAAGCTTCCTGCCCACCTTCAACTTGCGGACGTCCTCGGCCAGGTCTTCCAGAGCCAGCAGGCCGGGAGCGAGGTTGGGGTTCAGCAGGCGGTTGCAGAGCTGGCGCCACTGCTCGCCGCAGCGGCCCAGACGCGTCCATTCCGGCCCTTCGGGCGCGGGCCAGCCGCTCATGGCGCGCCCCGTGCGGAGCAGCACGAGCTGGTAGATCAGCTCACCCAGCGCGTGCAGGTCCACCACGTCGCCCTGCTTGGGATCGATCTGTCGCCCGGGGGCGGGATCCGTCAGAAGGACGATCGCCTTGTCCATCCCCGCCTTCCCGGTCAGCAGGATGTTGGTCGGCTTGAGATTGCCGTGCGGACGCTTGCACGCCAGCTTGAGTTCGATGAGCCCCTCGACGATGCCGGTTACGATCTGGTGCAGGCCCCGCCCGCCCAGCTTCACCTGCCCGCGAATGAGGTGACGCACCGAACGCCCGTGGTAGTCGGTGACGAAGTAGGCCCCGCCGTCCGCCTCGCCCACCTCGTGCACGGTCGCCCAATGCCTGGCGCCGCTCCGGACTACCTGCTGGTGCGCACGCGCGCCGTCCAGGAACGCTTCGATCCGCGGCCGAACCTGCTCTTCCTCGAACTCCCCCGGCGGCGGGCAGAAGCTCTTGACGACGAACTTCTCCGCCGCCGCTCCGCTGCGGCGGGCCGTGAGCGACGCGGCCAGACCGCTGCGGCCCAGCTCGCGCACGGTCTCATACCCGCCGAACACGCCCATGGTGCAACTCCAGTTACCAGTTAGGGTCCGTCACGAAATAACCTGAGCAAGCCAGTCTTGGTGGCACAGCTTTCCAAGCTGTGCAGCACAGGTCGGAGACCTGTGCCACCTGGGAAACGGGAACAAGTTATTTCGTGACGGCGCCTTACCAGCTACCAGCTACCAGCTACTTCCCGGTCCTTCGCTGGTAGCTGGCAACTGGAGGCTGGAAGCTTCTCCACTACTTCCTCGGCTGGCGAAGGCAGTGCAGCCCGCCGGACTGGATCAGGATGGGAATCGTCTTGGCTTCCTCGCCGGGCCACAGCGACCAGTCGTACTTCCACGGGTCCAGCGGCAACACGATCCGCCGCGGATCAGCCACGCCGGGCTTGTCCGCCCGCAGCCAGGGGATGTACGCCAGCACCAACACGCGCGTCGCCTTGCGCTCGTTCAGCCAGACCTTCCAGATCGGGTCCTGCCGCGTCAGCACCTGGCGGCTGGGATGGTCCTGCCCAAACTTCATCACGAACTTCTTGGCGCTCTTGCGCTCGGCGTTGTCCGGCTCCCAGTACGCGTTCATCGACAGCTCTTCCCATCGCTTGAACTCCACGTCGTTCACCGCGATGACGTTCACCTCGATGGACTGCACGGCCCCGATCTTGTCCTTCAGGCCCGGGTCCGCGTCGTCCAGCCTCACCGCG
>CAYWTX010000081.1:0-9798 GCA_964461295.1 uncultured Planctomycetaceae bacterium | reverse complement strand
AGGAGCATATGAGCGGACAAGCGAGCAATCCAAAGGTTGTCGCGGACATCTGCAAGTCTCTCGGCAACGACCGGACGCGGATGATGGACATCGTGCGGGCGGTGCAGGAGCAGTTGGGCTGCGTGGACGGCCCGGCGATGGACGCCATCGCCGCCGCGACGGGCGCCCACCGCGTCGAGGTGGAAGGCGTGGTCACGTTCTACGCGTTCCTCTCCGAGCAGCCCAAGGGCAAGGTCGCCGTGCGAGTCAGCGGCTGCGTTCCCTGCCGCATGGGCGGGGCCGAGAACGTGATGAAGGGCTTCATCAAGGGCCTGGGCATCCAGCCCGGCCAGACCACGCCCGATGGCAAGGTCAGCCTGGAGTGGACGTCGTGCATCGGCATGTGCGACCAGGGCCCGGCCGCTCTCATCAACGACACGGTGGTCACGTACCTGTCGGGCGAGCGGGCCAAGCACATCGCCGCCGAGTTGCTCAAGCAGGACGACCCGCGCCAGGCCAGGCTGGTCAGCAAGCTGGGCGACGGCAACAACGCCTCGGACCTGGTTCGCTCGGCCGTGCACAACAACGTCCGCATGGAAGGGGCGGTGATCTTTGCCCCCAGCCGCGGCGGCGACGGCCTGAGGAAGGCCCTGGCGATGACGCCTCAGGAAGTGATCCGCGACGTGAAGACCGCCCGCCTCCGCGGGCGCGGCGGCGCGGGTTTCCCCACCGGCATGAAGTGGGAGTTTACCCGCGCAGCCGACGGGACGGTCAAGTATGTCGTCTGCAACGCCGACGAAGGCGAGCCGGGTACGTTCAAGGACCGCGTGCTGCTGACGGAGAAGGCGGACCTGCTGTTTGAGGGCATGGCGATCGCGGGCTACGCGATCGGGGCCGAGACCGGCATCCTGTACCTGCGCGGCGAGTACGCGTATCTCCGCAAGCTGCTGGAGGACGCGCTGGCCAAGCGCCGGTTGGCGGGGCTGCTGGGCAGGAACGTCGCGGGCAAGCAGGGCTTCCACTTCGACATCCGCATCCAGATGGGCGCCGGCGCGTACATCTGCGGCGAGGAGACCGCCCTCATCAGCTCCGCCGAAGGCCAGCGAGGCGACCCCAAGACCCGCCCCCCGTTCCCGGCGCAGAAGGGGTACTTGGGCTGCCCCACGGCCGTCAACAACGTCGAGACGTTCTGCTGCGTGACTCGCGTGCTGGAGATGGGCCCGGGCTGGTTCGCCCAGATGGGTTCCAAGGGATCGCCGGGCACGAAGCTGTTGAGCATTTCCGGCGACTGCGCCCGGCCGGGCGTGTATGAAGTGCCGTTCGGCATTTCGTTGAGCGACCTGCTGAAGATGGCGGGGGCTGACGATGCGCAGGCCGTGCAGGTCGGCGGGCCCAGCGGGCAGATGGTGGGGCCCGACCAGTTCAGCCGGTGCATCTGCTACGACGAGGTGGCGACAGGCGGGTCGGTGATCGTGATCGGCAGGCAGCGCGACCTGCTGCGGATCGTGTCAGAGTTCATGGAGTTCTTCGTGGAGGAGAGCTGCGGCTACTGCACGCCGTGCCGGGTGGGCAACGTCCTGCTGAAGCAGAAGCTCGACCAGATTCGCGCGGGCAAGGGCGTCGCCGGCGATCTGGACTACCTCCAGCAGCTCGGCGAGACGATCAAGACGGCCAGCCGGTGCGGCCTGGGCCAGACCTCGCCCAACCCGGTGCTGACCACGCTGAAGAACTTCCGGAAGCTGTACGAAGCGAAGCTGACGACGACGGAGGGCATGTTGCGGCCGACGTTCGACCCCAAGGCGGCGCTGCGCGAGGCGGTGGCCATCGCGGGGCGCGGGAGTTCGTACCTGCACGACTGAGAGAACCCACACAGAGGGACAGAGCGACACAGGCCGGAAGGAAGAAGACGCTTTGTCTCGCCTCTGTCTGTCTGGGTCACTGTGTGGAGGGAAACCGGCGGCCGTGTCGGCCGCATGAGGAAGAACATGAGCGACGAGAAGATGACATTCACGATTGACGGCGTGGAGGTCCAGGGCCGGCCGGGCCAGACCATCCTCGAGGCGGCCGACGACGCGGGGATCTACATTCCGCGGCTGTGCGCCCACCGCAAGCTTTCGCCGTTCGGAAGCTGCCGCGTGTGTTCGGTGATCGTGAACGGTCGGCCGCAGACGGCCTGCACGTTCCCGATCTCGGCGGGGATGACTGTGGAGAACGAAACGCCGAAGCTGCGGGAGATTCGCAAGGACATCATCGACATGCTCTTCATCGAGGGCAACCACTGGTGCATGTTCTGCGAGGCCAGCGGCAACTGCGAGTTGCAGGCGATGGCGTACCGGTTCGGGATCCTGGAGCCGAAGTTCCCGTACCAGTACCCCAAGCGCGACATCGACATGACGCACCCGGACCTGTTCATCGACCGCGACCGCTGCATCCTGTGCGCTCGCTGCATCCGCGGGTCCAACGAGTTGGACGGCAAGGGCGCATTGGGGTTCGTCGGGCGCGGGCCCGGCAAGAGGATCGCCGTCGACGCCGCCGGCGGGCTGGGCAACACCCAGGCCGCCAGGGACGACCAGGCCGTGAGCTGCTGCCCCGTCGGGTCGCTGATGCGCAAGGGCACCGGCTGCACCGTGCCGGTCGGCAAACGGACGTTTGACGCCACGCCGATCGGGCACGGCAACGAGAACCGCCGAGCGTAAGGAAGGAAAGCAGGACCATGGCCAAACCGAAAATCGCCACCGCCCATCTGACCGGCTGCTTCGGCTGCCACATGACGATCCTGGACATCGACGAGCGGATCCTGAAGCTGGTGGAGTTGGTCGACTTCGACAAGTCGCCGGTGGACGACATCAAGACGTTCAGCGGGCGCTGCGCGATCGGGCTTATCGAGGGCGGCATCAGCAACGACGACCACATTCACGTGATCCAGGAGTTCCGCAGGCACTGCGACGTGCTGGTGGCCCTGGGCGGCTGCGCCTGCAACGGCGACATCCCGTCGATGCGGAACAAGGTGACGCTGAAGGAATGCCTGGACGAGGCGTACCTTGACGGGCCCAGCGTGCACAATCCGTCGAAGCAGATCCCCAACGATCCGGAGATTCCGCTGCTGACGGACAAGGTCTACCCGGTCAACGAGGTGGTGAAGGTCGACTACTACCTGCCCGGCTGCCCGCCCAGCGCGGAGACGGTCTGGCAGGCGTGCGTGGCCCTGCTGACCAACAAGCCCCTGGAATTGCCGTACGAGCTTGTCAAGTACGACTGATGGAGTTCGCCGCAGAGATCGCAAAGGCCGCAAAGAAGACCCATTCCTCTTTGCGTCCCCCGCGTCCTTCGCGGTCAAGAGACTCGGAGTGCCACATGCAGACGACGCAGAATCTGAAGCGAATCGTGATCGAGCCGGTCACCCGCGTGGAAGGGCACGGCAAGGTGTCCATCCTGCTGGACGAGCAGAACCGCGTGCAGCAAGCCCGCCTGCACATCATCGAGTTCCGCGGGTTCGAGCGGTTCATCCAGGGCCGGCCGTACTGGGAAATGCCCGTCACCGTTCAGCGGTTGTGCGGCATCTGCCCGGTGAGCCACCACCTGGCCGCCGCCAAGGCGACGGACATGATCGCCGGCGTGGACGAGCTGACGCCGACGGCGGAGAAGATGCGCCGCCTGATGCACTACGGGCAGTTCTTCCAGTCGCACGTGCTGCACTTTTTCCACCTGTGCAGCCCGGACCTGCTGTTCGGTTTCGACGCCGACCCGGCCATCCGCAACGTGATCGGGATCATCAAGAAGTATCCCGAGCTGGCCACGCAGGCCGTGCTGATGCGAAAGTACGGGCAGGAGATCATCAAGGCGACGGCGGGCAAGAAGATCCACGGCACGGGGGCGATACCGGGCGGCATCAACAAGAACCTGTCCATCGAGGAGCGCGACGGGTTCCTGAAGGACTTCGACCAGATGCTGCAATGGACGCGCGGCGCGGTGAAGATCGCCCGCGACTACACGCTGGAACACTTCGAGCAGATCAAGGACTTCGGCTCCTTCGAGTCCAACCACCTCTCGCTGGTCGGCAAGGACGGCGCGATGGACTTCTATCACGGGCGATTGCGGGCCATCGACGCCGGCGGAAAGAAGATTCTCGACAACGTCGACTACGTGAAGTACCTCGACTACATCGCCGAGGAAGTTCGCCCATGGTCGTACATGAAGTTCCCGTTCATCAAGTCGCTGGGGCCGGAGAACGGGTGGTATCGCGTCGGGCCGCTGGCCCGCGTGAACACCTGCGACTTCATCGACACGCCCGAGGCCGAGGCCGCCCGCAAGGAGTTCATGGGCGTGACCGGCGGCAAGCCCAACAACGTGACGATGGCCTACCACTGGGCCCGCATGGTCGAGACGCTGCACGCGATCGAGGTGATCGGCCGGCTGCTGCACGACAAGGACTTGCAGGGCAAGGACCTGGTGAAGACGGGCAAGAAGCGCCTGGAAGGCGTTGGGCTGGTGGAGGCGCCGCGCGGTACGCTGTTCCATCACTACCGCATCAACAAGGACGACCAGGTGGTGATGGCGAACCTGATCGTCTCGACGACGAGCAACAACGAGCCGATGAACCGCGCGGTCCGAAAGGTCGCCCAGGATCACCTGTCGGGCAAGCCCGAGATCACCGAGGGCCTGCTCAACAGGGTGGAGGTGGCCATCCGGGCCTACGATCCGTGTCTGAGCTGCGCGACGCACGCCCTGGGCCGCATGCCGCTGGTAGTCGAGTTGATCGACGCGGCGGGCAACGTGGTGCAGAGCAGGACGAAGAACTAGGAGTCCCAAAGGGGGCGACCCAGAAGCAGGCAGTTGGTGGCTGGAAGCTTGAAGCGGAAAGGCGACATCCTCGTGATCGGCTTCGGCAACCCCGGGCGCCTTGACGACGGCCTGGGCCCCGCATTGGCGGCCGAACTGGAAGCGATGAACCTCGAGGGCGTGGACGTGGACAGCGACTACCAGCTTACGGTCGAGGACGCCGCGGCGGCCGCCGAGCATGGCGTGGTGATCTTCGCCGACGCCGACGCCACGGGCGCCGAGCCGTTCACGTTCCGGCCGGTGGATCCCAGGGGCGACCAGGGCTTCTCCACGCACGAGGTGGAGCCGCCCTCGGTGATGGCGATGGCTCGCGATCTGTTCGCGGGCGAGGCGAAGGGATACACTTTGGGCATCCGCGGGTACGAGTTCGACGAGTTCGGCGAGCGGCTGACGCCGGGCGCCAAGGCCAACCTGGCCGCAGCCGTGAGCTTCCTGCGGACGCTCCTGCGGACGCGGAAGTTCGAGGAAGCGTCGGCGGCGGTTGCGTGAGTAGCGGTGGGGGCGAAGAGACCACGAATTGCACGAATAGGAAAGCGGGCAGCTGGAAGCTTGCAGCTCTGAGAGAGGAACGAGCATGAAAGACGGAAAGCACGTCATCCTGTACGTTGAGGACGACCAGGACTTCCTGGATGGCATGAAGTTGGTGCTCGAGAGCAATGGCTACGCCTTCGTTCCGGCCAATTCCGGCGAGGAAGGCATCCGCAGGTACAAGGACGTCCAGCCGGACCTGGTCATCGTGGACCTGATGATGGAGGAGGTGGACGCGGGCACGAGCTTCGTGAAGGAGCTGAAGGCCATGGGCAGCAAGGTCCCCATCTACATGGTCAGTTCAGTGGGCGACGCCCTCACGCTCAGCACGGACTATCGCGAGTTGGGCCTGGCGGGTGTGCTGCAGAAGCCGGTCAACCCCTCGACGCTGCTGTCGCTGCTGAGGAGCAAGCTGAAGTAGGTTCGGGCAACAGTCGGATCGCCCATGCCCGGCGCGGCGGCCTGTCCGCCTCGCCGGGCATTTCATGCGCGGGCGGATGGCGAAGGAGGCGCCGACGGCTTTCGGGGCAACCCCGGCGTCCGGACGGGGTTATACTGCGCAGTGGGGGTGGAGTGCTCAACGATGCGGACAGGAACCAACTGGCGAAGACGCGCGGCTGTTGTGGTTTTCGCGGCCGCGGCACTCGGCGCAGCCGGCGCGGGGGCCGTCGCGAGAGACAAGGCCAGGCAGGGCGGCGCCGACAAGCCGGCCGCGCCGACGGCGCCGGCGATCGCCGACGCGGAACTGCCCGGCGACGACGCCGAAGGCTCGCTCGTGGACAAGGCGCCGGCCAAGGTCGATCTGTCGGCTAAGCCGAGGCTCGGTCTGGTCGTGCCGCCCGGGCCCAGGCTCAGCGGCAAGGAGGCGATCGCGGCCGACCTGTCGTCAGGTTTCGCCGAACTGGAGAGCCTGGTGAAGGACTCCTCGCTGCCGAAGGCGTACGCCCAGGCCGTCCGGCCGGAGATGTACAAACTGCCGGGCGACCGCGACGCGGCGGACGTGATGCTGCGGCGGACGGAGGCCTTGCTGGCGGACGTATCGTCGCGGCCGGGGGCGAAGGACTTCGCCGCCGAGCGGCGGGAGTTGGCTGCCCTGAAGGCCAGGGCGGAGGCCAAGCGGAAGGGCGGCGGGCAGCCGGGGCGGGATGAGTACGTCGCGTTTCGCGCCCTGAACCGCCGGATCGCCCTGGCCAGCCCGCTGCTGGATTTTGACTCGCTGGTGTTCATCAAGCGGAACCGCGCCCGGCTGAACCACATGTGCGACCAGTTCCTGGGCAAGCATGCCGTGCCGGGCGGCGGGCTGTACGTGCTGCGGGGCGCGCTGGGGCCGGAGCCGAAGCTGGTTGACCTGCTGGCCAATGCGGAGGTGCGCAGCGGGCGGCTGAAGGGGCGTAAGCTCCAGGGCGGCTCGCCGCTGCTGTGCGACCTGTCGTTCGACGGCAAGGTGATCGCCTTCGCCTACAGCGAGTGCGGCAAGGCGGAGTTGCCGGACCGTCCGGGCTGGGGCGTGGAGAAATGCTTTCACCTGTATCGGATCAACGTGGACGGCACGGATCTGGTGCAGCTCACTGACGGCGACCTGAACGACTTCGACCCATGCTGGCTGCCTAACGGGCGGATCTGCTTCGTGTCGGAGCGGCGCGGCGGCTACGGGCGGTGCCACGGCGGGCGCGACAACCCGTCGTACACGCTGACCTCCATCGGGCCTGACGGCGGCGACCTGTCGTTCCTGAGTTGGCACGAGAGCAACGAGTGGCACCCCAGCGTGACCAACGAAGGGTTGATTGTCTACACCCGCTGGGACTACGTGGACCGCGGCACCAACCAGGCCCACCATCCGTGGGTGACCACCGTCGACGGGCGCGACGCGCGCGCCATCCACGGCAACTACCCGCCGTCGTCGTCGGCGCTTCACGGCCGGCCTTGGATGGAGATGCACGTCCACGCGATCCCCGGCTCGAACAAGTACGTGGCGACGGCAGCGCCGCACCACGGGCAGGCCTATGGCTCGCTGGTGGTGCTGAACCCCGACGTGGAGGACGACGACGCCACGTCGCAGCTTCGCCGGCTGACCCCGGAAGCCGCCTGGCCGGAGGCCGAGGGGAGCCGGGCGGGCAGCGGGGGGACGTGGACGACTGCCTGGCCGCTCAGCGAGAACCAGTACCTGGCCTCCAACTACGGGGACCTCTACCTGATCGACGCCTTCGGCGAGCGGCACCTGGTGTACGCCAGCCCGGACGTGCCGGCGATGCGCCCGATCCCGCTGCGCGCAAGGCCGATGCCGGCCCTGACGCCGCACCAGACAGCGACCGGGCGGCCGGTGACCGGTTCGCCGGCCATGCGCGCGGCGGCGCCGCGGGCGACCGTGGCCCTCGTGAACGTCTACGATTCGCTGCTGGCCTGGCCGCGGGACGTCAAGATCACGTCGCTGCGGGTCGTGCAGGTCCTCCCGCAGCCCAACCGCGTCGGGGGCACCTGCACCTCCGGCACGGGACGGACGAACATTCGCGAGGCGGTCGGCACCGTGCCGGTGGAGGCCGACGGCAGCGCCTTGTTCTACGCCCCGACGGACATGGCCGTCTTCTTCCAGGCGCTGGACGATCGCGGGCTGGCGGTGCAGTCGATGCGGTCGGCGACGTACGTTCATCCGGGCCAGCGGCTGGTGTGCCAGGGCTGCCACGAGCGGCGGTACCGCGCGCCCGGGACGCCCACGGGCGTGCCGCTGGCGCTTCGCCGCGAGCCGTCGGAACTGACGCCCGAGGTCGCCGGCTCGCGCCCGCTGAACGTGCAGGTTCTCGTTCAGCCGGTCTTCGACGCCAGGTGCAATGCCTGTCACGCGCAGAAGAAAGCCCCCGCGATGACAGTCGCCACGGCGAAGAAATATGTGCCGTTCTACGTGTCGCCCATGCCGTTCGAGCCGTCGCGCACGCTGCCCGGCAAGTTCGGGGCCATGGGATCCAGACTGCTTGGCTACCTGAACAAGAGCCACTACGGCGTGCAGCTCTCGGCCGAGGAGTTTCGCCGCATCGCCGTATGGGCCGACTGCAACGCGGCGTCGCACGGCTCGGAGATCCTGACCGACTCCGACCGCCGGCGCCTGGCGGAGTTTGCCGCCGGCGGCAAGTAGCCTGGCGCCGTGCTTGCACTGTGCGCAACTCGCCCGCCGCGGCGCGAAGGGTTACGGGATCCGGTCCAGGTAGTTCCGTGCCCGCTTGGCGTGCTCTGTGCCGCTCAGCGAGCCGGCGATACGTTCCAGCAGCGCCTTGTGATCGCGTATCTGGCCCAGCCAGACGGCGCGGACCTTGGTCGGGTCCTCCGTTTCGACGAAGGCCGGGGCCGCCCGATACTCCCGCTGCCCGCCGCCCAGCCCCTTACCGGCCGGGTACTTCACGTGCAACGAGTCGGCGTCGTTCGTCGCCAGAGCGCCCAGCGACGTGATCGACCAGCCTTTGCTGCCCGGCTTCACGAGCACGCACAGCACGTGCCTGCCCTTGGCCAGGTCGACGCTGAACGTGTGCGCCGTCAGCAGGTTGCCGGCGGCCCGGTTTCCGCCGTACAGCGTGTTGAAGACCGCTTTGCCGTCGACGTACCACGCCATGAACCAGTCGGCCGAGGCGTTCACCACCAGCCGGCCGTCGGCGGGCAAGTCGATGGCGGAAAAGCAGTACGCCATGGCGTCGGCGGGCGGCTGGTCGGCTCCGGCCGCCAGCAGGGCCGCCAGGTCCGCCATGTGGTCCTTGGTGGGCGGCAGGTCGCGGGCCGTGCAGGGCTTGTCGTTGACGACGATCTTGTCCGGCATGGCAGCGAGCTGTGCGTCGTCCAAGCCGCCCCCGGCTTCGGTCAGCGGGCCGATCACGCGCCAGGCCTTCGGCCAGACGTCGGTTGCGGCCCCGGCGGCCACCGCGGCCGCCACATCCACCGGGCCCTGCGGCGGCTGCGGGCGGAAGTAGTCTGGCCGGGCCACGACCGCCAGGGGAATCAGTCCGGCCGGCAGCGACACAGGCTGCCAGGGCTCGATTCTGCGCCCGCTCAGCCAGACCTCCATGCCGGGCCTTTCCATCGTCGGATACGCCACGCGCTGCCGCGGGTTGTCCAGCACGGTGAACAGGCACACGGCTGTGCCTTTCTGTTCGCCGGCGAGGCGCGCCAGGTCGATCCGGCGAGTGGTCACGCGGAGTTGCCAGTCGTCCAGCCTGCCGTCATTGTGATAGCTCGTGACGCTGGAGATGAGCTTGGGATCGAGCGGGGCGAACCTGGCCCTCCGGCCGGCGAGGGTCGCTTCGTCGCCCGGGCGTGGGACGCCGGACAGTGGCGGCGCGTCGCCGGCGGCGGCGCCCGCCTTCTCGGCAACCGGCGCCGTCACAAGCCAGCCGTCGATCGTCGCGCCGCTGTCGAATTTCACGACGGGCACGTCGGCGGGCACGGCCGCCGGATCGACCGGCGCGACCGCCG
>CAYWTX010000080.1:0-18580 GCA_964461295.1 uncultured Planctomycetaceae bacterium | reverse complement strand
CAATGAACCCAAACGTCCATCCTCCTCCCATCCATGGCGACAATCGTACAAGTGTCGCCGGAGCCGAGCGGACATTTCTACTGGGGCGAAGTAGCGGACATTTCTACTGGGCCTTGACAACGTTTTCGGCCTGGAACGTTGTTACCAGGAACTGCCGAGACGACCTCCGCCGCGCCGGTGAGGGCGAATCGGCCGGGCCGCTTCACGACCAACCGCCCCTTGCAGCAACTTCTGGGAAATCAACAGCCCAGACCAGAATGAGACAAAACACCCATCGCAGGGGCGCGTGAGGCTGATAGGTGATCGCAACTCACGAAAACACACAGAGTTAGAAAATCCAAGCCGGGAATCGCCCTTGCCGGCCCCATGGCCCAGGATGCGTATTCCCGCGAATGGGGACTTCCACCTACAGGAAAGCAGGGAGCCCGGTCCGATAATGACCTTGCCGTTGCCGAGCGGTTTGCGTCAATTCAGTTCCGAGTTACCTTCTGGGGCGCGAGACGGGGTGGTGGGCTATGTATAGCGATCTCTCCACATCTGGACATCACTCGCGTGACTCCGAGTGGCCGCTGAGCACGCTGGTCGCCCGCCGCTTGAAACGCCGCTACCCGTGGCTGGAGATGGGCGATCTGCTCGGCTACGCCGCCCTGGGCCTGGCCGGAGCTGCCGAGCAGTACCAGCCGGACCGGGGAACCGACTTCCGGCAGTACGCGATCCTGAAGGCGTCTTACCTGGCGGTGGACGAGATGCGCCACGCGCAGGTGCTGCGCCGCCGCGGGCGCCCCGGCCACCGGCCGACGGTCTCCCTGGGTCGGTGTTCCGGCGACGGCGACGGCGTGCAGGATCCGGAGGACCCGACGTCGGATGCGGCGATGCGGCAACTGGAGGCGCGAGACTTCTGTGCGGCGGTGCTGCGGCGGCTGCGGAAGGAGGAACGTCGCCTGCTGATGCTGTACTACTTCGACAAGCTCACGTTCCGCGAGATTGCGGCCGTTCTGAGCGTCAGCGAGTGCGCCGTATGCCTGCGACACAAGAGCATGCTTGCTCGTATACGCCGGTACGTGGCCCAGACGAGGAAGCTGCCATAGCGGAAGCGGATCGAACGTGGGCGGCGGCGCCTCGTGGGCTGCTTCGTACCGGCAACGCGGGCGCAGAGCCCGATGGCGGAAACCATTATGTTGAGTGACGTACGCAACGGCCTGGCCGGAGCGAAGGTGCTGATCGTGGACGATTCGCCCCAGGTGGCTGATCTGCTGGGGGATGTGTTCCGCGAATGCGGAGCCCGCGTCGCCACCGTGCACTCCGGCAAGGCCGCCACGATCCCGCTGACCGTGGGGCAATTCGATCTGGTCTTGTTGGACCTGTGCATGCCCAAGCCCGATGGGTGGGACCTGCTGCGGCTGCTCCGCCGCGCCCGGCCCGACGTGCTGACCCGCACCATCGTCATCACCGGCGACCAGTTCAGCCGGCGAGGAACTCGCCTGCTGGCACGCGCCCGGTTGCCCGTCGTCTACAAG
Organism: uncultured Planctomycetaceae bacterium; assembly: GCA_964461295.1. Classification (GTDB taxonomy): domain Bacteria; phylum Planctomycetota; class Phycisphaerae; order SM23-33; family SM23-33; genus CAYWTX01. The sequence goes on along the minus strand of CAYWTX010000080.1, from coordinate 17,063 downwards.
CCGTTCGACATCGAACAAATCCGCGCGCTGGCCCGCCGCACGCTGCTGGCCGCACCGCCGGCGCCGCGCGGAACGCGATGGCGCAGCGACGTGGGTTCTTCGGCCCGTTGCGAGTGACGGCGACCCCCTTCGCCAATCGCCACGAGCATGGGCTTGCCGCAAAGCGCCCCCGTTCACCTCAGGAACCCGGCCATCTTCTCGACCACCTGGCCCAGAACGATCTCCGGGCTGGAGGCGCCGGCCAGGATCGCCACGCGAAGCGGGCGGCGCGCGGGCAACCAGTCGCGAATCGTGGCCGCGCCGCCCCCGGCGGCGTCATACGCCAGGATCTCCTCCGCCGAGCCTACGGCGGCGGCGTCCTCGATGAAGTACGCGGCCCCCGCGTGCCGGCGGGCCAGTTCGTACAGGTGCCGCGTGTTGGAAGAGCCGAACCCCCCCACCACCAACACCAGGTCGCACCCGTCGCGGCAGACCTCCACAGCCGCGTTCTGCCTCGCCTGCGTGGCCCGGCAGACCGTCGGCTGAAAGCTGACGCGCCCCGCCGCCTGCTCCCGCCCGAAACGCTTGTCGAAGGCACGCCGGATGCGGTTCCGCACGGCTAGGGTCTCGTTGTAGAGCATCGTTGTCTGGCTGACCTGGGCGAGGCGCTCGAAGGAGGAAAGATCGTCGGCGTTGCTGGCCGAAGGCGGAAATGCTTTGTGGAACTCCTCGGCGGTCGCCTTGCCGACGAGAAGGTCGCGAAACGCGTCGGTTTCGCTCAAGCTGCCCACCACCACGTATCGCCCGCCGACCTCCGCCAGGCGAGACTTGGTCACCATCGTCTCGTCGTGGTCGGCCCGGCCGAAGATCAACACGCCGTAGCCGTCGCCGGCGGCGCGTTCGGCCCACAGCCACAGCCGCCGCACGTCGCCGCAGGTTGTGTCCACCACGCGGCAGCGGATTGCCCGCAGCCGGCGATCCACGGCCGGGTCAACGCCAAAGGCGGGGATCACCGCGTAGTCCTCGGCCGTGACGTGCTGTTCCAGGCGGGCGACCTCCGCGCCGCTCAGCAGGCGCACGCCCCGCCGCTCGAAGTAGTCGTTCACCCATGGATTGTGGATGATCTGCCCGAGCAGGAACAGCCGCCGGCCATCGCGAAGGCCTTCGTCGACGGCCTTGTCGAGCATGTCCAGCGCCCGGTTGACGCCGCGGCAGAAGCCGAACGCCGCGGGCAGGCGGATTTCGCCGCCGGGCAGCTTCCACGCGCCGCCGCCGGCGCGGATGCGGTCGATCAGTTCGCTGCCGAAGCTGCCGTGCTGCACGCTCACGGTGCGTGCGCCACCACGCTCACGTCGCCGCCGAACGCGCCCAGGCCGCTCACGTGACCGGTCGTCATCGTGCCCTCAATCGTCGCGATGGCGCCTTGGTAGCTCTGGTTGTCCACGCGAGCGTGGCGGGCGATGTACTGCATCAGCCGCCCGTTGGCGCAGTTGGCTTCCAGCCGGACGCGCACCGGCACCCCGCCCGCGCGCCGCTGCACTTCCTCGGCCAGTTCGGCCGCGCCCATACCCGTCTTCGCCGATACGAACTTCGCCTCCGCGTACTTGCGGGCCAGCACCGTGTGCAGCATCGGGTCCACGATGCGATCAGTCTTGTTCAGCACCAGGTGCACCTTCGATCGGTCGCAACCGAGCGTTTCCAGCACGCCGTCGACGGCCGCGATCTGCTCGTCCACGCGCCCGTGCGAGGCGTCGGCGACGTGCAGCAGCAGATCGGCGTGGATGGCCTCTTCCAGCGTGGCGCGGAAGCTGGCCACCAGGTGATGGGGCAGATCGCGGATGAAGCCGACCGTGTCGCTCAGCAGCACGGTCTGCCCGTTGCCGATCTCCCACTTGCGCGTCTTGGTCTCCAGCGTCGCGAAGAGCATGTCGGCCACGAACGTGTCCGCCCCGGTCAGCAGGTTCATCAGCGTGCTCTTCCCGGCGTTGGTGTAGCCCACCAGGCACACGCAGAACGATCCCTTGCGGGCACGCACCTCGCGCATCTTGCGCCGGTCGACGGCCTCGATCTGGCGCTTGAGCAGGGCGACGCGCGTCTTGACCAGGCGGCGGTCGATCTCAATCTGCTTCTCGCCCGGCCCTCGCGTGCCGATGCCGCCGACGCCCGACGCCGCCGTGGCCGCCCCGCCCGCAAGCGTATCCAGATGGCTCCACATGTGCCGCAGACGCGGGTACGTGTACTCGAGTTGGGCGAGTTCCACCTGGAGTTTGCTGGCCTCGCTGCTGGCGTGCTGGGCGAAGATGTCCAGAATCAACTCGCTGCGGTCGAGGATCTTGTGATGGATGATCTCCTCCAGGTTGCGGATCTGCCCCGGCGAAAGGTCGTTGTCGAAGATGACCACGTCGGCCGAGCACGCGGCCGCACGGTCGGCGATCTCCTGCGCCTTGCCCGTGCCAACGTACAGGCCCGGATGCGGCGCGGGGCGCTTCGGCGCCATCTCATCGACGACTTGCGCGCCGGCCGTGCGGGCCAGGCTGCGAAGTTCCCCCAACGGATCCTGCGGGTCCGCCTTGGACCCGGGAAGGATCACGGACACCAGCAGGACTCGTTCCTGGCGGACGGCGAGGTCGGTTCGGTTCAGTTCGGACATCTGTGGGTTGTGGTGCTCCTCAGCGGGTTGCGAAGTCACTTGATCCTGACACGCGCAATTATACGCGAACTGGAGGTGGGAGTGCCCATGGATTGGGGGCGCCGGGACCGGGATGCCCACGGGACGCCGCCGGTGGGGTGGAACGAATGACAACAGATGCCCACGGGACGCCGCCCGTGGGGTGGAACGAATGACAACAGATGCCCACGGGACGCCGCCCGTGGGCTTGGAGGGGAGGGAGGGAGGGAGGGAGGGAGTATCCTCACAGACCGCTCTTCCAGTAGACGCCCTGGGTGTACCACCAGACCCATGCGCCCTTCTTCCTGTGCTTGAGCACGTACTCGTACACGTTTACCTGATGCTCGCGGTCCTTGATGGGCTTGATGCGACAGCGTTTCGCCCAGATCTTCCTCGCCTGTTTGCCTGCGACGAGCTCGTAGTACGCGTGGCGTTTTGCGTTGCCCACGACGTCTCGACCAGGGCTTGGCGGAAGTCGGCACAGGAAGTGGTAGTGTACGGCGTCGAGCGAGAAGCTCAGCACTTCGACCCCTTGCTCCAGTAACTTCTCGACCATCGCCTGTCCGCCCACCTTTCGCTCCGCAGGCGTGAGCTTCGTGGGCGGGCACTTCATCGAGTGCTGGACGTGTTCCAGAAGAGCGTCGAACTCGCCTTCGGGCGGCGGATTCTTGTAGTCCCCTTCGACATGAGTCTTGTGCTTTCTGTCGCGCCATCCGCGTTCGTCGCCGCGTAACCACGTGCCATATGCCCCCCCCGTCACGTGATACCAGGAGTTCCACGCGCTCATACGCTCGCCCAAGATGCCCACGGGGCGCCGCCCGTGGGCTCCGATGGGAAAGTGCCCAACCTCTTCTCCAAGCCCACGGGCGGCGTCCCGTGGGCATCCCGGTCCCGGGCGTCCCGTGGGCATATCCTCACTGTCCAAATGCGGGGAAACACTCAGGATCGCGCCTATCCCACCACGCCCGCGCCGTCGGCGGCGCGGGTCGCGAAGATCGGGCAGCGGCGACCGAAACGCCGGGCGAAGCCCGACGTGATCGCCTCGCTCACGAGCTTCGCCCTCTTCGCTGCCGCCAGGATGATCCCGCAGCCACCGAAGCCGCCGCCGGTCATCCGCGCGCCGTACACGCCCTTGCAGTTTCGGGCCAGCTCGACGATGGCGTCCAGTTCCTCGCAGCTTACCTCGTAATCCTCCCGTAGCGAGGCGTGCGACGCGTACATCAACTCGCCGACTCGGCCGTAGTCGCCGCTCTCCATCGCCCCAACGGCCTGGAGCGTGCGGCGCATCTCGCCCACGACGTGCCGGGCTCGCATCAGTTCCTTGCCCGCAAGCTTCCCCTCGGCGGCCGCCCGATCCATCGCCGCATCGCTCGCGTCGCGCAACGCCTTGACGCCGAGCTTTGCCGCGGCTGCGTAACACTGCTGCCGCCGCGCGGCGTATCCGCCATCGGCGATGGAATGTTTCACCTGCGTGTCGGCTACCAGGAGCACTACGTCGGGGTCGCTGAACGGGATGAGGCGAGTTTCGCCGTTGCGGCAGTCCAACAGCAAGGCCCGTCCCGTTCTGCCCATGATGGAGATCGATTGGTCCATGATGCCGCAGGGCGCGCCGGCGAAATCGTGCTCGGCCTTCTGACACAGCAGCGCCAATTCGTGATCGCCCAGCGCACCCACAGCGGCGGCCGCCGCCAGCAGGGCCAGCGCGGCGGCCACTTCCAGCGAGGCCGACGAAGACAGCCCGCCGCCCAGCGGCACGTTGCTGGTGAAGAGGATGTCGCAGCCGCGCAAAACGATGCCGTGAGCCTTGAGACCCGCGGCGACGCCGCGGCAGTAGTTTGCCCACTTGTGCGGGCCGGGGGCGATGGCGGCGGCGAGATCTATCTGGTCGTCCTCGCCCACCTTCTCCATCGAGCGGAACAGGACGGTCGAATCTTCGCGAGGCGCGACCGCCGCGAGCGTCTGCCGCTCGATCGCGATGGGCAGGACGAAGCCGTCGTTGTAGTCGGTGTGCTCGCCGATGAGATTGACCCGCCCGGGGGCGCGGACGATGGCGGCCGGCGCGCGCCCAAAGGCGGAATGGAAGTTCTTCCGGAAGGCGTTGTTGGCGGTGCTCATGGAGAGCGAGGGTACGGATTGGCGAGAGGCGCGTCAAGACGCGGGGCGCAGACGCGGGGCGCGGGCGAAGCTGGCGTCAGCTACCAGAATGCGAAAAGCGGAAGCGCCCAGCCCCGCGAAGTTCGCGAGGCCGGGCGCTTCCGCCTGAATGCGACTCGATGGACCGGTTAGCTGCCGGCGTTCGCACTGAAGTTCAAGGTGGCGACTCCGGCGATCAGCAGGATGGTCCAGATCACGATGCCGACAATGGCCAGGATCACGGAGATCATCCCCATGATCTTGCCCGCCTTGGTCATGCCTTCGCCGGTGCGGTCCATGCGGCCGGCGGCCATCTCCTTCAGGTCGTTCTTGCCCATCACCCAGGCCAGGATGGCGAAGATGAAGCAGCAAAGGATGCCGATGATGCCGAAGGCGAGGATCATGCCGCCCCGGTGGGGCTTGACGGGCATGCCGGCGGGCGCTCCAGGCACCGGAGGGGGAGGAAACTGGCTCATCCGTGGTCTCCTTGTCTTGTGGTTACAGGGCTGCCCCAACTCAGGGCGAAGTGTTGCCGTCTACGGCAGGTAGAATATGCATGCCGAAGGGGGCTGTCAAAGGAATTCCGGACGAACCGGCATCGAATCAGGTTAGCTCAGCAGGGCTTCCACGAACTGGTCGGGGTCGAACGGCTCGATGTCTTCGTAGCTCTCGCCGATGCCGATGAACTTCACCGGCAGGCTCACCTCGTTGCGGATGGCCACCACGATGCCGCCCTTGGCCGTGCCGTCCAGCTTGGCCAGGAAGATCCCCGTCACGTTGATCGCCTGGGTGAACGCCTTGGCCTGGTTGATGGCGTTCTGCCCGGTCGTGGCGTCCAGCACGAGCAGCACCTCGTGGGGCGAACCCTCGATCTTCCGCGACACCACGTTGCGGATCTTCGTCAGTTCCCGCATCAGGTTGTCCTGCGTGTGAAGCCGACCGGCCGTGTCCACCAGCAGCACGTCGGCGCCGCGAGCGGTGGCGGCCTGGCAGGCGTCGAAGACGACGGCGGCCGGGTCCGTGCCGGCACCCTTGACGATGTCCACGCCGATGCGATCGGCCCAGATGGTGAGTTGCTCGACGGCGGCGGCTCGGAACGTGTCCGCCGCGGCGAGGCAGACCTTCTTGCCTTGGCTCTTGAAGTGCCAGGCGAGTTTGGCGACCGACGTGGTCTTGCCGCTGCCGTTGATGCCCGCGATGAGGATAACCGTCGGGCCCGAAGGGGCCATGTGGACCGACCGGTCGGCCGGCGGCCAGAGCTGCTTGAGATCGGCCTTGAGGAAGGCGATGACGTCATCGCCCTTGGCGATGCGTTTGTCTTTGGATGCCTGCTGGAGGTCCTCGCGGATCTTGGCGGCCGTCTTGACGCCCATGTCGGCCTGGATGAGCGTTGACTCCAGTTCGTCCAGCGTGGCGTCGTTGATGGCCCGGCCGTTGAGCAGGCTCTTGAGCGTGCCGGCCAGCCGGTCACGCGTCTTGGCGAGTCCCTTAGCGAGTTTCTCGATTGCTTTGCGAAATAACGCCATTGCTTCTCCGAAAGAGAGTTAGCAGGGATGCAGGGGATGCAGGGGATAGGAGACGAGGATTCAGAAAGAGAACACTCGTCCTTCACGCAGCATCCATCGCCGGTAATATAGCGTCGGCTGGCCGAAATTCAGCAGCATTCCAACGGGGATGCCCGTGGCCTTCAGGTAGTTCAGTATCTGTGCCTGGTAAATCGGCGGATTCTCTTCCGTTGCCTTGATCTCGACGATCACTGTATTGGCGACGATGATGTCGGCCTGATAGTTGCCCACGAGTACGCTGTCAAAGTGTACGCGAAGCGGGATCTGCTGCGCAGCCTCAAGCCCCTCTGTCTGAAGGGCGACCATCATGGAGTTCTCGTACACCTTTTCCAGGAATCCGCACCCCAACGTGTTCTGCACCCGAAACGCGCACTTTATGATCCGATAAGTGATGTCGTCGTAAGGCAGCGCGGGCATCTTTCTTCTCCTTCTCTAATCTCCTATCCCCTGTATCCCCTGTATCCCTGCTAACCCTCTTTGGGGCCGCCGATCTCCCTCGCCACGGCATCCAGCACGCCGTTGACGAAGCGGGCGCTTTCGGCCGAGGAGAACTCCTGCGTCAGGTGCAGGGCCTCGGCGATGACGACCTTGAGCGGCGCGGCGGCGGTTCGCATTTCGTACGCCGCCAGGCGCAGGATGTTGCGGTCCACCAGGGCCAGGCGGGCGAGGTCCCAATGGTGGGCGTGGCGGGCCAGCAGCTCATCGCAAGCGGCGCGGTCGGCCCAGGTGTCCAGCAGGAGGCCCTCGGCCGCGGCCAGGACGGTCGGCAGCTCGCGGCTCTCGCGCACGAAGTTGAGGACGAGGTCGGCGACGTGCTCGCCCTGGACGTCGAGGCAGCAGAGGCCCTGGAGCGCGAGGCGTCTTGCGCGATGGCGTGGGTTCACGGGTTGGGGTGCTCCTAGCCGACCGGGTTTGGGCGCGGCGCCTGTCTGAAGCCGACCGGGGCGACACGCCCCGGCTCCGTCAGATTCCGTCCAGGGCATCGCTGCTACTTCGTCTTCCCCGCGGGGATCTGCCCGATGAGGTTCACCATCTCGATGGCGGCCAGGGCGGCGTCCGCGCCCTTGTTGCCGCTCTTGGCGCCGGCCCGGTCGACGGCCTGCTCGACCGTGTCGCACGTGAGGATGCCGAAGATGCACGGCACGCCGGTGTGCAGGGACGCCATGGCCACGCCCTTGGCGGCCTCGCTGGCGACGTACTGGTAGTGGTCCGTCCCGCCGCGGATGACGGCGCCGAGGCAGATGACGGCGGAGTAGCGGCCGGTGGCGGCGATCTTCTGGGCGAGCAGGGGCACCTCGAAGCTGCCCGGGGACCAGAAGACCTCGATCCGGTCCTCGCCGACGTCGTGGCGCGTGAGGGCATCGACGCAGCCGCCCAGCAGCTTGCTGGTGACGAACTCATTGAACCGGCTGATGACGATGGCGAACCGCGCGTCCGCCGGTGCGACCAGCGTGCCCTGGAATGTCTTCATGGCGGTGCTCCTTGGATTGGGGGAGAAGTATACGACAGAACGCCGGTGGCGACAAGGGCGAGAGGAAAGCGCGCGAGAGCGTCATCCCTTCAGAAGCCAACCGGGACGACACGCCCCGGCTCCGTTCCTTCCGCGGAACCGCGCCTCTGCTCTTCCCGAACGGAGCCGGGCCGTGCCGGCCCGGTCGCACACCACTGCGGCATCGTTTACGTCGCCAACGAGTTGCCTGAGCATGTCGTCACGGGGTTGCTCCGTTCCGCGCGAACAGGTATCTTCCTCCGCATGGAGATCATCAAGATCATCGCCCTCTGCATCATCTCCGCGTGCGTATACGGCATTGCTCAGGATCAGGTCACTGCCCGCGTCTGCGTGGAGTACTTCACGGTTGGCCATCGGCCGATCGGAACGTCATCGCCGACGTTGCTGGCGTTCGGCTGGGGCGTGCTGGCGACCTGGTGGGTCGGTCTGATCCTTGGCGTGCCGCTGGCGCTGGTGTGCAGGACCGGCAATCGCAATCGACTGGCGGCGCGGCAGTTGGTTCGGCCGATTGCGCTGCTGCTGAGCGTGATGGCGGTGGTGTCGCTGGCGGCCGGGGTGGCGGGGTACTTCGCCGCGAAGGCGGATGTGGTGTGGTTGGTGGAGCCGTTGTCCTGGCGGGTGGCGCGGGATCGGCACGTGCTGTTCCTGGCCGCCCTGTGGGCTCACCTGGCCGCGTACGGCGCGGGCTTCCTGGGTGGCCTGGGCCTGTGCATCTGGGCGCTAGTCAAGCGTCTGCGGAGACCGAAAGAAACCGCGCCGCCGGCCATGCTGTGAGGGCTCAGCCCTCCATGCGAATCCGAGACCGCCTGGTCGGCTGTCTTGCCGTCAGTTTCCTGGCTTCTTCGCCCACTTCCTTGCTCAGGCAATCGACCACCAAAGCGTTGAGACTCTCTCCCCGTGCGCTGGCCTCGAGACTCGCTCTGCGGTGAAGTTCGGGGCTCACTCTGACGACAAAATTGCCGGAGCAAGGTCGATTGGGTTGCTCGCCACGTTCCTTGCAGAGAGCGAGGTAATCATCAACCGAATCCCGAAAGGCTTTCTCGATTTCCTTGACCGACGATCCCTGGAAGGTCACCACGTCGCGAATGCCGATCACCTCGCCGTGGAGGATGCCTGCCTCAGCATCGAATTCCACTTTCCCGACATATCCCTTGTATTGCATCATGATTTCACTCCCGCCTCCAGCAGGAACTTTCCTACAGACCGCACGGCGCCCTTGTCCGTTTCCTTTTGCGGGTGCGGCCTGTGGAAGACCGCCCGGATACCGTTCAGGACGACTCTGGCCCTGGAGCCGCTGCCTTCGCTGATCTCTGCGCCGTAGTGTCGGAACAATGACTCGATGTCACTCCAGTTGATGTTCGCCCGCACCGGGTCCCCAAAGATTGCCTGGATGACCTTCCTGTGCTTCCCCATGGTAGTATCTCCCGATGATACTAGCCAACCCCCTTCTATCTCGCGATCCGCGCCCCGCCGCCCTTGGCGGCTTTCTCCGCTTCTTCCTTCGTCGCCCAGTTGGCGTCGCCGGGGAACGTGTGGGCCAGGGCCGAATACGCGGCCGCGAACTCGTTCGCCTCTGCCGCCGGTCTGCCCGCCAGCAGCGAGTAGACCAGTCCGGCCGAGAAACTGTCGCCGCCGCCGACGCGGTCGACGATCTCCAGGTTCTCGTAGATGCGGCTGAGGTGGAACGTGTCCGCCTTCACGTCGTACAGCAGCGTTCGCCAGTCGTTCAGCAGGCCGGTCTTGGCGTTGCGCAGCGTGGTGCCCACCATCCGCACGTTGGGGTACTTCGCCGCCACGCGACGGACCACCTGCTTGTAGCTCTCCGGGTCCAGGGCCGAGTAGCTCTGGTCGGTGCCCTCGGCCTTGAAGCCCAGGCACTTCTCGAAATCCTCCTCGTTGCCGATCAGCACGCTGACGTGCGGGACGACCTGGGCGTTGGTCTCCTGGGCCTGCGCAGCCGTCCACAGCTTGCCGCGGAAGTTCAGGTCGTAGCTGGTTGTCACGCCGCACTGGCGGGCGATGCCGAAGGCCTCGACCGTCGTGGCGGCCAGCGTCGGCGACAAGGCCGGCGTGATCCCGCTGACGTGCAGCCATCGCGTCCGCGCCAGCAGGGCCCTCCAGTCGACCATGTCGGCGGACATCTGGCTGACGGCGGTGTTGGCGCGGTCGTAGAAGACGGCGCTGGCGCGCGGGCCCACGCCGGTCTCGAGGTGGTAGAAGCCGTTGCGGACCTTGCCGATGCCGTCGAACTTCGTCCACACGACGTTGGAGACGTCCACGCCGCGAGCGGCCGCGGCCTGCGCGATGAGCCTCCCGCTCCAGACGTCGACGAGGCGGCTGACCCAGGCGGCCTTCAGGCCCAGCGACGCGCAGTTGACGGCGACGTTCCACTCGGCCCCGCCAGCCGAGACGTCCAGCCGCGAGCACGCCTCGAGACGCATGTAGTTGGGCGACGAGAGGCGAACCATCGCCTCGCCGAACGTTACCAGGTCGTAGTCGTTGGCCATGGCGGTCTCCTTGTGGGCAGGTAGTTTGCCGCTGCCGCGCCGGCCGTGCAAGAGCCAATGAGGGCACCCAGCGGCAGCGGATGATCAATCCCCCGTGGATGGGTACACAGGGAACGGAAGTGACAACCTGGAGTCAGAGCTTGTGAAAGAATCGAAACTCGCGGGTCTGCTCGCTCTGGACGCTGTCTGTCGCCCCTTCGGGGCTCTATGCTTAATTGCTTGTATACCGGGGGCTTACGCCCCCGGCTAAACCCTCGACGCCCCTTCGGGGCTAAGAGGAAGCAAGGCCGCTTCCGCGGTTCTTTCACAACCTCTCAGGACTTGACAGCTCCGTTCGTTCGGCGTGGGGGTGGCGCTACCCGATGGGCGTGTACTTGCACACGCAGTCGTACAGATTGCCGCCCATCCGCGTGGCCACGGCCTGGTCTTTCAGGATCGCCAGGCGGAGCGCGTCCACCTTGAACTTCGCGTCGAAGTTGCTCTCGACGGCCCGGCCCATGCCTTCCAGAATGACCAGGTCGGCGCCGTCGGCGCCCGTGTTCAGTTCGTCGGACACCTGCGACAGGTCGATCAGCGGGATGTCGCTGCCGCTGGAGACCACCTCGAACATCCCCGCGTCGATCAGGGCCAGCAGGTGCAGGTCGTCGGCCGCGATGCGCTCCACGACGGAGATGGTCTCGTTGACGGTCATGTCGTTGAGCGAGGGCGTCTCGTTGGCGACCAGGACGATGTGCGTGCCGCCCAGCGCCAGTTCGCGGACGAACGGCATGAGGCCCAGGACGAAGTCGCTGCCGGCGTTGTCGACGAAGACGATGGCCTTGGCCCACTTGGTGGGCGGCGCGGTCAGCAGGTCGGCGGCGAGGCGGTCGTAATCGTCCACCAGCCAGGGGCGGGGGCGAATCTGGTCGATCAGCGTGACGAAGTCGGCCTTCTCGTCGGCCAGGTGCATCACCTCCATCGCGCCCATGTCGTAGATGTTCCCCGCGAACACGCACTCCACCAGATGCAGCCACTTCTCCGCGTTGCTCAGCGATCGCAGGCGAAGCACGACCTCGGGGTACATCTTCACGGCCGCGTCGTTCTCACGCGCCTTGATGTACGCGAAGGGATCATTGAGCTTGAACCTGCGGAGGGTCTGCCCGCGCATGCGGTCCAGCGTGATGATGTCAAGCTTGCCGTCCTGGCCGGCGGGGTTCTCGCGCAGCCGCTGCATGGCTGCGCTGAATTCCTGCCGCGCCGCCTGGATACGGCTGGCGACCGACCGGCCGTACTGCTTGGCGGCGTGGTCCATGGTCTTCGAGAAGTGCTTTTCGAAGTGGTCCAGCCAGTGAGCCCGCGCGGGCTCGTCGGCCAGAAGGTCCCAGTCGTGGGCGACGTAGTTGTCGGGGTCACTCAGCAGGCAGAAGTGACTCATGCGGTCCTTGGCTCCCTTGCGCCGTTCAATGTTTGTGGACACTCAGCCTGATCACTTCAGTGACCCAGGCGGTTCGTAAGCAGCTATAGAACCCGAATCACGATCAAAGTCAAGTCATCTGGCGCCGCCTGCAGGCCGACGAACCGCCGCATCTCCCACAGGATGTGCTTGGTCACGCCGTCGGCGGACTGCCCGGCCTGGAGGGCGGTCTGGGCCGCCAGCTCGATCCGCTGGCGCCCAAACGGCTCGTCGTGGAAATCCAGGGCCTCCGCCAGCCCGTCGGTGAACAGCACCACCGCGTCGCCGGGGCGGAAGATCATGGTATCGCACTTCCACGTTCCCTCGGGATCGATTCCCAACACGCCGCCGCCCGTGCTGAGGTGGCAGAACCGCCCTCCGCGTATCAGCAGCGGCGGCGGATGCCCCGCGTTGGCGTACGTGAACCGCCGCTCCCGAACGTCGATCACGCCGTAGAACATCGTCGCGAAGTCGCTGATGGCCGTGTCGATGCACAGGTCGCGGTTCACCCGCTGCATCACGCGCGCCATGTCGTAGATGTTGGTCGCGTGGGCCCGCAGCGACGCCCGTATCGACGCCATCAGCAGGCTCGCCCGCACGCCCTTGCCCACCACGTCGCACACGGCCACGCCCAGGTTATGGTCGCCCAACGGCAGGAAATCGTAGAAGTCGCCGCCCAACTCGAAGCACGGCACGTACAACGCCGCCACGTCCAGCCCGGGCAGTTTCGGCGGCTCGCCGGGGATCATCCGCCGCTGCACCTCCCCCGCCAGCCGAAGCGTCCGCCGCAACTCCTCCCCGCGTACGGCCTCCTCGTACAGCCGCGAGTTCACGATCGCCGCGGCCGCCTGGGCTGCGATCGCCTCCAGCAGCGACCGCTCGTACCAGTCGAACTCGTGCACCTCGCCCGTGTACACGCGGATCACGCCCTCGCTGCGCCCCTTGTACGTCAGCGGCGCGCACAAGCCGCTGACGATCCCCTCCCGCTCGGCCTCGGCCGGGTACAGCGTCCGCGGGTCGATCCGCAGATCGGCGATGTACACGGTCTTGCCCGTGGTCATCACCTCGCGGTCGATCTGGCTGGCGGAGATCGCCACCGGCCCCTTGTTCAGGTACTTCGGCGAGAGGTTCGCCACCGCCTTGGCCACCAACTCGGTGCGGTCTTCGTTGAGCAGCCGGATCGCGCACGCCTTGGCGCTCAGCACCTCCACCACCGTACGACAGACCAGGTCCAGCACGCTCTGCAGGTCGCGCTTGGAGGTGAACTCCGCCGTCAGGCGATACAGCGCCGCCAACTCGCCGATCCGCGTGCGGAGCAGTTTCTGGCGGTTGTACCGCCGGGCGATCACCGCGGCCATCAGGTGCACCAGGCGCTGGTTGCCCGCCCCGGCCGGCGCAACGGGCGCCGGCGCCGCAACGGGCGGCGGGGCATCGGCGACGACGATTCGGCCGAGAATCTCGCCGTCCAACTCGATGGGCACGCTGCCGTCGGCGGCGGGGGCGGCGAACGGCGAAAGCAGGATCCCGCCCTCGCCTTCGGCTTCGGCCTCGCCGCGCAGCTTTGCCGACGCCATCGCGGCCAAGGGGTTCTGTTCGAGCGACACGCTGAGCGCGGAAGGAGACTTCTCCGTCAGGAACTCGCCTGTTTCGGAGCAGATACGCAGCGGCAGACCCAGTGCGGAGACAAACTCGTCCTGGAGCCGCTGAAGTGATTCGGGAGCAACATAGTCCGTCAACATCGCCACAACGACAGCCCTTCTGGATTCACCCCAGGTCACAGACGGGATATTCTACGGCCGAAACGCCCCGCGCCAAGTGCGAAACAAGACAGTGCCGATTGGCAAATGGCGAGTGTCGAAAGGAGCCAAGGGCGTCACCGAGTGGAACAAGGGGCCCATTGGTCGGTTGCACGTTTCGCTGGAACTGACAGAACCCCTCAGCCTGTTGGGGCGCGGTCCCGCGGGACAGACAGAGACAGTCCGATGCGTTGCTCAGGTCTGACAGCTTGTTCTTCCGGCAAGCTTCCCGGTACGGAGAACGTGGTTGCCGCGTCCCTGAAGGAGCTTCGCAGTCGGCGGCGCCCGCGCTCGCTGGGTTCCTGGCGCCTGCTCCCCGCCGCCTGCCGCCTTGGCTTGCGGATGCCCCGGGCACGGTCGCCGCGGCGACTTGGGGCCTACGGGACAGGAGCATCCTTCTGCGCCGACTCGCGATGCGCGGGGGGTTCCCCGTCACCTTCGATCCGCCCCAGTTCCTGCAGGGCCTTCAGCGCGGCCGCCTGCTCGGCGTCCTTCTTGTTCATGCCCCAGGCGCTGGTGAAGTGCCTCCCGGCCACTGACACGGCGATCTCAAAGCACTTGCTGTGGTCGGGACCTTTCTCGTCCAGCAGGTGGTATTCCGGCGTGCTGCCCCACCGCCGCTGGGCATACTGCTGGAGGAGCGACTTGAAGTTCCGCTGGTGCTCGGTGGCGAAGGCATCCTCGATGTGCGCGCTCATCCACCGCAGGATGAACCGCCGGGCCGGGTCCAGCCCGCCGTCGAGGTAGATCGCCCCGACGATCGACTCGAACACGGCCGCGGTGACCGACGGCGGCAGTTTGTCGCCCATGGGCATCCCCTTGCCGAGGTCCATGACGTTGCCCAGCCCGGCCTCCTCGATGATGGCCGAGCACGTGCGGCGGGAGACGACCAGCGACTTGATCTTGGTCATCTCCCCCTCGAGCAGTTCCCCATAGCGGTCGTACAGCTCGTGGACGACCACCAGACCAAGCACGGAATCGCCAAGGAACTCCATGCGTTCGTTGCTCTGCAGGCGCGTGGAGGCAACCGACGCGTGCGTGAGGGCGACCTCAAGCAGGGCGGGGTCCCTGAACGGGTAGCCGATGAGCTCCTGACAGTGCTGAAGGTGTGCGGCGTCCACTGGCTCTCCGTCGTCCGCTCGGCCGTGATGGGGCCGCGGCGGCTCCACATGGGATGTGAACCGCTTCCGTCTCGAAGAGCAGGGCTCGTGGCGGGATCCGCCCGGCGAGGACCTCGCTGGCGGATGCCGTCAAAGCCCGGCCTTCCTGACAACCGGTACACCGGGATTGTACATTCCCCGCCATCGATGTCAATCGCGAGGAGACAATGGGGTGTATGACCGTGGTTGCCACCCCGCCTCTGGCTGTTTCTTCAGCCTGAAGGGGCGATGCAAGAACGGTCATGCACCCGAAGCGATGAGCAGGGACGAAGGGGATGGGAAGCGATGGAAACGAACGCGAGGAAGGGCGAAGGGTCGTTGTGCCGCAACCGGTTGATTCGCCCCGCGTTTCGGCCGTATTATGGTGCGCAATGACTTCGGACGAGAAAATACATCGTGTAGCCATCGCGTCGCTGCTGGTGGTGAAGTACCCTGACCCGCGGCTGCGCGAGTTGTGCACGCCCATCGCGGCGGTGGATGACGCGGTGCGTGCCCTGGCCGAGCGAATGCTCGAGCTGATGTTCGCGGCCCGGGGCGTGGGGCTTGCGGCGCCGCAGGTGGGCGTGACGGTCCGCATGTTCGTCGCGTCGCCCACGTACGAAAGCGGCGACCGCCGCGTGTACATCAATCCGGAGATCATCTCCGGCGAGGGCACGCAGGACAGCGAGGAAGGCTGCCTGAGCTTCCCCAACGTGTCGTGCAAGATCAAGCGGAAGAAGACCGTCACCATCCGCGCCGTCGACCGGGCTGGACAGCCGTTCGAGGAAACCGGCGAGGATTTCGTCGCCAGGATCTTCCAGCACGAGTGCGATCACCTGGACGGCCGGCTGCTGATCGACCGCATGGGTTCGGTGGCGAAACTGGCCAACCGCAAGGTCATCCAGGACCTGGAAGAGGAGTTCGTGGCGGTGTAGGGGGAATCGCGGGATGCGGATTTCCGCGCGATGGGAAGTCCCGCGTTCCATCCGGCGGCGGCTGCAAGGTTCTGCTTATCATCGCAGAGCGATCGTCCGGCAATTCCGCAACCCGCGATCCGCATCCGCCAGTTCTTCTCAATCCCACGCGGTTGAGCGCGATTCCTTGTGATCGTGGAACGGCCTGACGACCTCCGCGGCCACGTTCCTCGCCAGGGCGCGTGTGATCTCCTGGGCGTGGTTGGGCGCCGTCTCGGTCGATGGCGGCGTCTCGGCCAGCGGGATCAGGTGGCCATCGGGCTTGTCCTTGGGCCACAGCCTCGCCTCCGAGCGGTTGTTCCACCCGTTCTCCACGTCGACCATGCGGACGGTGACCTGGAGCTGCCCGTGCCACATCGGCCCGCCGCCCTCGTCGCGAAGCGCGAATTTGTCGATGCGGACGTACAGCACGATGTCGGCCTTGAGTTCGCGCCCGACCTCCCCGACGCTGAGGGCATTGAAGTCCGGCCGCCGGGAGGCCAGGTCGATGACGTTGCGGTAAGGAATGACGCCGCCGGCGATCTTCTTTTCGATGAGCAGGTCGTTGATCTGCTGGGCGAGTTCGCTCTTGATGGGCTCGTAATCGACCGGACGGACCATGTCGTCCACGAAGACCAGCAAGGTGCGCCCTTCGGGCGGCTTGAATTCCGCCTTGACCTTCTTGGGCGGGGCGAAGGCCTCGACGGGCCATGCGGCCAGCCCGCAGGAGCCGAGCAGGAACGCCAGAGCCGGCACGGCCGCGAGGAACGCGGATCGACTACTCATTGGGCACCTTGTGATCGTAGAACTTCCTGGCCACCGCTTCGGAGAAGAGTTGTTCCAGCTTGATCCGCACGGAGCGGTCGGACTCCGCGAACGTGCCGACGACGGACTTCTCCGGGTACGTGACGCTGATGTCCCTGCTGCGCCAGACGCGAGCCTGCCGTTCCGTTTGCGTCGTGTCGTACACGCTCACCTCGCCGATGGCGCTGCCTTTGTAGAGGTTCTGGCTGCCCGGCTCGCGAGTCGTGTATTCGACCATGGAGATAAACAGGACCCGCTCGGCCCCGAACACCTTGCCCAGATCCGTCTTGCCCTTCAGGTCCCAGTCGAGGTTGTCGTCCTGGTAGCGGATGACCCGCCGGCTGTCGACGATGTTCTTGACCTCGCCGTTGGTCTGCAGCAACTCGCCGATCGCCAGCGACAGCGCCAGCCGCGCCTCGGGGTGCTCGTAATCCACTCGCTTGTCGGTGTAGATGACGATGGCGACCGACCTGCCTTTCAGGGCATCCGTCTCGGCCTCCACCTTCTTCTCCGCCGGCTGGGAAGCGTACATAAAGAACTCGAGCAACTGGGAGTTGCACCCGCCCATGGCCAGCAG
>CAYWTX010000079.1:0-4564 GCA_964461295.1 uncultured Planctomycetaceae bacterium | reverse complement strand
CGGGCAGAATCTCCACGAACTCCGGGCCGCGCTGGCCGGACCCAGCCGCGGCGGGCAGGCGCTTCTTGAGCGAGTAGCAATCCAGCCGCAGCGCCCAGGCCGTCCGATTGACTCCGTAGGCACACGCGAGATCCGCGGCCTGGCGCCAGAGTTCCTCCGGAATCCGTGCGCGAGGGCGGCGCCGTTCGCGCCATCGCTCGATCTTCCGCTGCGCTCGGCAAAGCGCGGCGGGGAAGTCGGAGTGTGCCGAGTCGCCCATCAGCCGTTCTCCTTGCAGAAGGTCTCGCCGGTCTGAACGGCCCGACCCGGCGTCGGGCGGCTCTTGCCGGCCCCGGCTGACGATAGCGGCGGCGAAAAACCAGGTCAGGCAGGCTCGCCGAAAGGACACGGCCTGCCTCGCCTTGCCGTCGGTCCTGGTTCGCGGCGAAGCGGATGGGAACGATGGCCCCTTCAAGCTGGACTCGACGGACAGCGACATCATCTGGCGTTACGAGGTGACCGCGGAACTGGGGATCCATCCGCATGACGCGCTGACAGCTTGTTCACCTCTCGTTTGCGGCGGTCTCGTCTATGTGACTTCCGGCAACGGCGTGAACCAGGCCCCGATGAATCGATTCCGCCATCAGCCATGGGAACACATGGTTCCGGAGGCGGGGACATCGGGTGCGGCCCCGTTGGGCCTTCCGTCCGGCGTGTCGCATTTGTGGACACCTTCTTCGCAAGCGAAACGCAACAAACCAAATCTCCTATCAGTTTATCAGTTAGTGTTACACTGCGTGCTCCAGCGACCACTTCACCGACTGCGCGATGCCTTCCTCGTACTTCACCGTCGGCTGCCAGCCCAGTTCGTTGCGGGCCTTGTCGGCCGAGAAGAAGCACCGCCGCCCGATCAGCCACACCGAGTAGCGCGTCACCAGCGGCGGTTCTTTCGTGCCGAAGGCGTGCCCGAACATCTCCATCACGAAGGCGGCGCCGTACGCCATCTTGTACGGGACGCAGCGGGTCACCGGCTTGGTGCCGATGCACTCGGCCACGCGGTTGATGTACTCGCGCTGCGTGATCACCCCGTCGTTGGACAGGTTGTACGATTGGCCCAGGGCCTTGTCGGTCGTGGCCGCCAGGATGCATCCCTCGGCCTCGTTGCCCGCGTAGGTGAGGTTCAGGCGGTTGTTGCCGTCGCCCAGCAGTTTGGCCTTGCCGGCGCGGATCGCGCGAATCAGCCGCGGCATCGACGCCCGGTCGCGCGGGCCGTACAGCCAGCTCGGCTTGACCACCGTCACCGGCACGCGCCCGGTGCGGTGCGCCGCCCACGCCAGACGCTCGGCCTCGACCTTCGCGCGGCTGTAGTAGCTCCACTTGTGCAGGTTCACGCCCAGCGGGGCCGTCTCGTCCAGCACCAGCCCCTCGCCGTCGGGATGCCCGTACGCCGAGATGCTGCTGACGTGCAGGAACCGCTCCACGCCCGCCTCGGCCGCCGCATCCAGCGCGTTCCGCGTCCCCTCGATCGTCACCGCCACGAAGTTCGACCACGGGCCCCAGTCGCCCACCTGGGCGGCCGCGTGGTAGACCGTCCGGACGCCCTTCATGGCCGCTCGCAGACTCTCGCGGTCGGTCACGTCGCCGGGGACCATCTCCACGCCCCAGTTCTCCAGCAGCGACTTGTCGCTGCTCGGGCGCACCAGGGCCCGCACGGCCTGACCCGCGCCACGAAGTCTTTCCACGATGTGGCTGCCCAGCAGCCCCGTTGCACCGGTGACCAGGTTCATCTCACGCTCGCAAAGCCCTCGTCCGCGGCGACGTACGACGCCCCGCGGCCGGCGGCAAGTCACCCGAAGCTATCGGGGCGAGCGCGAAGCGTCAAGAGCGTGGGAACGGGGAAACGACCGAGGACGACGACGAGAACGACGACGACGAGCCGGGATGCCCCGGCCACGCCGGGCCGGGGCTTGGATTGGGAGGGATACACCGATGAGCGCCAGGTTCGTGATCGTGATTCGTGATCGGTTGTTTCCCTCCCTATCGCCCTCGTCCGCCTCCTCGTCCTCGGTAGTTTTCCTCCCGGTCCTCCTCGGTTGTTTCCCCTTTTGCCCCGCTGCTCTATAATGCCGCCTCCAGCAAAGGAGACTTCCGCGATGAACGTTTTGCTCACCGGCGGGGCGGGGTTTGTCGGTTCGCATCTGGTGCGGGCGCTCAAGGCGGCCGGACACAGGCCCGTCGTGTTCGACACCCTCGAAAAGGGCCACCGCCAAGCCGTCGGCGACGCCCCGCTCGTTCAGGGCAGCGTGGCTGACGAGGCCGCCCTGCTCGCCGCCTTCGGCGAGCATTCCATCGAGGCTGTCATCCACCTGGCCGCGTACATCGAGGCCGGCGAGTCCGTCGTCAGGCCCGACAAGTACTTCCGCAACAACACCATCATCGGCCTGACGCTCCTGGACGCCATGCGCAAGGGCGGCGTGGGCAAGATCGTATTCAGCTCGACGGCCGCGGTGTATGGCACGCCCAGGCGCGTGCCGATCGAGGAGGACGACCGCCTGGCCCCGATCAACCCCTACGGCGCCAGCAAGCTGTGCGTGGAGTACATGCTCCAGGCCTACGCCGCCGCTTACGGCCTGGGCGTCGTCGCGCTGCGGTACTTCAACGTGGCCGGGGCCGACCCCGCCGGCGGCATCGGCGAGGACCACGACCCCGAGACGCACCTGATCCCGCTGGTGTTGCAGGTGCCTGGCGGCAGGCGAGCGGAGGTGAAGATCTTCGGCAACGACTATGACACGCCCGACGGCACGTGCATCCGCGACTACATCCACGTCTGCGACCTGGCCGACGCGCACGTGCTGGCCCTGGGGGCCGTCGAGCCGGGCGGCGTGAAGGTCTTCAACCTCGGCAACGGCGAGGGCTTCTCCGTCCTCCAGGTCATCGACACCTGCCGCGCCGTCACCGGCCATCCCATCCCCGCCGCAACGGCGCCGCGCCGCCCGGGCGACCCCGCGCGCCTGGTGGCCTCATCGGCCAAGGCAAGGCGGCAACTTGGCTGGCGCCCGCGCTACCCCGATCTCAGGACGATCATCGAGCACGCGTGGAACTGGCACCAGAGCAACCCCAGCGGGTACGCCGCGGGCATGTGATGCCCAATCGGGCGGAACGATGGCATGGGCTGAACGCGTACCTTCCGGGAGTCCCAGGCGCTCCTCGATCGCGAACACGGGCCCGTTCGTGCACCTCTCCCCTTACGTATACACGATGAAGTCGTCCGCCGCCTTTTCCTCCTCCTCGGCGAACTCAACTTCCGCCGGCGTCGGCGCCGCCGCCTTCGGCGGCTCGAAGCCCAGCGTCTCGCGCACGATGTACAGCGGGCGGCCCTTCGCCTCCTCGAACGTCCGCCCCACGTACTCGCCCAGGATGCCCAGCATCACGAACTGCATCCCGAAGAGCGCCGCGAACGCCACCGCTACGCTCGCCCACGGCGAGGGCGCCAGCCCCAGCGGCCACAGCACCAGCGTCACCAGCGCATACAGCGCCGCCAAGGCCAGCAGCAACCCGCCCGCCAGATACGCCAGCCGCAGCGGCTTGACCGAGAAGTTGAATACCCCCGCCGTCGACATCGCCGCGAGCTGCTTGAGGGTATAGCTGCTCCGCCCGGCCGATCGACGCTCCGCCCTGTAGGGCATTGTCGTCTGCCGGAAGCCCACCCAGTGCACCAGTCCGCGGACGAAGCGGGCGTGTTCGCGGTGCCGGCAGAGCACGTCGACCACCTTTCGGTCCAGCAGGCGGAAGTCGGCCTGGTCGGTCAAGTCGGCCCCGCTGGCGAAGCGGATGACGCGGTATGTCAGCCGGCCCAGCCAGCGCCGCAGCGGCGAGATGCCCTCGGTGTCGCTGCGCATCGTGCGAACGACCTCGAACCCTTCGCGCCAGCGGGCCACCATCTGCGGGATCAGTTCCGGCGGGTGCTGGCAGTCGCCGTCGAGCGAGATCACGGCCCGGCCGCTCGCGTGGTCGTACCCGGCCGTCACAGCCATCTGGTGGCCGAAGTTGCGGGCGAAGGACACGCACTTGACAGTGGGGTCGGCGGCGGCCAGGCGGGCGATGATGTCGCCCGATGCGTCCATCGAGCCGTCGTTGACGAAGACGATCTCGTAGGTGTCGCCGAGGGAGTTGGCGACGGCGTTGAGTCGCTCGTGGAAGTTTCTCAGCCCGTCCTGTTCGTTGTACACGGGCACGACGAAGCTGAACGTCGGCGGCGGGGCGAGCTGCGACTTCGGCTGGTTCATCGCGGTGTCCATTGGGGCATTGTACGAAGGGAATCGCGGATTGTCGATTGTCGATTGGGGTCACCCCGCAGGCCATGTGGAGGAGTAAGTGTCCGACACCGTTTGCCCGCTGGAGTGTTCCATCGTTGTTGCACGCGTCGCGCAACCCAACCTGAAAGGAACCGATCATGGCCCTGACGCACCGCGCCGTGTCGTCCCTCGTGTGTCTGGCGGTTCTGGCCGCGACCGCCCTGCCCGCGACGGCGGCGGACAAGGTCAACATTCTCATCATCGACGGCCAGAACGGCCACGACTGGAAG
>CAYWTX010000078.1:0-8639 GCA_964461295.1 uncultured Planctomycetaceae bacterium | reverse complement strand
CGCCGGCGACGTGCGGCGCGTCCAGCCCCCGCAGCCGATAGAGGGCAGGGAAATGCTCATGAAGGGCGGGCTCGTCAACGCCGAGCCGCCCCCGATGGAGGAGAAGGCCTTCTTCGAGTACCACATGTACACGCTGCCGCGGCCGAGCACGGTCGCGAACAACGAGATGAAGCAGCTTGAGATGTTCGCCCCGGCGCGGGGCGTGAAGGTGGACAAGAAGTACCTGTACCAGCCGCTGGGTCGGCAGTTCCGGTGGTACGGCGGGCGGTACACCGACCGCAGCTACGGCGTGACCAGCGAGAAGAAGGTCAACGTGTTCATCGAGTTCAGGAACTCCGAGAAGAACAAGCTCGGCATGCCGCTGCCGGCGGGGAAGGTGCGCGTCTACAAGCAGGACCAGGCCGACAAGGCGATGGAATTCGTGGGCGAGGAGAAGATCGACCACACGCCCAAGGACGAGGACGTGTCGCTGTACATCGGCAACGCCTTCGACGTCGTCGGCGAGCGGAAGCAGACGGACTTCAAGGTCGAGACCAGCCGCAACTGGATGAGCGAGAGCTTCGAGGTCAAGGTCCGCAACCACAAGAAGGAAGCGGTGACGGTGCGGATCAAGGAGCCGCTCTACCGCTGGAGCACGTGGCGCGTGACAGCCAAGAGCCACGAGTTCACGCAACTGGACGCCCGGAACATCGCCTTCGACGTCAAGGTCGAGCCGGACAAGGAGACCGTCGTCACGTATACGGTTGAGTATACCTGGTAGGCGCGGACGACGAACGCCAATAGCGAAATGCTAAGTAGGAGAAGCTGGCGCTCCTTCGAGGCCCCTTTGCAGTTGGGGCATTGATGGAGCGCCAGCTTCTCTAACATATGTCATTCAGACGCTGTAGCGCCGTTGCCGGGTTCCTGGGGATTCGGTTAGCGACCGTGCAAGGATAACTGAAAGCATTTCTGCTGGCGGCACAGCCTTTCCAGGCTGTACGGAACAGGTTGGAAAGCCTGTTCCACCAGAGGCAATTAGTCCAGTTGTTCTTGCACGACCACTTACCGGTCGAAGTGCGGCAAACGAACAACGGTACCGCTTTGCCCACCTGCCTGGCGCGCCGGTGTCTGCTCTTCAGCCTGAAGGGCTGTCGTCTGTCAGCCCTTCAGGCTGAAGAGGCGACGCAACCGCGGACATGCACCCCGCCGCGAAAGGGTTCGCGGAGAAGCGCCAGCTCATCCAGCACTTGACACTTATCATTCCTGCCGCTTGGGTTCGATCCGTTCCTGGCCGCCCATGTAGGGGCGCAGGGCGGGCGGAATGGCGATGCCGCCGTCGGGCTGCTGGTGGAGTTCCAGCAGCGAGATGAGGATGCGCGGGCTGGCGATCACCGTGTTGTTCAGCGTGTGGCAGAACCGTATCGCTGCCTTGGCGTCGCGGTAGCGGAGGTTCAACCGGCGGGCCTGGAATTCGTGGAACCGGCTGGCGGAGTGCGTCTCGCCGTAGCCCTTGCGGGAGGGCATCCACGTCTCGATGTCGAACTTCTGCACCTGCCCCTGGCCGAGGTCGCCCGTGCACACGTTCACGACGCGGTAGGGCAGTTCCAGCGCGTGCAGCACCGCCTCGGCGTTGGCGACGATCTCGGCGTGGAACTGGCGGCTGATCTCCTCGTCGGCCGGGCCGACGATCACCTGCTCGACCTTGTCGAAGACGTGGATGCGGTACAGGCCGGTGGTGTCCTTCCCGGCGGCCCCGGCTTCGCGGCGGAAGCACGTGGACAGGGCGACGTATTTCTTCGGCAGGGCGGCCTCGTCGAGCACCTCGTCGCAGTAATAGGCGGTGACGGGCACCTCGGCCGTGCCGACGAGGGCCTGGCCGTCGCGTTCGGCGAGGTAGGCCTGGTCGCGCCCCAGCGGGAAATACCCGGTGCCGTACATGACCGACTCGTTGACGAGCACGGGCACGGTCATCAGCGTGTACCCGCGCCGCACCATGACGTCGACGGCGAGGCGCAGCACGGCCTGGTGGAGGCGGGCGCCGTCGCCCTTGAGGACGTAGTTTCGGCTGCCGGCCAGTTTCACGCCGCGCGGGATGTCGATGATGTCCAGCGCCTCGCCGAGCTGGACGTGGTCCTTGGGCTCGAAGTCGAACTGCCGCACTTGGCCCACCGTGCGGACGACCACGTTTTCGGTGTCGTCGGCGCCGAAAGGCACCTCCGGCGCGGGCGGCTGCGCCACCAGCAGCATGAGCTCGTCGAACCTGGGTTGCAGTTCGGCGGCCGCGGCTTCGAGCTCCTTCACGCGGGCCTTCAGGGACCCCACTTCGGCGATGGCGGCCTGCTTGTCGTCGCCCTTGAGTTGGGCGATCTTCTTGCTGGCGGCGTTCTGGGCGGTGCGGACGTCCTGGAGTTCCTGGCGCGTCTTGAGGAGCCGGCGATCCACGTCGAGCAGGGCGGGGATGTCGGCGGGCACCTTCTTCACGCGCGCCGCCTCGATGAACGTGTCGGGATTCTCGCGGACCAACTTGATGTCGACCATGGCCGTTTCCTTGTCAATGGCGTAACGTCAGCCGAGGCGGGAAGTGTATACCAGCTTCCAGCTTCCAGCTACCAGCTACCAGCTTCCAGCTACCAGCCAGAAAGAGAGCGGCCGTTCGTGCCGGCGCCGCGGGACGAAGACACACTTCCCGGCGTCGCCGCAAACAGGTTCCTTTCTTGCTGGTGGCTGGAAGCTGGGGGCTGGTAGCTGGAAGCTGGAAGCTATTTCACCAGCGCGGCCACCACGTCGACGAAGGACACCTTGCCCAGTTCCTGCTTGACTTCCTGGTCGATCTGTTCGAACGTGCCCACCTTGGGCGGAGGAGACAGTTCGGCCGGTTCGGCGTCAGGGGCCTTCGTCAGCGCCAGCGCCGCGTTGCCGGTCGTCGTCACCACCCAGCGTCCGTTGGCCATGTCCTTGCGATACACGGCCAGGCCCTGGAGGTTCGGTTCGGCCTCCCACGGCAGGTCGATCAGGGCGGGATCGACCGTGACCACCTTCGCGGCCGCGTCGCCGCCGGCGCCGGGCTTCTCCAGCGTGTAGACGCGGCGGATCCAAAGCCGCCCGGCGCGGGCAACGTACTCCACGTGGACCTCTTCGGCGGGGCTCAGCCCGGTCGGGACGGCCTTGAGCACGCCGTCGGCGGTGCGGAAGACCACGTCGATCTTCCCGTCGCGGACGACCAGTTCGGTAACGGCGGTCTTCTTGACGACTTCGTTGTAGCGCCCGCGGAGGTCGTGGTAGCGGGTGTTGAGTTCGGCGAGGCGAGTGCGGTAGATGTCGGCCTCGATGCGGCCCTTGGAGTAGCGGTAGCCCGCGGTGCAGACGAGCGCGGCCAGCACGACGACGGCGGTCGGCTGGATCAGGCGAGCGGTCTTGGCCAGCATGGTGATTCTCCGTTGTCGGGCCTCCCAGGAGGCCCGCGCGACGCACTATGATAATCGTTTCGCGGCGGGTGTGAACAATAGAGAATGACAATGAGGTGGAGACCGTGGTGGAAGATCGCGTGGTGTCGGAGCGAAAGGATGGCGTCGCGATGGCTGGTTCGGACTCGATGGCAGAGGTGACGGAGCGTCCGTGGACCGCGCGGTGGGTCTGGCTGGCCGACGCGCCGCCGTGCTGTTACGTGCTGTTCCGCACCGATGTGCGCGTGGCCGAGCCGCGCGGGTGCCGGCTGCGCATCAGCGCCGACTTCCGCTACCGGCTGTACGTGAACGGCCGGCTGACCGGCGACGGCCCGCCGCCATCGGTTCCGCACCTGCAATACTTCGACACGCACTGGCTGGAGGACGTGCTTGCCGCCGGCGACAACTGCATCGGCGTGATTGCCCGCGTTCACGACATGCCGCCGCAGCGCCGCGGCGGACTGATCGCCGAACTGCTCGATGCCGCCGGCGGCGTGCTGGCCGCGACCGGTCCCGATTGGAGGTGCATCCAGGCACCGGGCTGGTCGGGCAACGTCCAGCGGGTGCGTTCGAACCTATTCGAGCCGTGCCAGGAGCACTTCGACGCGCGGAAGATGCCGTCCGGTTGGACGCAGCCTGGATTTGCCTCGGGGCAGTGGGCGGCTGCGGCGGTCGTGGAGAACCCGCCGTGGAGCACGCCGGTGCCGAGAGACATTCCGTACATGGAGCAGACGCCGCGCCGGCCCGGCGAGGTCGTGCGGATCGACGAATGCACGTGGCTGCACAACCGCTCGCGGGCGGAGGATGCGTCGATCCCATTGGCGCAGGTGGGCCTGCCGCTGCGGTACGCGCGGTGCGAGAACGCTGCCGCGTTGTGCACCGCCGACGGCGGCGCGGTGCTGCAATGCTCGACGGAGCACCTTCGCGACCGCGATTTCGACGGCGTTCGCGAGCCGACGGTGCTGCTGGACTTCGGCCGGATGCTCACGGGCTACGTTGAACTGGACGTGGAGGCGCCGGCCGGGGTGACGCTGGACATCGGCGTGGCCGAGCGGCTCATCGACGGCCAGTTCAACAACACGATCGAGTGCCCATTCTGTTTCCGGTACACGACGACGGCGGGTCGGCAGATCTGGCGGAGCTTCGCGTGGCGCGGGTTCCGGTACGTGAAGCTGCGCCTTCACGAGGCGTACGAACCGGTGCGTCTACACGCGGTGCGGGCAATCCAGACGCGGTACCCGTTCAAGGAACTGGGGGTCTTCGAATCGGGCGATGAGGTGCTCAACGGGGTGTTCGACATCTGCCGGCACACGCTGCGGCTATGCTGCCACGAATCGATCATGGACACGCCGTGGCGCGAGCAGGCCCAGTGGCTGGGCGACGTGGCGGCCGTGTCGCTGGGCGGCATCTACGCGTGCTTCGGCGACCCGGCGCTGCCGGCGAAGTTCCTTCGGCAGTCGGGGGCCATGCAGAATTCGGACGGCATCATCAGCAACATCACCAACTCGCCGCCGTGGCCCAACGCGCGGGACATCCCCGATTACTCGCTGTGGTGGGTGATGGCTGTGTGGAACCACTACCTTTACACGGGCCAGCGCGAGTGGATCGAGCGATCCTATTCGGTCGTGCGAGGTGTAATCGCGGCGTTCTTGCGCCATCGAGATGAGACGGGGCTGGTGAGTGATATGCCGGGTTGGGTGTTCATCGACTGGGCCCACACCGAGAAGCGCGGCCAGTGCACGGCGCTGAACGCGATCCTGCACGGAGCGCTGGAGGCGGCCGGGAAGATGGCCCAGGTGCTGGACGACGGCGGTGGCCTCGAGGAGTTCGCCGTCGCGGCGGGGGCGATCCGGCGGAGCGTGGAGGCGCGGTTGTTCGATTCGCGGCGAGGCGTGTTTGCCGATGCGAACGTGGCTGGGCAGCTTTCGCCGATGGTCAGCGAGCACGCGAACTTCGCGGCGATCCTGTTCGATCTGTGCGGACCCCGGACGGCGGCGGGGATCGTGGATCATCTGCTGGTGCGGCGGGACGTTGAGGCGACCGAGGCGGCTCCGTTCTTCACGATGGTGGTGCTGCAGGCGCTGGACAAGGTGGGGCGGTTCGACCTGGCCTTGCGGGTCATCCGCGACCGGTGGGGGCGGCGCATGCTGGCCCGCGGCAGCGGGTCGTGCCACGAGGAGTGGGGCCAGAACGGGTCGTGGCGCAGCGGCACGTACCAGGGATTCATGCGCACGCTGAGCCATGCCTGGTCGGCGCACCCGGCCGAGTTCCTGATCCGCAACCTTATGGGGCTGGAGATCGTCGAGCCCGGCTGCCGCGTCCTGCGCGTGGCGCCGAAGGTCCTGCCGGAAGGTTACCGGGCCGTGTTCCCGACTCCCCACGGCCCCGTCACGGCCGAGTGTTGCGATGGCAAGGTGACGGTAAGTTCGCCGGCATCGGTAGAAGCGGTCCGCCCGGGCCAGTAGGGGCGTGTGGCGAGCGGACGCGGCGCCCTTCGACGGCAGCGCCCGCCGCCGCAGTCCGGGCGTTCTGATTGACTGCCTTGGGGCCCGGTCGGCTATCGGGGTTTGGCGCCGGCGGTTGTGCGCGACGTCGTGGCCGACATCAGCAGCATGTTGGCGATCAGGCGGCGGGCGTCGGCGGGGGACAGGCCCTTGCAGCCGAAGGCGGATTCGCCGCCGGCCGGGACGCTGATGCCGTAGGGGCTGATCACGCCCGCCAGGCGGCCCTCGATGTACAGGCCCTTGAGTTTCGGCGGCTTGCCGTTGACGTGCCGCGTCGTGGCGCGGGTGCATGTCGCGGCCGTCAGGTCGGCGCCCATGCCGCCGCCGAACTGGCCGGTCAACAGCGGACTGTCAGGGGCGACCTCCCGCACGCTGCCAGGGCCGAACATGTCCGCCAGCATCTTCACCGCCGCCTCGACGAAGTCGTCCTCGCCCATGGCCGAATCGACCAGCAGCGTGCCGCCGGCGGCCAGGTACTCCTTCAGCACGGCCTTCCGGGGGTCCGTCAACTTCGGCGGGGCCGTGCCCGTCAGCCAGAGCATCGGCACCGACGGCGAGACCGGCTTGCTCAAGTCCACCGCGGGCAGTTCCTTCGCGCCCACGGACAACGCCGCGGCCAGCGCGGCCGAGACGTGCGTGACGGCCGCGGGGGCCACGTTCCAGTCGCCGCCGTATTGCACGCGAGCATAGGCGAGGAAGCGGTCGGGGGTGGCCGGGGCGGGCCCGGTTGCCGCCGGGCCGCGCAGCTTGCCGGGCGGGCGCTGCAGGTCGGTGGTGTAGAGGAGGATGTTGGCCGCGAGTTGGAACAGATGCGGGTGTTCGCGCGTCCGCCCCTGGTGCCAGGCGCCGCTGACGTCCGAGGCCAGCAGGAAGACCCGCGTGCGGGTCGAGTCGCCCAGGCCGATGACCTTGGGTTGCGCGGCGGCGGGGATCAGAAAGTAGGCCGTGAAGATCGGATGGTTGTCGGCCAGGGACTTGGCGACCATTTCAGGAAAGGCCTTCTGGAGCCATGCGGAGGCGGCCTTGACGGTCTGCGGCTCTCCGGCGAAGGGCTGGAAGACGACGGCGCCGCCGGCGGCGACGAATCTCCGCAGGCGGTCGGCGAGGGCGTCGGGATAGGTCCGCAGCGAGGTCTGAACGTAGAGGATGGGGCAGAGCGTGCCCGCGGCGGCGTCGTTGCCGTCGAGGGCGAGCTCGCGCCAGGCGGCCTGCCAACCGAGGGTCTTGCCGAGCCAGCGGGTGAGGTTGGCGGCGTCGCGGGCGTCGGTGTCGGCGTCGCCGGGCAGGCGCAGCTTCTGGATGAGTTCGGGCCCGCGGCAGCGGGCCAGGGCGAGGATCGCGAAGCACGTGCGAATGGTGACAAGCTGTTTCTCTTCCGAATCGGCTGCCGCGTCGCCGCCGCGACGCTGCCAGCAGCCGTCGGGCCTCTGGTTGGACAGGACCAGTTCGGCGGAGGCGCGGGCCAGGTCGGTGCTTCTGAACGCGGCGATGCCGGCCTCGTCGGCCAGGTGCTGGAGGCAGTAGAGGTAGTAGTACTCGTAGGATTCGCTGGCGACCCAGACCCACCGCGGGTTCTTGTCGAGCGAGAAGTTGTCGGCGAGCCACTTGGCGGCGCCGTTGATCTGCCGGCGAAGCGGCAGGGGGTTGGCGGCGCGGTTGGTGCGGTCGGGGGCGAAGGGCGGCTCGTCCTCAGCGGCCGCCGCGTCGCAGACAAGGTAGCAGGCGGCGATTCCGGCGGCCGTCATGGAGCCGTAGCTGCTGCCGCGAAGGCGGAAGCCCGTGCCCCCGGGGGGCTGGTAGCTGAATCCGCCGTCGGCGTTGGCGACGCCGGCCCAGTACTTTCGGCAGCGGGGCCACAGGCCGGGCTTGATCGTCGCCCCCGCCTCCCCGGCGCGGCGGAGCGCGAGGGTGGCGAGGAACGTGTTGGACAGGTCGGTCCAGCGCGGGTTGTCCTTGGTAGTGGGATGCACGGGGCCGTAGCCCCAGCCGCCGGCGGGGTCCATGTTGTCGGCCAGCCACCTGGCGTCCTCCTCCAGGGCGGCGGCGTACTTGGGACCCATGCGGGCGTAGACCAGCGCGCGGACGGCCCGGACGTAGACGGTGCGGGGCGGGGAAATGGTCTCCAGATACTTCAGGGCCTTGGCGAGTTGCGGCCTGGCGGGGTCTTCGCCGGCGGTCAGGGCCGTCAGGAGCGCCAGGGCCTCGCCGCCGCCGGGCTGCTGGCGCGAGTACTTGTTGTCCCAGGAGCCGTCGTCGGCCTGGTTGCGGTAGAGGTAGTCCAGGGCCGCGCGGATGGCACGGCAGGCGCGAACGTCGAGTGGGGAAGCGCCGTCCGCGGGCGCGGGGCCGAGGAGGGAGGATGGCGCGGGCGCGGGCGCCGCGCGGGAGATAGAGACGCTCAGGACCAGGATCGCGCACGCCGGGAGGAAGGCGAAGGATCGCCGCGAAGCAAGCTTCCTCGGGAGTCCTGCCCGGACCTGGGCAGTCACGGGTTGCGCGTGGAGCGCGCGGACGCGACGCCCCTGGCCTCGGGCAGGCGAGGCGGAGTCGTTCGCTCTTCGCCGTGGCTCAGTAACCAATCGCATAGAGAAATATGTTCAGGGCCAGGTTCCGCCCGTCCTCGTCCACGTAGCCGCGGCAGGAGAATGGGTTGTCGCCTTCCAGGGCGCAGGTGAAGTCGTACCTGCTGTACAGGATCACGGTCCGTCCGTTG
>CAYWTX010000077.1:0-27652 GCA_964461295.1 uncultured Planctomycetaceae bacterium | reverse complement strand
GAGACGACGCGGGCCACGCGGTCTCCGCTGGGGCCGGCCGCGCCCTCCAACCTCGTCCCACGCGGGTGAAACGGCAGCGGGATGAACGCCTGGAAGCCGCCCGTGCGATCCTGCGCGTCCCGCAGCCGGCCCAGGTGGTCGGCGATGTCCTCATCCGTCTCCACGTGCCCGAAGAGCATCGTCGCGTTGCTGGGCAGGCCCAGGCCGTGGGCCTGCTCGTGCACGGCCAGCCATTGCTCGCCTGAAATCTTTCTCGAGCAAATCCGCCGGCGGACCGCGTCGCCGAATATCTCCGCCCCGCCGCCGGGAACCGCCCCCAGGCCGGCCGCCATCAGCCGCCGCAGCACGTCGGCCGTCGTCAGCTTCGCCTGTTGCGCCAGGTAGTGGATCTCCACGCCCGTCAGGCCCTGCACCAGCACGCCGGGCAGCATTCGGCGGGCCAGGGCGATCAGCGATTCGTAGTAGGCCAGGTCCAGACGCGGCGACACGCCCCCCACCACGTGCAGGTCGGTCAGGCCCCAATCGCGGACCTCCTCGAGACGCCGCCGGACCTGCTCCAGGTCCAGGCAGTACGCGTCGGCCGCGCCCGGCTCGCGCCAGAACGCGCACAACTCGCATCTGTTCTCGCAGATGTTCGTCGGGTTGAGGTTGAGGCTGTGGGTGAAGTACGTCCGCCGGCCGTGCCGCTGGAAACGGATCGCTTCCGCGCGGGCGATGAGTTCCGCCGTCGGCGCCGACCGCAGCAGCTCCAATGCCTGCTCGCGACTGACGCGCGGGCCGCTCACGGCGCCGCCTCGCGGCCCGCGCACGCAGGGGCGGCCAGCAACCCCTCCTCCGCCGCCAGCCGGCCGAACAGCTCGATCGCCTGGCGCTCCCGCGGGCCGACGGTGTAGTAGACCGCCTCGGCGAAGTACCGCCTGCACAGCGACAGGCCCAGGCCCAGCTTCTCCGCCTGCCCGCGGGCGATCGGCTCGATGGCGGCCAGCCCCGCCCGCCTGGCAGCGCGGGCGATCTCCGCCAGCTCGCCGGCGCGGGGGTTGTCGGCCCGATGCCCCCACACCGCGAACACAAACGGCAATCCGGTCATCGCGTGCCACTGCTCGGCCAGGTCGTAGTCGCCCCCGGGCGCGGGCTCGCCCTGTAGTGCCCGGTCGCCGATGACCACGGCCGCGTCGGCCGGACCGCTTCCCGCCGGCAGGACGGCCACCCTCCGCCGCCAGTGCCGACGCAGGATCAACTGGGCCAGCGCGTTGGACGTCCGCGACGCCGGGTCCAGCGCGACCGTCCGCACCTGCTCCAGGCCCACGCGGCACTTCAGCAGCACGCTCATCACCTTCCGCCGCGCGCACACACCCAGGCCGTCGATCATCGTCAGTTCGTCGTGCGCCAGCAGCGACAGCACGGGCATCAGCCCCGCGTCGGCTCGCCCTTGGAGCACCCACCCGGCCAGGTGAGCGGGCACCTCCCACAGCAGCCTCGCCCGGGAGCTGACCTGCTCCAGGCACGCCGCCAGCGGCATGGAGTTGGCGTACGGTGCGGCGGCGAACACGCATTGTCGTGAGGCGTCATTCTCGGCCAAACGCGTTGTCTCCTTCGGCGCCCATACTATAGCAGGAACACGGACCGGCCCCATCAGCTTCCGCGGCCAGGCGGAACCCGGCGGGAGAAACGCCTCAACTTCGCCACCGCTCCTAACCGATACCTTCCGAACAGACACACAACATTTTCGCTTGACGCCGACCGCCCTTCTGGTATCTTCACCCACGGATCGAGGGCCCAATCGCGACGTTGCGGCCCCTTTGACGATCGGCCATCGCCAACCAGCCATCAACGAGCCGCCATGCTTCGAGAACTGCACATCGCGAACCTCGCCATCATCGAGAGGGTGGACATCGAACTGGCCGCCGGCCTGAACGTCTTCACCGGGCAGACCGGCGCGGGCAAGAGCCTCATCCTCGGCGCGCTGGAACTGCTGCTGGGTTTGCGCGGAGGCGGAGAGGAGGCCGCGCTGTTCGTCCGCCCCGGCAGCGGCGAGGCCCGCGTAAGCGGGGTGTTCGAAGTCGCCTCCGCCGACCTCGCCGAACGCCTCGGCCAACTCCTCGACCAACCCCTGGCGCCCCGCGAGCCGATCCTCGTCACCCGCCGCGTGTCCGCCGCCGGACGATCGAGCGCGTCGGTCAACGGTCTGCCCGTCACCGCGGCCATGCTCCGCGAGGCCGGACAACTGCTCGTGGACATTCACGGCCAGCATGACCAGCAGTTCCTGCTGAAGCCCGCCAACCAGCTCCTGATCCTGGACGCGTTCGGCGACGCCGCGTGCGAGCGGCGCCGTTTCGCCGATGCCCTGCGCGATCGGCGCGCTTGCCAGCAGCGCCTGCGCGACCTGCGCGACAGCGAGCAGCGCCGGCTGGAGGCGATGGAGTTGTACCGCTTCCAGGTTGAGGAGATCGACAAGGCCGCCCTGCGCGGCGGCGAATACGAGCCGGTGAGGAATCGCTACGCCGTTCTGAAGAACGCCGCCCATCTCAAGTCGCAGTCGTCGCAGGTGCTGCTGGGGCTGTGCGAGGGCGACGACGCCGTGCTGGAGCGTCTGGCCGGCATCGAGCACCGCGTGCGCGACCTGCTTCGCGTGGACGGCTCGCTCGCCGACCTGGCCGGGCGGTTCGAGCAGGCGCGCGAGGCCCTGCACGACGCGGCAAGCATGCTGGAACGCTACCAGGACCGCCTGGACGTCGACGAGGGCGAGTTGGCCGGCGTCGAGGAACGCCTCGACGTGCTCAACCGCCTCGTCCACAAGTACGGCAAGTCGGCGGCCGGGGCCGACGCCGACCCCATCGACGCCGTGCTCGCCCATCGCCGCGAGATCGGCCGCAAGCTCGAGGAACTGGACGGCGACACGAAGGCCCTGGCCGAACTGGAAGGCCAGATCGCCCGCCTGCAAGCCCAAGTCGCCGGGATCGGGCAGCGGCTCACCCGCTTGCGCCGCCAGGCCGCCAAGCGGCTCAAGACGCTCGTCGAGGCGGAGTTCCGCGATCTGGAGATGTTCGAGGCCACCTTTGACGTCGATGTCCGCACGCGGAGACCAGACGACCCGGCCGTCGATTCCTCCGGCCTGGACGAGGTCGAATTCCTGGTGCGGACGAATCCCGGGCAGGATTCGCTGCCGCTCCGCAAGATCGCCAGCGGCGGCGAGATTTCCCGCATCATGCTTGCCCTGAAGACCATCCTGGCCGACAAGGACCAGGTCGCCGTCCTCATCTTCGACGAGATCGACGCCAACATCGGCGACCGGCTCGGGGCCACCATCGGCCGAAAGATGCGCGCCCTGGCGGGCGGGCAAGCCGCGGACGGCAAGGCCGCGGACGCGGACGCCGCCCCGCGCTGCCAGATCGTCTGCATCACGCACCTTTCGCAGATCGCCGCCTGCGCCGACCACCACGTCCGCATCGCCAAGGAAGTCGTCGGCCCCGACGACGGGCGGCAAACCGTCGCCACCGTCCGCGTCCTGAACGGCGAGGACCGCGTGCGCGAACTGGCCGAGATGACGGCCGGACGCGACGTCACCGACGCCGCCCTCGCCCACGCCCGCAACCTCCTCGCCGCCGCGGGCGCCGAGGACAAGAAAGGCAACCGGAAGGAAGGAACTCGGCACGCCCAACAGCGCCGGCGCGATGCGGCGCTGTCGTAGGCCCGCTGTGACTCGGCCGGCTACCGCGTGAACGGCGACGATCGGGCAGCGGCCCGGCGCACCGCCCATGCGACGGCGAGGGCTTGCGACACCGGCCGGGGGTCATGCACGCGAAAGATCGTCGCGCCCCCGGCATAGGCGGCCAGGCACGCCGCGATGGTGCCGGCCACGCGATCCCTGGGGGCCCTCGCGCCCGTCAACTCGCCGATGAACCGCTTGCGGCTTGGGCCCACCAGCACGTTCAGGCCCAGCGAGGCCAGTTCGCCCATGCCGGCCAGCAGCGCCAGGTTGTGTTCCAGGCGCTTCCCGAAGCCGATGCCCGGGTCGATGATGATCCGCTCTCGCGGCACGCCGGCGCCGACCGCGGCGTCCACGCGTCCGGCCAGGAACGCCCTCACCTCGGCCCCGACGTTCTCGTAGTGCGGGTCGGCCTGCATGGTGGCCGGTTCGCCAAGCATGTGCATCAGGACCAACGCCGCGCCGCGCCGCGCCGCCAGGGCGAACATGCCGGCATCGTCGCGCCCGGCGGAGACGTCGTTGATGACGGCCGCCCCGGCGTCCAGCGCCAGCGCGGCGACCTCGGCGAGCGTGGTGTCGATGCTGACGACCGCGCCGCAGGCCGCGGCGGCGGGAAGAACGTCCCGCAGGCGGCGGATCTGCTCGGCTGCGTCCACGCGCCGCGAGCCGGGGCGGGTGCTCTCGGCGCCGATGTCGATGATGTCGGCCCCGTCGGCCGACAGGCGCGCCGCCTGCTCGCCCGCCGCGGCAGGATCGAGAAAGTCGCCGCCGTCGGAGAAGCTGTCCGGCGTGACGTTGAGGATGCCCATGACGACCGGCCGGGCGGTGCGGCGGGAATCCAGGATGTCGGCGAGCGACAGCGGCATGAGAAGAATGTAGAGTACAGAGCGTGGAGTGTCGAGGGAAGCGGCTTGCATAGTCCCAGCACACAGCACGGAGTGAAACCATGTCCGCACAGAACACGCTCGACGAGAAGGTGTACCATGCCGGGCCGGCGAAGATCAGCATGCGCGAGCTGCTACAGTACTTCCTGTCCAAGGGGCCCATGCGCGTCAGCGACCTGCACATCAAGGTCGGCTCGCCGCCGGTGTATCGCGTCGACGGCAAACTCGAGCGAATGAAGGGCTCTCCGCTGGACGCCGAGACGGCCTCGCGGCTGATCGCCAGCGTGCTGAGCGCCACGGAGCTGGAGCGGCTGGGACGCGACGGCTCGGTGGACGCCTCGGTCCAACTGGGCGGGGTGTGCTTCCGGCTGAACGGATTCCGCGACATGGACGGCCCGGCCCTGGCCGTGCGGGCGCTGGAGGCGACGATCCCGGCGCCGGACAAGATCGGTTTTCCCAACGGCGTGTGGCAGGACATCCTGGTTGCCCAGCAGGGGCTGGTGCTGGTGACGGGTATCACCGGCGCGGGCAAGAGCACGACGATCGCGTCGCTCATCGACGCGATCGCCCGCCAGCGGGCCTGCCGCATCATCACGCTGGAGGAGCCCATCGAGTATCACCTCCACGGCCCCAGGGCACTCATCTCCCAGCGCGAGGTCGGGCGCGACGTGCCCAGCTTCGAGCGCGGGCTGCGCGACTGCCTCCGCGAGGACCCCGACGTGATCTTCGTGGGCGAGATGCGCGACCGCGAGTCGGCCGCGTGGACGCTCACCGCGGCGGAGACGGGGCACCTGGTGTTCTCGACGCTGCACACGCGCGATTGCCGCGGGACGCTGACGCGGGTGCTGGACATGTTCCCGTCAGAAAGGCAGGACGAGGTGGCCGGGCAGCTCTCGCTGGGCCTGCGATACGTGATCTGCCAGAAGCTGCTGCCCCGCTCCGACGGCCAAGGGCGCGTTGTGGCGATGGAGATCCTCCAGAACACGTACGCGCTGGCAAACCTGATCCGCCAGGCGAAGGTGGAACAGGTCTACTCGCAGCTCCAGACCAAGACGCGCGACATCCCTGAAGAGCGCATGACGACGATGGAGAAGTCGCTGGTGCGCCTGGTGCGCGAGGGCGTGGTCGCGCCGCTTGAGGCCGAGAAATGGGCGAACGACCGCAACGCCTTCCAGGGCGAGATGCATTCGGAATAGACGGTCCTGCCGGCTCAGATGCCCGCCGGGCCGCCCGGGCCGAGCTTGCCGATGATCTTCTCCGCTTCCTTGCGGGACGCCGAACGGATGTCCCTCACGTTCGCCAGCACCGTCGCCATCGCCTTGCGGACCACGTCGGCGTGCTCCTTGCCGAGCTTGCCGGCGATCTGCACCGCGGCGGCCGCGGCCTCGTTCACCAAGGCGGCGTTCTCCAGATCCGGCATGACAAGCTGCAGGGCCTCGACGCCCGCGCAGCTGCCCAGCACGCCCAGCACCAGCCGCTTCTCGTTGTCCTGCGCGGCAAGCGGGCGGGCTTTCTTCACCATCTCCAGCTTCTTGGCGTCGGCGGCGGCGCGAGCCAGGCGGATGTACCCGCGAAGCGCCAGCACCTTGTGCACGTTGTCGCCGGCGCCCGAGGCGATGGCGAACAGTTCCTCCGCCGCGGTCGCGTCCGACCACTCGGCCAGCAGGCGAATGCCCGCGTCGCGGGTGTCGGCGTCGGCGCTCTTGGCGTCGGCCTTCACCAGGGCCAAGGCTTCCGGCCCGCCGATGCGGGCCAGTCCGGCCAGCAACAGCCCGCGGACCGGCGCCTTGGTGTCTTTCAGCGCTTCGCTCAGGGCCGGGGCGCACTTGGCGCCGTCGCGCCCGCACACCGCCACGATCGACCTCTGCACCGCCGTGCACTGCTCGTCGGTCTTGGCAGTCTTGGCGGCGGCGATCAGGGCGGGCATCTGCTCGGCCGAGGCGAGCAGGCCGAGCGCGTCGACGGCGGCGGCGGCCACAGCGGCGTCGGCGTCAGCGGCGAATTTCGCGATGTCGCCGGCGCATTCCTTGGCGGCCCGGGCCGACAGGATGGCGATCAGCGTCCCCTTCGGGCCCGACGTTGCCAGTGCGCCCGCGACGGCCTTGTTCACGCCCTCGCCGCGCAGTTGGGTCAGGCTCGCCGTCGCGGCCGACGATTCGTCCTTCGATGCCGCGCCCAGCGAGACCAGCAGCGCCGGCACGTCCGAGGCGTTGCCCACCATGCCCAGGGCCTTGATGGCGGCCAGTTTCACGGCCCCGTCCGAACTCTTAGCGGCCTCGACGATGGCGGCGCGGGCCGCCGCATCGCCGCGGGCACCCAGCGCCTCGATCAGCATCGGCTGGGCTGCCGGCGGCACCTTGCCCAGGTTGGCCGCGAACGTCCGGGTCGCCTCCTCGCCGGGCGTCTCGCGCACCAGCCGCAGGGCCAGCCCGCGCATCGCCTCATCCTTGCCCGATATCGCCTGCATCAGCAGCGGCGTCGCCTGCTCCGGGCGAACCGCCACCAGGCCCTGGAACGCGGCCTTTCGCACGGCCGGCGGCTGCGTCTCGGCGTTCAGCTCGGTGTAGATCTTCTCGGCCTCGGGCTTGTTGCCGGCCTTCAGCAGGGCGGCGGCCAGGTCCAGCGAGGCGTCCATGACGGCGATCTCCATGCCCTTGGGCATGGCCTTGCGCAGTTCGGCGAGCGGCGCGGCCGCTTTGGGCGAGCCGATGCGACCGAGCGCCGCGACGGCGGCGGCGGCGACCTGAGCGTCGGAATCCTTGACCAGCGGGATCATGGCGTCGACGGACGGCTCGTCGTGCCGCACGCCCAGCGAGTTGATGATGCCGACCTTCTGGAGTCCGCCCGCCTTGGCCAGGGCGCCGCGCATCGCGGCGACGGCTTCCGGGCACGGCATGCGCTCCAGCGCGTACCGCGCCATGTGCGAGAGGTCCTTGTCCGGCAGCAGCGCCGCCAGCGCCGGCACCGACTCCGCCGTGCCCATCAGGCTGAGCTGCCGGCAGGCGAACTGCTTGGCGGCCTGCTTGGCCTCGCCGCCCAGCACCGCGCCCAGCCGCTTCTCCAGGTTCTTCCGCTCATCGGCCTTCCCGTGCGAAGCGATGACGGCCGCCTCGATCGTGCTCAGCGCGTCGCCCTTGGCGCCCCAGTCGTACTTGGCCAGGTCCGCGAAGGCGGCGTCGAGCGCGGCCTTGTCAGCCGCCAGGAGTGAAGCGGAACCCAAGACCCCAACGGCCAGCGTCAGCGTTGCCACGAACCGAGCGAGTCGTAACATGAATGATTTCCTTTCCTGTTGCCGCGGAAACACAGCACCATCCGCCACGAGTCCACTTCCTTGAAACCTTCACCTCCACGCCCGTACCGCGAAAAACCACCGCGGAACCTCAGAGTTTGCGGCGACTGAAGTCCGCTGTCCGTCATCCGCCTCAGCCAGTCCGGCAAGCGGGGGCGGCCCCGACGCCGCAACACCTTGCACTTGGCGGCAAAGCCTGATACTTGTAGCGTCCTTCATACCGAAGGAGACACCGCATGGCAATGACGATCGGGTTCCTGGGCGGCAAGAAACTCGCCGAGCTGCCGGACATCGCGCGCTTCGCCGCCGAACAGGCCGTGCCGCACTTGGAGTTCGATTACTGGGGCGACTTCAAGGAGATCAACGACGACGTCATCGCCCAGATGAAGCGAATCCTGGGCCAGCACCACGTGAACGTCGCGGCCTACGGGCTGTGGGGGTTCAACCACATGTCGCCGGACCCCCAGGAGCGGGCCGCCAACCACGCCCTGCTGGAGCGGGGAATCGAGTACGCCAAACGCCTGGGCGCCAAGGTGCTCGTCACCGGCAGCGGCAGCCTGCCGGGCAAGGGCCTGGACGAGAACGTCCAGGAGTTCTGCCGCGTCTGGCCGCCCCTGCTGAAGAAGATCGAGGCCGCCGGAATGCGGGCCGCCTTCTACGCCGTCCACGGCGCGACGTTCTTCAACGACCTGCAGGCCTACGAGGCCGTGTGGAAGCACCTGCCGAACGTCGGCATCAAGTACGACCCGGCCAACTGGCACATCGCCCGCCGCAACTACCTCGACGTGGTCCGCCTGCACGGCGACAAGATCGCCCACGTGCACATCAAGGAACACGTGTACGACGGCGAGGAACTGGTGGCCCAGCCTCCCGCCGGCATGGGCGACATCCACTGGGGCAAGGTGATGTGCTTCCTGCACGAACACAAGTACGACGGCTGCCTCTCGATCGAGCCGCACGGCCCTCTCTGGGGGCGCGGCGAGATGCGCAAGAAGATGGTGGTCCTCTCCAACCGCTACATCAGCCAGTTCCTGGCGTAGGAGAGCAACCGCGGCGGCGCCCGGGCCCCTCGGAACGCCAGCCGCGATCCGGCGCGTCGCTTGCCGGACGCGAGACCGGTTGAGCCATCTGCGCGGAATGCGAGAACGACTCCCGAGACTTGCCCGCTTCAGCGGGCAGATCCCCCCGGCGCAGCCGAGACGCCCTTCGCTCTGCCGCCTTCACGAGCCCTGGGGGGTGACACTCCAATTGAGACACAAACCAGCGACACTTCTGTTGAGACGAGACACGGCGGCAGGGGGTTCTTGACAGGCCCGGCCCGGCGGCCCTATGCTCGCCCGCGAATCCATGGCTTCCCAACGAACCAAGAACAAACCCGCCGCCGAGGGGCCGCTGCGCGTGGCGGTCGTCGGCGCGGGCGGTTTCGGCCGCTGGACGCTCCGCGCCCTCCAGCAGTGCCCGCTGGTCCGCGTCGTCGGCGTCTCCGACCGCGAGGCCGACGTCGCCGAACGCGTCGCCCGCGAAGCCGCCGTCCCCGGCTTCGTCGACAACCGAAGCCTCCTCGCCGAGGCCAAGCCTCACGCCGTGTACCTGGCCGTGCCTCCCGCGGCCGCGGGCGAACTGATCGCCGCCTGCGCCAAGCGCGGCATCCACGTGTGGAAAGAGATGCCGCTGGGGCGCGACCTGGCCGAGGCGGTGAGCTTCGTGTCCACGATGGACAAGGCGAAGCTCAAGTTCGCCGTCGGCACGCAGTGGCGGTTCGCCCCCGGCTACCGCCGCGCCTGGGACCTCCGCGAGCGCCTGGCAACCGTGTTCCTCGCCCGCGCCCATTACCTGTTCAACTGGGGGCCCAACCTGAGTTGGCGCGGCGACCGCGGCTCCGCCGGCGGCGGCGCACTGCTCGAACTGGGATACCATCCCATCGACATGCTCGTGTGGCTGCTTGGCCTGCCGGATGAGGCG
Organism: uncultured Planctomycetaceae bacterium; assembly: GCA_964461295.1. GTDB lineage: Bacteria > Planctomycetota > Phycisphaerae > SM23-33 > SM23-33 > CAYWTX01. The sequence goes on along the minus strand of CAYWTX010000077.1, from coordinate 17,811 downwards.
TACGGCCTCTGCCTCCGCCAGCAGCGCATCGAGGCCATCAACCCCCAGGACCAGCTGCAACCGATCTACGACACCGACGACACGGCCGCGGGAATCCTGCGCTATGCCAACGGATGCATGGCGTCGGTGGTGACGACGCGCCGGTCCGGACCCGTCAGTGAAGGGATCAACCTGCACGGGCGCGGAGGATCGCTTTCGGCCGACGGCGACCGCTGCCTCCTGCGCGACCCCGACGGGGCGGTGCTGGACCAGGTGGTGTCCGACGCAGGTCCGCCGGCGGTGTTCGTCCGCCAGGTCGAGTCGTTCGCCCGCGCCGTCACCGGCGCCGCGAAGGCGTACGAATGCAGCGGGCGCGAAAGCCTGCTCACCCAGGCCGTCATCGAGGCGATCTACCTCTCCAGCCAAACCTCCCAGCCCGAAAGCGTGCAGCGCCTGCTGAAGGCCCACGGCTGGCGCCTGGAGGAATGCCTCGCCTACCGCCCGGCGGAAGACAAGCCGCCGGCAAAGCCGGCCCCAAGCAGCGGGAACGAGCCGCCCGTCGCGGGACAGTGAGGGTTTGTGAAGGAATCGGAGTTCGCGGTCTGCCCCACGCTGGACGATCTCCGCCGCCCCTTCAGAGGCCTGCGCCAACCACGGCGCCGGCAGCGCATCAGCCCTGCCTGGTCAGCGTGATGAAACCGCTGCGGCCGCGGCCGCCGCTTTCCTTGTACGGGCACTTCGCCACGCCATTGACGAACTTGCCCGAGAACTCGAAGGTGGCGCCGGAAGTGCCGAAGCCACGGATCTCGCCCAGCGGATCGCTCTTGATGGTGCCTTTGTAGACCGACGGCTTGCCTCCGGGGGCGACGTCGTAGACGACACTGTAGGTCCCCTCGTCGACGGCCTTGAGCTTGGCGGTGAAGCTGCCCGTCCTCCTGCCGAATGTGTATTCGCCCTTGAGAGTCACCTCGCCGGCGGCTGGCTTGCTGGTCGGCTTGCTGGTCGCGGCAGGCTTCTCACCCGCGACGGCAGAGGGCGAGGACCCCCAAACGGCCAGCAGAGCCGGCACGAGGATCGTCGCCGCCAGGAAAGCCGCCGGCAGCATCCGCCGGCCGGGGAAGGATGGAACGCCGCGATGGACCGGGATCTGCCGATTCATTGTGGGGCCTCGCGAGTTTGGGGTCGGCCAACACACTCGATCCGTATGAGGGAATTATACCTTTGGTTCCAGGGCAACAAGGGCCAATTCGGTGCGGCCTGCCTTCAGGATACCGCCGTCGCCAGCGAGAGGTACTGTTCGGGGCTGATCTGCTCGGCTCGGTCGCGCGGATCGATCCTGGCCGTCGCCATCGCCTGCTCCAGCGCCGCCGGCGCGAACGGCAGGCCCTTCCGCCGCGACATCGCCCGCAGTTGTTTGCGGCGTTGGCCAAACGCGAGGTTCACCACGGCCATCAGGACCGCGGCGTCCTTCACTCTCGCGGCCGCGGCGGGGTCGAAGTCGATCCGCAGGATGCGGCTGGCCACCTTAGGCGGCGGCCAGAACGCCGTTGCGGGCACCACCGGCCCCCGGCGCACGCGGCCCAGCAGGGCCGTCAGGATGCTCAGCGGCCCGTAGGCGTCGCTGCCGACGGGCGCCGCGAAGCGGTCAGCCACCTCGCGCTGGACGGTGAACGTCATGCTCTCGAAGAGGACGGGAAGGGAACCTGACCGCGCGGCGAGGCCGGCCCGCTTCAGCGGGCAGGGCTCGGGCGGGCGCTGGACGCTGGACGCCGGACGCTGGACGCCGGAACACCACGAGCTGAGCAGGCACTCGGCGAGGATCGGCGTTGCCGCGTGGTACGGGAGGTTGCTCACCAGGCTCGCCCGTTCGCCAATCGCCCCCAGCACCGCCGGCGACAACTCGTGCTTGCCCGCCAGGGCGTCGCCCTCGATCAGCGTGAGCTTCCCGCGCCCGGCCAGCCGCTGCCGCAACAACGCCGCCAGCGAGGAGTCGATTTCCACGGCCACCACGCGCCCGGATCGCTCCAGCAGCTCCTCCGTGAGCGAGCCGGTGCCGGGGCCGATTTCCAGCACGGTCTCGCGCCCGGTGAGTTCCGCCAGTTCCAGCAGTTTGCCCATGAGGTTGAGGTCGACGAGGAAGCACTGGCCGAACAGCTTGTTGGGCCGCAGCCCGGCCGAGTCGAGCAGTTCGCGAATCTGCGTCTTCGTCTGCATGACGAACAGCATAGCCGCCGAGGGCGCAAAGTCCGCGGAGAACCCGAGAAAGCCGAGGCGGTTGCGACGCGACCGCGAAGAAGGCCTCGGCGACTCGTGAGATCGCTTGTGGCGACGCACCCAACGGGGCAAGCGGAAGGCGTCGCCACGAACCTGCAACACAACCGGCCCCGCCGCGGCGGGGACCGGCGGGCGAAAACCACCACCCCTCTCAATTCCCTCAGCATACCGCGGCGACCTTCGCGCCCATGCTTTACCCGCTCGGCCGACAAGACGCGGCCCGCCCCGATCGTTCCATCTCGAGCGTGCTCTATCCGGCAAATGACAGCACTTCTCGCCGCGCCGGCGGGTTCCTTCGCAGACAGCGGCTTCGAGCTCGCCCCTTGTGCCTATAGCCATCCTGGACTTGTCCTCGCGCGTAACTCGAGGCCAGGCGGGACGGTGGCCTGCCCTTCCGATACGACGCCGGCAAGTCCCCGCTGCCTTGCAGCAATGAATGACAGTGGTCGCAGAACACAATTCCCAGAATCCACACATTTCGTGCTTTCTGCGGCCTATGCTTGGATGGCGGGCCGAGAGAGAATCGGCTCCGGGTCCGATGACTGAATGAAGGGCAGGCCCGTTGACGAGTAAGCCGACGCGGTTCAATGCCTTGCGCGTTCGACCGCGTCGGTTCTTCTGTCTTCGGCGGTGTTGGAAGGCGATGTGCGATTGCGGCCGCATAGCGAAGGTGCTGGGCATGAAGATTCCTTACCCGCGGTCAGGCAAGGAGCTTGATATGAGACCTTTGGCACATATGGGAAGGAACGGAACTATGCTGTGGACAATAGCAGTCGTGATCCTGTTGTTGTGGTTGCTGGGAGTGATCACGTCCTACACGCTCAGCGGCTTCATCCACATCCTGCTGGTGGTGGCGCTGATCGTCGTGCTGGTTCGCCTGATCCAGGGACGACGGCTGATATCGTAGGACGCTCTGGGACGCGCGAAAGCGTGCATTGTGCGGAAGACTGCCAGCCGCCCCCGAAGGAAGTGGCGCCGCCGGAACACGCACAGACGCCCGACCGTGGCGATGTTCCCAATGCAGCAGCCCCACGAGCGGGATGTTTCTTCGCATGTATGGCCCGATTGCGTGCCTACAATCAACTTGGCGATTGCCGCCTGAACGGCGGCATTCTTTGGACGAGGCAAGTCGCCCGCGGCGGTCGCGGGCGAAGAATTCGGTTAGACGTGTTGATGAAAGGAAGCTGTCATGAGATCAGTTGTGCAAGCAGTCCTGACGGTGAGTCTGTTGTCGCTGGCGGTCGGTTCCCTGCTCCTGGCCGGGTGCGACACGTGGCATGGTCTGGGCAAGGACGTCTCGAAGACAGGCGACGCCATGTCGGGTGAGGGGAAGTACACGATGACGGTTAACGCCACGCCGGACACGGTCACCGCGGCGGCCAGGAAAGCCGTCGAGCAACTGAAGATGACGGACATCAAGAGTTCCGGCAACAGGAGCGAGGGAAAGGTGACCGCCAAGACCGCGCGACAGGACTCCGTCAAGATCGAAGTTGAGCAGTTGGGTCACAAAGACAGCAAGGTGACGATCTTCACCCACGGCGGCGACGCCGACGATGTCAGCAAGCAACTCCAGGACCGGATCCGCGGCAACCTGCCGTAGTGGATGGTCCTGCCGGCGGGGCGAGCGGGTTCGGTTCGCGGACCGTGTGTTCGCGGGCGCCGTATGGTTCCCGCGCCAGGCAACGAGTGAGAGGTTGTGAAAGAAACGAAGAAGCGTCCCCACTCCTCCTCGCCCCGAGGGGGCGGTCAGGGCATCAGCCGGGGCGTAAGCCCCCGACACAATCGGGGGAAACAACATCCGTTCCTCCTTGCCTCTGACGGCCTTGGCTTTTGTCTTGGACACAGATCGGGAGACACAGTACCTGTACCCGACAGATGTTGGGGCTGGTCTTGCGCTTTCTCTCCCTCGGCGGCAACACGAGATTCCCCGCCGGCCGGAGGAGGCGGCGCGGTTATGGCGCATCAGCCGGAGATGCTGCTTCAGTTTCTTCGGAGAAACCATGCTGAGCGGGGATCGCTGACTCATCGTGCCGGATGGGTTCACAGACAATTGCGCTACCGCGCTTTGGCCTTGAGCTTCAGTTCGAGAACGCCGTTGTTGTAGGAGGATTCGATGCTCTCGGGATCGACGGCCTTGGGCAGCAGGACCTCCGCGTGGTAGCGGCGATCGCCTTTGGTTGTGATGGTCAACACGTCGCCGACGACCTGGTAGGCGACATCGCCCTTGGAGACGCCCGGCAGTTCCGCGATCACGCGGATCCGGTTGCCTTCCTCCAGGACATCCACCACGGGGTCCCTGTCCTCCTCGACGGTCATGCCCTCCTTGGTCTTGTGGATGTTGCCGAAGGGCCGGACCGTGACGCCCTGGCCTTCCCCTCCGCCTCCGGCCATCGTCCGGATGGAGAAGCCGAAGATGCCCTTGCCCTTCTCGCCCAGCCCCGGCACGTTGAACTCGCCGCTTTGGCTGATCTCACCGGAATCCTTGAGCTTGGCGGCAGCTTCGACGAGCTTCTGAATCCCGCCAAGGATTCCGCCAAACCCGAAGTCCACGGAGGCGCGCGCCTGCGGTGCTTCCTGCTTTGTCGCCTTTCTCGCCATGTTGCTCTCCTGGTAAGAGTCGCTGAACGCCCGACGGAATCGCGCTACCGCGCCATCCGCCATCGCCAACCCGGATCGGTCTTCTCGCGAAACCGTTAGGGTCCGTCACGAAACAACCTGAGCAAGCCAGTCTTGGTGGCACAGCTTTCCAAGCTGTGCAGCACAGGTCGGAGACCTGTGCCACCTGGGAAACGTGAACAAGTTGTTTCGTGACGGCGCCTTAGGCCGCCTGACGCTGCACTCCAGTGCGTTTGGCCGCGGCCTTGATCTCTGTGCTGAGCTTCTTCAGCGAAGACTCCAGGGCCTCGCCGGAGGCGGCGATCGTATCGGCCTCGCCGGCCGCCAAGGCGTCTCGCACGGCGGAAGCGCCTGCTTCGGCGGCCTGCATCGCTCGCGAGACCGCCTCGTCGGGCCCGGCCCGCACGGCGTCGCCGAGAAGCTGTTCGCCCGCTCGGAGAAGGTTCTCCGCCCGGATGGCGGCCTCGATTTCCTCTCGTTTGCGCCGGTCGGATTCCATGCGCGTCCGGCTCTCCGCCAGCATCCGGTCAACGGCCTGGGGTGAAGGCCCGTCGGCCGCCTCGAGGCGGATGCGACGCGACGCGTCGGTCTGGAGGTCGGTGGCCGACACGTGGATGATCCCGTTGGCGTCGATGTCGAAGACGACCTCAACCTTGGCTTCGCCACGGGGCTGCGGCGTGATCCCGGCCAACTCGAAGCGGCCCAGGGCCATGTTGTCGCCGGCCAACTCGCGTTCTCCTTGAAGAACGTGCACGTCCACGGCCGTCTGGTCGTCCCTGGCGTTGGTGAACAGCCGGCTCTTGGATGTCGGGACGGGAGCGTTGCGATGGATCACGCGTGCGAAGAGCCCGCCCAGGCTTTCGATTCCCAGCGACAGGGGCGTGACGTCCACCAGCGTCACGTTGCGGACCTGCCCAGCCAGGACGCCGGCCTGAATGGCCGCTCCCAGCGCGACGACCTGGTCGGGGTCGATGTGCGCGTAAGGCTCCAGGCCGGTAAGCTTCCTGACAAGCCTGCGAACGGCGGGCATCCGGGTCATCCCGCCGACGAGCACGACCCTGTCCAGGTCAACGCCGTCCAGGCCCGCGTCGGCCAGCGCGCACTGCGCGGGAGCCACCATCTTCTCGGTAATGTCAGCCGTGGCAGCCTCGAAGGCGCCCCGGGTGACCGCCACTGTGCATCGGGCGCCTCGACCAAGGAAATGCGGCAGAACCACCTGCGTCGCCATCTCGCTGGAGAGCTGGATCTTGGCGTCCTCGGCCAACTGGCGAAGGACCGCCCGGGCGGCCGGATCGCCGTCCAGATCGACCTGCCAGTCCGCGCGGAAACGTTCCACAAGCATCTCGGCGAGTCGCTGATCGTAGTCGTCGCCGCCCAGGTGCGTGTTGCCGTTGACGGCCCTGACCTCAAAGACGCCGTCCCCAAGCTCCAGGATCGACACGTCGAACGTGCCGCCCCCGAGGTCCCAGACGAGGATCGTGTGCGCCTCCTCGATGTCCAGGCCGTAGGCCAGCGCCGCGGCCGTCGGCTCATTCACCAGCCGCACCACTTCCAGGCCGGCGATCGATGCGGCGTCCCTGGTGGCTCGTCTCTGGCTGTCGTTGAAGTAAGCGGGAACCGTGATGACGGCACGATCGACCGACTCGCCCAGGAAGGTCTCGGCGTCGGCCTTGAGCTTCTCCAGAATCATGGCCGAAATCTCAACGGGGGTGTACTCACGGCCATCCACCTTCACCACGTAGTCGGACCCCATCTGTCGCTTGATGGAGGAGACGACCGCCTCGGGGACCGGCGGGTCTGGCCGGGTCCGCCCCATCCGGCGCTTCACGGAGAACACCGTTCGGAGAGGATTGGCCGCCGCCTGCGCCTTGGCGACCCTGCCGACCCATCTGTGGTTGTCGCGGGCGAAGGCCACCACCGACGGCGTGAGCGCGTCTCCCTCCTGGTTGGGGATGATGACGGGCTGGCCGTCCTTCATGTATGCCGCGACGGAGTTCGTCGTTCCCAGATCGATGCCGATGGTCGGTCCCATTTCGTCCTTCCTTGTCGAGGGCATGTCTCTTCCTTCATGCCGTCGTCGCGGTTCCCGCTTGCCCGTTGGCAGACAGATCCGTCGCGCGCCGCTCCCGCAACAGTTGCCGCTGCTCGGGCGGCACGGCCCGGATGGCTTCGTCCCAATCGGTCAGCAGGCCGTACCTCAGCATGGTTTCCGTGCCGGCCACCGCCACGCTCAACGTCGCGCCGATCAACGGAATGCCTGCCAGCGATATCACCAGGTCGGCCCGCAGGAACAGTCCCTTGTCCAGGACCCTGTCCAGCAGGTCCACCAGCGTGGCTCGGCGATATGCTTTGGGGAGTTCCGGTTCCATGTCCTTGTCCGGGCGCCTCGCGCCCTACCCGCCGACGAAGCTGTACGCCGGCCAGGGGCCGGTGAAACGCACCGAGATGCCCTTGATCCGCTGGATGTCGTCCAGTACGCGCCCCAGTTCGCCGCTGCCTTCCCGCATCAGGCAAGAGAGGTTCAGGAGCATCTGCTTGCCTCCATCGACCTTCCTCAGCTTGTCGACCCGGACGTCCTCGACGCACCGACGAATGCGGGTGTAGAAGTCCTGGGCGAAGAGATCGGCCTGCTTTTCCATGGCTGCGCGAACGGCCCTGGCCAGCTTCTGCCCAAGCAGGTGTGCCAGACCCTTGGGCTTGCTCCGGGCTTCGTCACGCATTGCGCGAAGTTCGTCCTCGCCCTGAACGAGCGATGCCGCGATCTCCTCGCGATCCCAGAACACCTGGACTCCGTACTCGGCCTTGCCCGCGAGCCTGTCCAACAGCCGAGTGAATCGGTCACCTCTGTCGTTCAGCCAGTCGCTCAGCGCCTCGACGGCGCCGCCGCCGGGGCCGCCGCGCACGATCATGTCGAAGGCCATCGGCAGAACGGTCCCAAAGGCCTCCGCGGCCTTGAGCACGACGCTCTGGTGGGCCGCCACCCAGCCCTGAACTACCTGGGGGTCCTGGGATTGGTACGGCTCGGCCGGGCAACCGTGGACGACGGCGCGGAGGTCTCCGCTTCGCACGGTGTAGACCGCCTGGCCGTCCAGACCGATCGGGCCCAGAAGGCGGTTGCCGTCACCGCGGGCCACGCAGTAGACGTATAGCCCGTCCTCCTGGACGGCAGCGGAGTTGGCCCGGTCCGTCGTCATCGGCTGGTCCCCACAAGCTCCTGACCTTCGCAGGCGGCCGGCTCGCGGCCCGGCTCGCCCGAACCGGTGATTCGCCGCACCACGTCGTTGACCAGGTCGTCCAGCCCATCCCTCACCGACTGGACCGCCTGTTCCAGTCCCTGCTCGCGTTTGATGCCCTCGATGGCAACGTCCAGGTCCGCCAGGGCCGCCCCGAGCCGTTCGACCTCCTCGTCGGTGAGCGAGCCGGACTCGATTCGTCGCGTGGCCTGGTTCTGGAGGGCGTCTCGCAGGATTTCCACCACCGCCAGCACGAGGCCCAGCACGCCGTTCTTCAGGTTGCCTTCGTCTATGTTGATCATGGCCTGCTTGCCTTCCGTACCTGGACGTTCAGTATGCCGTTGGCCAGGGACGCCTCCGGCCGGCCCACCACTTCGCACGGCAGTTCGATCCGTTGGATGCCCCCGCGATGGGGGGCCTGGATGGCAATGACAAGGACCGTGCCCTCCAGCGAAACGCGGATGTCCTCCAGGTTCAGACCCGGGGCCTCGGCCAGAACGACGATCCGGCTGCCCTCGTCGAAGACGTCGACGGGAAGCTGCGCGGGCGTTTCAGGACAGATGTGGACCTTCGGCGGCCGGGGCTGCTGTCGGTACTTGCCGCGATGGCCGCCTCTGCCGGGCGCCTGCCCCTCGCCGGCGCCTGTCGAAGCGGGCCGTCCCGACCGTCCGCGCCGCACGGACGGGGGTATGCCCATCTGGCGGCGACCGGCGTTGCCGACGATCCCCAGCGAGGCCCGGTCAAGGGGCTGTTCCTGGAACTTGCGTTTGACTTCCTCGTCGATGGCCGCAAGGCGCTGCTGGAACTCCGGCATTCGCGACGCGCTCTGGATCAACCCGCCCAGGCCCGGCACCATCTTGCCGAGAGCGGTCACGATGCCCTCAGCCAATCCCTCCGCCTTGCCGGGAGCCTCGACGAGGCCCTTCTCAAGCTTGCCGACTTTCTCTTTCAACTGTCGTATCTCCTCCAGGAGTTCTCCCCGGGTTCTTCCGCCTGGTTGTTCCTGTGACATGGTTCGTGATCCTCTGTGCGTCACGACGGCCGACGCGATCCCGCGGGCGTTCAGAAGCCGCTAGGAGACCGCCACCAGCGTCCTGGCCTTTGCCGACACCCAGCCGCACCACGGGCAGCCATCCGACAGCAACTCCACCTTCGCGGACCGCTTGCCGCATTGCGGACAGTCTTCCTTCACCACCACGGCCTGCTTCCAGGCTTCCGTGTCCAGGTTGGACCCCGCGGGCAATTGCAGGCCGTACTTGGCCGCGGCCTCCAGCGACGCCAGAACCGCGCGGATCCTGATGCTGAGCAACTCGACGCCGGCCAGCGACACGGCCACGTCGGCGTTGATCACCAGGCCCTTGTCAAGCACCCGATCGATGATGTCCGCCGCCGTCGCCGGCCCGCCGGCCCGCATGCTGGATTGGTCGTTGTTCATGTCACGCCCCAGGCTCGGCGACGGCCGTCAACGCCACTTCCGCCCGGCGTCGCATCCCGGCTCGCGCGAAGTCCTCAACGTTGCCCTCGCCATCCACGGCCAGGTCGTACATGGCCAGGATGTCCTGCGAGTCGGGTATGGAGTTCTTCTCCACCACCTCCACCTGCACCACCCAGCCGCTCTTGCCCTTCCGCACCGACACCGTGCTGCCCACCTTCAGGCTGGTGAGGTCATGAAGCTGTTCGCGCGCCTTGCTGACCACGTCCTGCAATGCTGTTGCCATGGACCTTCTCCTTGGAGGCCCAAGCGGATGTCATCCCTTCCGCCTGGATTCCTTGTACTTGCGGATTTCGTTCAGCCGACGCATCAAGGCGTCTTCCTGTCTGATGTACTCGTCCTGGCCGATCTGCCCCAACTCAAGTTCCGTCTGAAGCCCCAGCAACCGCTCGTGGACGGCCGATTCGTCCGTGATCTCCGCCAGGGCCTGGTCGTACAGGGTCCGGCCGATCCAGGTGACGAACTTGCACGGCGCCAGCAGGATGTCGTCCAGCAGAAATCCCATGGTCAATCGTCCCAGGTGATGACAAGTTCCAGGAAGTTGCAGGGCGGCAAGGGGCCGACGCACCGCAGCTTGACCTTGCCCGTTTGTGCGGCCTCGAAGGCCGACAGGGCGGCCTCGACGCCGCTCTGTCGCGATCTGTCCACCAGCAACGCCAGGTTCGCGAACATCGGGTCGCCGAAGGTCTTGTTCCTTCGCGATTCCTTCGCCAGGGGCGCCAGCCGGCCCAGCAGGGCGGCCCCCATGTCGGACCTTCTGGCCTCCAAGGCCGCCTTGACCAGCTCGCCCAACCGTATCTGGCCGGCCAGGTTCACCGGGCGCCTGCCGGACGCGCCAGGGCTTCTTGGCGCCATGGCGCTCTTGCGCAGCGATTGGATCGCGGGGTTTGCCTCGGCGATGTCGCGGAACACGCCCTCCATGTCCGTCCACAGCCCCTTGACGCCAAGCTCCACCAGCGGCTGCATGGTTGACAACAGGCCGAGAATCTCCTTCCTCCTGCCGACCAGCACATGACTGACGATTCTCGCCTCGGCCGACCGGTCGCCCCTGTCCTCGGCGATCGTGTTGAACTTGACGGGCAGGACGGTGTGCCCGCGCTGCATGGCCGCCTCCATCACCCGCTGATGCGCCAGGACGTTGCCGCGCGAGACCTCCAGCTTCTCCGCCGACGTGGCGCTGACGACGGCGGCGGCGCCCTCGTGGACAACGGTGAACACCTCGGAGTTCCCCTCGATCCCCATCGGGCCAAAGCCGGTCGGCACGCCGCAATCGATGAGGCAGTACACGTAACGCCGTGAGGGCGTCGGCCGGTCCGGGGCCGGACACGCCGGCTGGGCCCTGGCGCACGAGTCGCTGGTTAAGACGGCCTCTGTCATCGTGGTCCTCTCCCCCGTCACGCCGCCTTGGCGCCGACACAATCCCGCAGCCGTGACGGATCGCGCCCCCTGATCGCGACGGCGGCGACACGAAGGTCTTCCAGCGACCGGATCGTCACCGTCACCGACGCGTCGTGCCCGCCGTCGAACGTGTGCTTGAAATTCAACGCGTATTCCTCCAGAAGTCCGTACGCGGCCGAGACGTCCCGGAGCCTGTCGGCCGCGTACGGGTCGCTGTTCCTGTCGGGGTGCAGTTCCTGGAGCAGGCGCCGGTGTGCGCCCTTGATCGCCGCAAGACTGGCCGATTCGCCCAGTCCGAGTGTTCGTCTGGCGGCATCCAGCCCCTGGGCCTGGACGGTCTTCACTTCGGCCGTCGCGAAGCTGTACGGAGGAAGCGGCCCGACGCTGCGGAAGTTGATCTCGCCGGCGTGACGCCTGTCCAACTGTTCAAGCACCCGGTCAAACTCGCCCTCTTCCGCGCGGTTGATCAGCACGGCGGCGTTGAGGAACGCCGAATCATCCCTCGCGGGGTTGACGACGATGTTCTGCCACTTGCCTCGCAGCGCGACCAGCAGACGCTCGGCAACGGCCTTGTTCTTCTGGTCGAGCAGTTCCTTCACCAACTGCCCGACGCCGACGCGCTGTGCCGTCGTCGCGCGGCTCTGGTCGCCGATCCGGGCCTTGGCCAGGATGACGACTTCCTCGCTGGCGATTTCAGCAAGAACGGACTTCATGTCCGTCCAGGAGGCCGACAGGTCCATCTCGACCTTGTCGGCGTACTTCTCCAGGGCCCCGGCGAACTCGCTTCGTCCGGAGCGGAGGATCGCCAGGATCTGCCCCTCGTCGTCGGCATACGTGCCGAACTTCAGCGGGATGACCGGCGAGCTGAGCGCGACTCGCTCGAGGACCCGCTGGTGCTGTGCGAGGCATTGGAGCGTCCGTTCGGGGGCGACTTCGGCGAACCGGATGCGGCCGGATTCGCTCGTGACGATGCCGATGCCGCCATCGCGGACCGTGCGGACGTTTCCGCCGTCCAGGCCGATGGGTCCGAAGTCCTTCTCCGCCTCGGCGGGAACAACGCCGTAGAGATAGCTGCTGTTGGTTGTCATGGTTGGCTCCGTGTCCGTCCGCTTTCCTACGCCGCCAGCCTCTTGATGAGGGTCTCGATGTTCGCCTTGACGATGGGATTCGCGCCGCCGTCCCACCGCGACGAACCCAGGACGTCGTGGCAGAGCTGAACGAAGTTCCCATCCCTGACGTCCGGCTTGGCGGCATAGGCCTTCAGCACCGTGGCGATCATGATGGAGGCCCGGACCGTGGGGCAGATGCCGTAGTTCTCGTTGTTGGCCTCGCGAATCTCGCGGTAGCCTCGGACGATGTCCACGATTCGCCCGGCCGACCTCTTGTCGATGCCGCTCTTGGAGGCCGTGATGGCGATTTCCGTCTCACGGTCGTGGTGTCCGAGGTGGATCGTGATCATCCGGTCCTGGAGGGCGTCGGCGGCCCGGTGGACGCCCGCATACTCGGAGGGATTGCTGGTGAAAATGGCCCGGAAGTTGGGATGTACCCGGACAAACGATTCATCGCCGCGCCCGGCGGGCATGTCCAGGACGCCCTCCTCCAGGACGGACAACAGGGCGTTGTTCGCTTCGGCCCGACTGCGGGTGAACTCGTCGTACAGCAGCGTGAACCCGTACTTGCAGGCCACCGTCAACCGGTGGTCCACCCAGGTCGACTCCACCGTGTGATCCAGCTTCTTCACGGAGTGGACGAAGTTGTCCACGATCTTCCTGTGGTGCATGCCGAAGTTCCCGCCGACCATGTCGGAGGTGCCCAGTTCCTCGTCGCCGTGGACGATCACCACCGGCCTGCCGATCTGGGCCGCCACGTAGAGCGCCAGGCACGTCTTGCCGGTTCCGGCAGGACCCGTCAGATGGACCGGGAAGCCCGCCCCCAGGTACACCAGGGCGCGATTGACGATGTTGTCCACCAGCGGCGTCTTGACGAAGCAGGGCTGGTCCTTTGCGATCTCGATGGGCGTGATGCCGTCGCTGGTGGTCACTTTCCTGTCCTTCCTGCGCGTCTAGTCGTCCATGGTTCCGGCCGCCGAATCATCCTTACTGCGGTCTGCCCTGCCGGCAGCCGACATCTCGAAACGTGGCCACGCACTCAAAGCCCATCCGTCCAGGGGATTGTGCCCACTCCCCTGCACCGAGGGCAGTAGAGCGACTCGCACGGCCTCTTACCCCGCCCCTGGCAGTCCGGGCAGGTCTGCACCGGGGGCGCGACCGAAACCAGTCCCTTGCCCTTGCAGACCCAGCAGCTCATGTTGCTGCGGGGGGGCATCTGCCCCAGGCCTCCACAGAAGGCGCACCGCACCGAGGGCGAAACGACGTGCACCCTCTTTCGGCCGTTGCAGACAGGGCATAGACCCCCGCCGGCCAGTTCGCCGCGGCCCCGGCAGAACGGGCATTCCTGTTCGCGGTCTTCCACCAACTCGACGCCCGCGCCGGGCAACCCATAGTCCAGACTCCCCGTGCGCCACGCGATGCTGGGCACGCGCTCCGTGCCGAACGGACGAGCCTGCTCTTTCCCGCCGCCAGACGAACGCCCCGCCCCGGAGCCGCCCGCCAGGGCCCTCCCAGGACCGGCGCCGCCGGTGCCGAAGGCTTTCTTCCAGTCCCAACCCATGCGACCTCTCCGTTCAAGCGGCTTGCGCTCGCCTCGCGACCGTTCTGCGATCCCTGCCGGCAGCGGCGCGGGCGCCTCCCGCGGCTGCGCCCGTGGCCGGCTTCCGTGCCGCGAAGTTCGCGGCGAACCCGATCTTCTCGAGGGCCAGGTCGATGCTCAGTATCGACCTCTCGGCCTGCTGGATCAGGCGCAGCCAGCGGAACCGGTCGCGCTGGAGCACGTACAGATCGAGATACCGCTGCCCCTCGATCGTCGGTTTGGACCGGATGCGGGCCGTGACCGCGGTTCTCAGGTCGCGCAGCGTTGCCCGTCGCTTTGCTGTCTTCTCGGGTGCAGTTGCCATGGCGGATCGGCTCCTTGGTTCCTTGCTGAATGGACCGCGTCCCGGTTCGCCGGGACTGCGCGGAGGTTCTCGCGACGCACGAACGGGCAAGGGCCGCGGGCTTGGCAGAGGGCTGCTGCCCGTGGCTGACTTGCCTGGCGATCCTCTTGCCCCCGTTGGCGGCAGGTCGGCGGGGCACAGGCCCCCGCTCCTCGTCAGCGACGAGGAGCGGGAAAGCCTGAGAACCCCTATCCAAGTGTCGTTCGACGCGCTGACGTTCTTTTGGGCTTCCAGCGGAGCAGGCAGTTGGCCTGTCGGCGGAAGCGTTTGCCATTGGCCTGAAGCGCCCGCCTGGGCGGCATCGACCGGCTTATCCGTTAGTGCGGTCAGGTCGTCAACGACTATGGATTCTGTTGTTTCGGCTGCTACTGACACGAGCGAGTCCTCTTCTTGGCGCCCCGATGCGGGGGGCCTGGCGCGGGTTCACAGGAGGCCCGGCCCCTCAATGCCGGCCTGCTATGGTTCTTCGTGACCTTCCGAAGGCCGCCAACTGCTCCTGCTCCCGCGCGGCTTCCTTCGCCACCAGGCCCGCTCCCGCGCAGAGGCTACAGGGCAGATCGGCCTCGGGCTCCCTTCCGCTGCCGTCGCATTGGCGACATGGGCCGGTGGCGCCCGGCAATGCGATCACGCCCGCGCCGCCACAGCCCGAGCACGTCAGCCGCGTGTGACGCTGCCTGCCCGTGCCCTTGCAGTACAGGCAGGCGACAACGGGCGTTCTCACCTCGACGGTCTTGCGGCCTTGGCAGACCGGGCAGTCGGAAAGCCTGGAAAGAACCTGGTACGGGTCCCTTCCTGTCGCGCCGCAAAAGGCGCACTGGACGGTTTTGCATGCCCCGCCCGGCCTTCGGCTTGTGCCTGTGCCTGACTGTCGCTCCGCGGTTGCGGTTCTCATTTCTCTTCTCCCGTCCGATTGCCGGCCTCAAGAGACCATGCACTCGACTCGATTCCTCTCCCGGTCGGCGAAGCTGCCGCGCGGGGGCTGAGGCACGAGCGGACACAAAGCACTCGCGCTTCCCGTCTAGCTCTTTGCCGAGGCCTTCTTCTTGCCCCTGGGCTTTGTCTTGGCCGGACGCTGGGCCGGCGCGGCGGCAACGGACGCCCCGGCCGGCGCGCGACGGCCGCCGTGGACCGTCCGGAGCACGTCGCGCCACCCGGCAGCCCGTTGCCGCGAGGACGTGCAAAGGCGCTGCATCACGCCCGCCGCATCCGCCAGTACCCGGGTGGTGTCGGTCCTCAGCCCGGCGACGGCCGCCCTGGTTCGGACCATGGCCTTGCCCGCCTCAGCCAAGGCTTGGCGAGTCTGGGCCTTCGATTCCGTGCGAGCGTGGGCCAGCATCTTGCGCGTCTGGACCCTGAGCCTGGCGTTGTCCGAGCCGGTCCGCGCCAGGAAGCCGCTCGCGTCGGTGATGATCCGCCCCGCGTCGGCCTTCAGCGCCGCCACGCCCTTGCGAATGGCTGCGGCCAGCCTGGTCGCGTCCGTGAGGGTCTGGCCGGCGCGGGCCTTCAGATCCCGCCGCGCCTGCGCCATCATCTGGCGAGTCTGGGCGGCCAGCTTCTCATTCGCCTTGCCGGTCTCGACGACAAACCTGTCCGCCGCCGCAAGCGTCTGGCCGGTCTCGGCACGGATACGCTTGTGGTTGTCCTTGATCTCCTCCATGAGGTTCACGCGGCCGTCCTTCATGGCCTTCATCCTGTTGCCCAAATCTCCGTACGCGTCGTTTGACATCGCTGTTTCTCCGTTTGTGCTTGCCGGTCATCCCGCCAGCCGCCGCCATTTGAGTTCAGCGTTGCGGCCGGCCGATTCGCAGACCGCCAGAAGGGCCGCCAGCTCCGCGGAATCCCGCGAATCCCTACTGGCAAGCCTTTGTGCAACCACCTTCAGGTCGTCGATCTTGAGCCTTTCCCCACGCATCAGAAGCCCCGTCAACGCGGAGGAGATCTTCTCCTGTTCCACGTGAACCTGTCGCAGAGCCGACACGATCAGGCTGGCTCCGTCGTCCTTCTCGCTGAGCAGTCGCGCCTTGAGATCGGGCCAGGCATTGACGGCCTCGGCCATGTCGCGGCTTCCGGCGCGGAACATCTCGCTGACCTCCTGGATGACCGCTTCGCGCCCGGCGCGGTATCCGTCCACCAGCGCCGACAGAGACTCCCTCGTCCGGCCTCGGTCGGCCAGGACCCTGCCGAAGATCGCGTCGAAGTCGGCATGGCGGAGGCAATGTGTTCCGGCGCACAGCTTCCTGAGCTGGTCGATTACCTCGTCCTGCTCGGCGTACAGGCTCTCCAGCAGTTCAGCGGCCCGCTTCATGTAGCCCGCCAGCGTGCCGACCCAGGTCCGGTACGTCTCAATGACGGGATGCACCGCGAACGTTTCCAGAGACTTCGGCAGGTCCATTGTCATGCTCGTCACGGCTGTGCTCCTGCGGTTGTTCCTCGTTCGTCCGGGATGCGGGATATGCCCGCGAATCTCCCTCGTCGGGTTGGGCCGGGGTCCAGAGGAACCCGCCCCTCGCGGGGATATCTCGTCTTCCCGGCAGGCTTGTCCCGATGAGAACAGGCCTCACCGATCCCCGCTTACGCGGCAGCCTGCGTCAGGCCGACGGCCTCGGCGTACTTCAGGAACGTCTCGATGCCGGCCGCCACCACGCGGGCCTCGACCGCCAGCAGCTCGATCCCAACGAGGGAAACCCGAGCCCAGGCATCGATCACGATGCCCTTGTCCAGGATGCGGTCGATCACTTCCACCAGACTCGAACTCCCGATCGCTTTTTCCACGGCCATGTGATTCTCCTTTCAAGAGAATTGGCCAACGTTCTGTCCGGAGGGAACCGTTCCCCCCGGCTCGGTTCTGTCCCGACAAGGGACGTGATTCTTCTCGGCGGGCCTCAAGTTCCCCGGCCTGGATTCGATAATGGACGACAGGAGACAAGGCGATGGGATCCGAAGCGGACGTGGGAGGACAGGCTTGGCATGAATCCAGCCGGCGTTCAGGCCGGCCGGCCTGTGTTTCAGTCGTGAGTTGAGGTCTGCTGTTCCGCACCTGGAGAACCTTGCCGTCGGTTCGGCTCTGGTTCCCCGACCCTGCTACGGTATGTGTCGGCACGCGGGGAGGCGGACTTGACGAACTGCCGCAATAAGAAGAAAAAAAGGCGGCCGGTTGTCCGAAGCAACCGGCCGCACTCGCAGGCGTTCGTCCCCCCAAGGGACGGGCAATCGATAGAAAGTCTCAGGGTCGGGGATTCTTCCTTCCGATTGTCTGCACGCCCGCAGTTGCGTTGGGGTCCGGCAGCGGCTCCTCGCTGCGCGGAACCATCCGTCCGCGTTCTCAGGTCCGCTGCCGTTCGATGAGCTTGTGGGCTTCCTCGATGTGCTTCCTGCCGATCGTGAATCCCTCGTAGCTTCCGGCCTCGGCCTTGGCGGTTTCGAGATATTCACGTATCGCAATTAGCGCTGATTTGTTGCAGATGCCCGCCAACTCGGCGCCCGAGCATCCCTGGGTGGCCGCCGCCAAGGCCTGGAGACTCGTGCCCCTGGCCAGGGGCTTGCCTCGCATGTGGATGGTCAGGATCGCCAGGCGGCACGCCTCGTCGGGCATGGGAAGCTCCAGCAGCAGGTCGAACCGGCCTGGTCTCAGGATCGCCGGATCGAGGATGTCCCGCCGGTTGGTCGCGCCAAGCACGACCACGCCCTTGAGATCCTCGATGCCGTCCAGTTCAGTCAGGAACTGGCTGACGACGCGCTGAGTCACCCCGCTGTCGCCGCTGCCGCCC
>CAYWTX010000076.1:0-7014 GCA_964461295.1 uncultured Planctomycetaceae bacterium | reverse complement strand
AGCCGCTGCCTTCAGGCAGCGGCTCGACGTCGAATACGTCCAGCGCCGCGCCCATGATCCGCTTCTGCCGCAGCGCCTCCACCAGCGCCGGCTCGTCGATCAGGCCGCTGCGGGCCGTGTTCACCAGCACGGCCGTGGGCTTCATCATCGCCAATTCCTTGCGCCCGATGAGCTTCTCGGTTTCCTTCGTCAGCCGCGCGTGCACCGAAATCACGTCGCTGTCTCGCATCAAGGTGGGCAGGTCCACCATCGCGGCCGGGGCGGCGCTGCCCTTCACGAACGGGTCGCATGCGATCACGCGGCTGCCGAGCGCCTCCAGGTAGCCCGCCACGAGGCGCGCCACCGATCCGTAGCCGACCAGCCCCACCGTCTTGCCGCACAGTTCGGGGATGCCGTCCTTGTTGGGATAGTTTCGCGTCCACGTGCCGTGCATCAGCTTCTCGTGCGAGCGGGCCAGGTTGCGGACCTCCGCCAGGATCATCCCCAGGGCGCACTCCGCCACCGCGCGGGCGTTGCGCCCAGGCGTGTTCAGCACGGCGATTCCGCGCCGCGTCGCCGCCTCGACGGCCACGTTCTCCACCCCGCCGCGAAGCACCGCGATCACCTTCAAGTCCCTGGCCGCGTCGATGAGCGCCGTGCCCACCGGCGCGAACTGCACCACCAGCATCTCCACGCCCGCCAGGTCGGCCGTCACGTCGGGGGGAAGCTTCACCGCCTCGGCCCCCCCCTGCTCGATGGACAGGTTCGCCTGCTGCAACTCCACCAGCGTGTCGTGCTCCCACTTGCGGACCTCGACCGACACGCCCACGTCCTTCAAACCCGCAAGTCCATCCCGCATGACATCCAGCGGGATGTACTTGTCGCTGATGGCAACCAGTTTCCGCGTCTTTAGCGGACGGGCTTGCCCGCCGTGCCGCGGAGCTTGCTCCGCCCCCCCTCGCGCGGGCGCCGCGCCCGTTACTCGGTTCGCCGCGAACAGGACGTTGATCTTCTCCTTCACCACCGCGGCGATCTGTCTGCGGATGGGGCCGAAGATGTCGCGAGGCAGCGGGTCGGTCCGCTTGAACGTCCGGGCGCTTTCCAGCAGCCCGCGAACCATCGCCTGCCGGTTGTCCGCGTAGATGTTCAGCTTCGTGATGCCGCTTCGCACCGCCTGCTGGAGCTGGTCGATCGGCGTGCCCGACCCGCCGTGCAACACCAGCGGCGGCTTGCTCGCCGCGTTCAACTCCGCCAGCCGACCGATGTCCAGCCGAGGCAGCGAACGGTACACCCCGTGCGACGTGCCGATCGACACGGCCAGGGCGTCCACGTCCGTCTCGGCCACAAACTTCTCGACTTCCTTCGGCTCGGTCAGAATGTTGGCTGCGAACCTGGCCCCCTCCAGCTCCGCCCCGCCCACCTTGCCCAGCTCGGCCTCCACCGTCACTCCCTGCGGGTGCGCGATCTCGACGGCGGCTCGCGTGATCGCCATGTTCTCGGCCAGCGGCAGGGCCGAACCGTCGATCATCACCGACGTGAAGCCGATGTCCACCGCCCGGCGGATGTCGTCCAGCTTCGTCGCGTGGTCGAGGTGGATCACCACCGGCACGCCGTGCCGGTCGGCCACCGCACGCACCAGCCCCGGCACGTAGTACCAGCCGTTGCCGTCGAGGTCCGGCCCCGGCAGGCCCATGATGATGGCCGGCGTGCGATGCTCCTCGCACGTCTCGATGACCGCGCGGATCATCACGTCCTCGACGCAGTCGAAGGCCGGCACCGCGTACCGCCCCGCCCGCGCCGCGGGCAGAACATCGTTCAAGGTCGCCAACATCCCGATGGTTTCTCCGCGGAACTGGAACTATCCGTTCTCTCTTCGTTGACTCGTTAACTGGTGGACTCGTTAACTGGACGGAGGCTATCGCCGCATTCGATGCGCCGCTGCCCGATCCACCAGTCAACCGGTTAACCAGTCCACCAGTCGTCGCCCGACGAGTCAACGAATCCACGAGTCAACGAACCAGCGATCACCGCATCAGCATCCCACCCGTAACGTCGAACGTCGCGCCGGTGGTGTAGCTCGCTCGCTCGCTGGCCAGGAACGCCACCATGTCGGCCAACTCTTCCGGCGTGCCGATCCGCCCCAGCGGAATGCGGGCCAGATACTTCTCCAACCCGCCGCGCAGCGCCCCGGCCGTCATTTCGGTGTCCATCATGCCGGGGGCCACGCAGTTGACGTAGATGCCGTACCTGGCCGCCTCGCGGGCCAGCGACACCGTGAACGTCACCAGCCCCGCCTTGCTGGCCGCGTAATCGGCGTGCCCCGTCGTCGAGCCGTGAAAAGCCGCCTGGGAAGTGACGTTCACTATTCGCTTAGCGGCGGAGCTTGCTCCGCGCGGAATCCACCGCCGCAGCGCCTCGCGGCACGTGAGAAACGGACCGCGAAGGTTGACCGCCATCGTCGCGTCCCAGTGCTCGACACTCATGTCCTTGACGTACGCCGTCGGCCAGATGCCCGCGGAGTTCACCAGCACGTCCACCGGCCCCAGGGCCTGCTCCGTCCGGTCGAACGTCGCGATGACCTCGCCTTCATCGGCCACGTCGGCGCCGATGGCGACCGCCCGCCCACCGGCGCGAGCAACCTGCCGCACGACCTCCTCGGCCGCGCCGACATTCCGCTGGTAGTTGACAGCCACCTTGGCCCCCTCAGCCGCCAGGGCGATGCAGATCGCCCGCCCGAGTCCGCGCGACCCGCCGGTCACCAACGCCACCTTGTCCCGCAGCTTCAGGTCCATTCGCCCTCCCGCCGCAAACGAAAGAGCGATTAGACGCGAACGCCCCCGCCAAAGCAAGCGGCCCCGGTGCCGTCCAAATGGGAACTTGGGCGCGAGTACCACGTCCTCATCGCCGCGCGGGGGGCCTCGCTGACGACCTATATTGACGGCCGGCTCGTCAACCAACTGACCGACACGACGCTGACCCATGGCCCCGTCGCCCTGAACGTGTGGGAGAGTCAGACGGCCTACCGCGATCCGAGAGTCCGACTGCTGAACTGACGGCGACGGAGGAGATGAGGGTCAGCGATCGCGTGCCGAGGCCGACGTGCGCGGCCAACGACATGTGCCCGGCGGCCAAAGGCGGCAGGGATCAAGGAAGGGGTTGACAAGCAGGCCCCTACTTCCCTTTGCGGCCCTTCTGGAACTCGCGCCACTTCCGCTCGCACTCCGCGTGCATCGCGATCCGCGCCGCCAGGCGGTCGCCATCCCTCCAGTATTCCGCCTGCTCGGCGAGCCACTTGTCCGTGCCGATGGCCTTGCGGCGACGGAGGTCCTCGATCACCGGCAAATGCGTCCTCCAGACCGGATCGAAGCAGAAGCCGACAAGCCGTGTGCAAGCGAAGTCGCCGCACTCCCCGCAGTGGGCGAGCTTCCGCCCCTCTGCGCACTTGGCAATCTCGCAGGCGCGGGCGTGACCTTTGCCCGCGCAGCGCCCGCAGTCGCACCCGCAGCCGTGGCAAGTCTTCGCGGCGTGGTCTCCGCACGCTCCGCAGTAGAGCCCGCAAGCCGGAGCAAGGGTCGCGCCATTGACCGGAGCTTCCTTCGGGACAGCGACGGCTGCATCGGCGGCGCCGGCAGCGCCCGCGCTCACGATCGCGGCGGCGCCTGCCGCTCCGGCTTTCAGGAATCGCCTACGTTCCATGGTCGGTTCCTCCATACCGCCGGTCACCCCGCGCAGCCCGCGGTTTCAGCGACCCGCTACGCTCTACTTCAACTGCGGTTTCGCCACCGCCAGGGCCTTCTGCGCCTGGGCATCGTCGCGGCCGATCTCCTCCAGCACGCCGGCCCAAAGCTTCAACTCGCCCAGGTCGGGGAACGGCTGCCAGGTCATGATGCGGTCCACCAGCGGCGGGATCGCCGGTCTGCCGATTCGCCGGAACACCTTCGCGGCCTCTTCCTTCAGCGCGGGCTTGTTCGCCACGTGGACCGCCTGGCGGGCCAGGACCGGCACGGCCGCGGGACCCTGCGCGGCCAGGGCGTCCACCGCGAGGGCACACGTCTTGACATCGGTCGCGCCGCCGCGGCCGACGCAACTGTACTCGACCGCAACCACCAAGCTCGCGACGGCGTTGGGGTCCTTCAGGCCCGCGACCGCCTGGACGGCGAGCAACCTCCCGCGAGGCGTCAGCACCGGCATGGCTGCGCAAACGGCCCCGCAAGCGGGCAGTCCGACCTTCGCCAGGCTCTCCCCCGCGGCCGAGACAACGTCGGCGTCGGCCTCGGATTCGCCGAGCGCCTTGGTCAGCCACACCGCCGATTCGGCGTGCGGCACGGCGCCCAGCGACCGCGCCGCCGCCATGCGAACCCGCTTGTCCGCGTCGCCGGCCAGCGCCTGACCCAGCCAGAGCACCGACTCCCTGCCCGGCATCTTGCCCAGGGCCTCCGCGGCCGCCAGGCGGACGTTCGCCTCGTGGTCGGTCAGCAGCACGCGCACGTCGCCAATGGCGTTGGGCTCGCCGATCTCGCCGACCGCCCACGCGCAGTTCAGCCGCACGTTGGGGTCCTTGTCCTGCAGATAGCCTTTGAGCGCCTCCAGCACGCCCTTGACCTTCCCCTCGCCCAGTTCACGGGCGGCTTGCGCCCGCGTGGAGGGGTTGCCCAGCCGGGCCAACGCGTCGCCCTCTCCGATGTTGGTGTCCTGCTTCTTCTTCAGCAGCCCGGCGACGATGGACTCCGCCCGCTTGCACCCGGACAAGAGCAGCAGACTACACAGACACAGAGAACACAGGGCGGAAAGAAAAGCAGCAGTGAACGCCCAACGCCGAACGTCAATGTTCGAGATCCGCAGTAGAGGCATTGCATCTCCTAAGAACCAGCAGCAACGCTGATCAACCAGAAGCCGGCCACTGAAGACGCAGACGCGTGCGGGGCAACCTGCCCTTCGGACCCAAACCGGCAATCGGCGGTGCTTACGGCACTTCCAGATCGCCCGATTGGGGGTGCTCGCTCAGGTCCAGATCTTCGCCGACCTTCGCCTTGCCTTCCTCGACGAGCATTGCCGCTCCCGGCGTCCTTGGCCGGGTGCCAATCGGTCATTGAATCGATCTTGATCGCGACCTTGGGCTTTGTTTCGCGGTTCAGCCATTCGGCGCATGCGTAGCGGTTGGGATCGACCTTCGCCCACCGCGGACCGCCGTAGGTGAGGGTCTCCGCGCTGAACCTGCCCGACGCCTTCATCGCCGTGTCGGTCAGCTTGTCCAGTGCCTTGTCCCCGGCCATGAACCCCATCTTGCCGAGGTCGGGCACGGTAACGGCGATCTCGCCGCCGGTGTTGCGCCCGCAGGCGATCAGCGGGGCGGACTTCTCCGGGTTGCGGATCAGCAGCCCGAACGCCTGGAAATGCGGCCCCGCCTCGTCGAACTTGTACGCCGTCCTGACCCCCGGCGGCGGCAGGGCCGACTGCTGGTCCTTGCCGCCGGCAAGGGCAGCAGCTACGGACACCAGCAGCGACGTCCCCGCGGGCGCCCACGGCGTCGTGGTACCGCAGCAGCGAGATGGGCGCATCGCCCGTCCACCGCACCGCCAGGCGAACCCGGAACGACTGGAAGTCGAAAACCGGCCAGCCGACGAACGTGAACTCCGACGCGTTGGCGGTGAGCTCGGCCCGCAGCTCGCCCTCGGCCGCGGCGACCGGCGATGTCAATGCCGCAGCCAACGCCCCAGCGAGGAGCGACATCGCGGCACGGCAGCGAGCGCGGCAGCGACTACACGACATCGAGGGGCTCCTTGCCGCCGCCAGGCGGCAAACTTGCGTCTCGACGCTTAAGCGCGCTAAACGAGGGTAGGTTCCTGTCGCTGAAGCCTTCGGTCTTGCTTTTCGCGTCCGCTCCGCGCATCGTTTCGGCCTCAAGGAGCGGCCGGATGACTGACCGAGAGCGGTTTCTGAACTGCGCATTGGGCAGGAATGTCGATCGCCCGCCATATTGGCTCTTCTGGGGGCCGTGGGGCGGCGCGTGGCGCCGCTGGCAACGCGAAGGCATGCCCGCCGCCTTCACCGGCTATGGCGATGTGCGCAAACACTTCGGCGCCGAGGCCCCCCCGGCCGTCGTGCCCGTCCGGTTGGGCCCCTGGCCCTCTCCTGCGCAGACCCTCGAGGACACCGATCAACATCGCATCTTCATCGACTCATGGGGCATCCAGCGGCGCGACATCAAGTCCAACAACAGCATGTCCGAGTTCATCGCCTTCCCCGTCAAGTCGCGCGCGGACTGGGAACGCTACCAGGCCGAACGCCTCGTCGTCGACGACCCGCGCCGGCTTGAGGGCGACTGGCTCGACAAAGCCAAGGCGTGGATGGCCGCGGGCGTGCCCATCCAGCTCGGCAGCTATCCCGACGTGGGCTTCTATGGCACCATCCGCTGGCTGCTCGGGGACGAGGACTGCCTGCTCGCCATCTACGATGACCCCGGCCTCGTCCACGACATCATGGAGCACATGGCCGACCTCTATCTGGCCGTGTTCGAGAAGGTCCTCGCCGCCGGCGTCCGCGTGGATGTCATCCACATCTGGGAAGACATGTGCG
This sequence comes from uncultured Planctomycetaceae bacterium, assembly GCA_964461295.1. Taxonomy (GTDB): domain Bacteria; phylum Planctomycetota; class Phycisphaerae; order SM23-33; family SM23-33; genus CAYWTX01. The sequence goes on along the minus strand of CAYWTX010000076.1, from coordinate 459 downwards.
GGCGGCAGGGCCCGCTGATCTCGCCGGCCCACTTCGAGCAGTTCATGGCCCCGCGGTACCGGCGGATCAAGGCCTTCGCCGACGCGCACCAAATCCCGCTGATCTCCGTGGATACCGACGGCTGGCCCGATGCGCTCATCGACCCCATGATGAACGCGGGCGTGAACTACCTGTTCCCGTTTGAGGTCGCCGCCGGGTGCGACGTGAACGACTTCGGCGGGCGGTATCCGGGGCTGTGCATGATGGGCGGCATCGACAAACGCGTGCTCGCCCGCGACGCGGCCTCCATCGACGCCGAACTGGAGCGCCTGCGCCCGGCCATCCAGCGCGGGCGATACATCCCGGACCTGGACCACCTGGTCCCCGATGATGTCCCATGGCCGAACTTCTGCTATTATGCGGAGCGTTTGGCGAAGGCAATCGGAAAGACATAGCAGGAATGCAGGGGATGCAGGGGAT
>CAYWTX010000075.1:0-1724 GCA_964461295.1 uncultured Planctomycetaceae bacterium | reverse complement strand
CTGATTTAAATTCGCGCTTATGGCAGACTCACGATTCATGCATTCGCGCGTGAGCATCAGATATCCCATAATTTTTTCCGGCCTTGCATCCTGCCTCAATGTCGCCTCGAGAACGAGGTTCAGGTCGCCGACAAACGTTTTTTCAGGCATCTCCACGCCCCAGTTCTTCAGAAGCTTGTTCAAATTCGAGCCTCTCTGCGGCATTCGTGGATTCATTTGCATCTCTATTGGGTTCGGCTGGTCGACCACACAGAACGGATCAACCAGCACGATCGCCCTGCCGCCCTTGAGTACAAACTGGTCGATCGCAAACAATATCTTGTCTTCGAAATTTTTCGGTTGAATCACCAGCAGAATATCGACATCCTTAATCTCGTCTGCTGTGGTTTCAATCTTCTCGACCTCGTACTGTTGCCGTAATTGCTGTATGATCGCCCACGCCGGCTTGGGCTGCTGGCCTTGCATGGCCATCATCTGCGCCATATAACCGCTGGCATCATCTCCCATTACCGAAATCGAACTCAATATTCCGATCCGCTTTTTCTGCCGCGCCGTAACGGTGTCGATCAGATAAGTGATATCGTACTCAAGGAAATTCTGACGATCCTGCGCAAAGAACGGAATTGTCTTGACCGCGCCGTACTGGGTCTGCATGGTCAGTCCGAAGAAAAAGTTTTCCTCTTCCGTTATGATAAATTTCTGTAGGCCGTAACGCAGCGCCTCGGTCTCCTCATCCGAATATGGCCGCGGGTCGATGATTTCCAGTTCCACCATACCCTTGGATGCCTTGGTGTATTCCTTGAGCAACGCTTCGACAAAAAAATAGTAGTTGTTATAAACCCGAATCTGGTCCGGCGCCTTCATTACGGCCGTTTTGGTGTAAAAAAGTTTCATCTTGACCGGCTGCCTGAGTTTGCCGAGAACCGCCTTGGTTCCGTCAGACAGCGTATAGAGCTTCCGATCGGTTACATCGAGCCTTATGGACTCGCCGATATTATGCGCGATACTGATCGCGCAAAACACGATAACACCGACAAAGATGATCGCTATAATGTTTCGTATTGTCCTGTTCATCAACTTGCCTTCTTTTCATCCAAGATAATCGTGCACGCCCAAATCCAGCCGATGATCAATATCACAAAATACGCCATATCCTTGAATTCCAGCACACCCTTTTGAACGGACTCGAAGTGTGTCAGAAAGCTCACCTGCTCGACCATCGCCAAAATACCGCCCGGCAAAAAAGCGGACAGATAATTGATCGTTGTCGGCATACCCGCGTAAACCAAGACGGCACAGGCAACCACGGAAAGGATGAAACTGATCACCTGGTTCTTGCTCATTGCCGAAAAGAATGAGCCTATTGCCAGAAACGCCCCAGCCGCCAGCAGGCTGCCGAGATAGCCCACGATCATCAGGCCGGTATCGGGATTTCCCAGATAATAGACCGTCAGCGGCATCGGGAAGGTCAGAATCAGTGAAATGCCGAGAAACGCCCATGCCGCCAGAAATTTACCCCAAACGGCCTGTGGGACGGTGATCGGAAGCGTCAGCAATAATTCAATCGAACCCGTCTTCCGCTCTTCCGACCACAGCCGCATTGCTGTACTCGGCACCATGAACACAAACAGCAGCGGCAGGTTGCCAAAAAACACACGCAAATCCGCCTGTCTCATCTCATAAAATCCGCTCTTGAACGTTAAATAGCCCGCAAAGAATAGAAA
>CAYWTX010000074.1:0-1962 GCA_964461295.1 uncultured Planctomycetaceae bacterium | reverse complement strand
GGGCGTCGTGCGCGACATGATGCAGAATCATCTGCTGCAACTGCTGGCCCTGACCGCCATGGAGAGCCCGACGGCGCTGGAGGCCCATGCGGTGCGCGATGAGAAGGCGAAGGTGTTGCGGAGTCTGCGCCCGCTGGCGGCCGAGAACGTCGTGCTGGGGCAGTACGCCGCGGGCGAGATCGAGGGGCAGCCGGTGCCGGGCTATGCGCAGGCCGAGGGCGTGCCCGCCGATTCGCATACGCCGACCTTCGCCGCGCTGGAGGCCCACCTTGACAACGGGCGTTGGCAGGGTGTGCCGTTCTACCTGCGCACTGGCAAGCGGCTGGCGGCCGACGCGCGCCAGATCGTCGTCAACTTCCGTTGCCCCGTTCTGGCGATGTTCGACCGCTTCCCCGAGGCGCAGATCGGCGCGAACTCGCTGGTCATCACCATCGAGCCGAACGAGGGGTTCGAGCTGCTCTTTGAGGTCAAGGCGCCCGGAGAACTGCTGACTGTAAAGACCCAGCGGCTCAAGTTCCGCTATGACGTTGTCTTCGAGCGGCTGCCGGAGGCGTACGAGGCCCTGCTGCTAGACCTCCTGCACGGCGACCAGACGCTGTTCGTGCGGATTGATGAAGTGCTAGAGGCCTGGCGGGTGATGGCGCCGCTGTTGAGCGAGGACCTGCCGGTGTATCCGTATGCGGCGGGGACGTGGGGGCCGGTGGAGGCGGAGCGGTTGACGGTGCCGACCGGGTCGGCGTGTTTGCTCTAGTGTCTCGCCTCTCAAAAACCTAGACAGTTAGACAGCCCTGGGCTGGCCGTTATAGGTCCAGCGATAGGGATGGGCTTCCTGCGCGTTGTAGTAGTCAATGAAGCTCATGACTTGGTCGTCCAAGTCTTCAAGGCTGGTGAAGCTACCGCGCTTGAGTAGGCGTTGTTGCAGCAGTCCGAACCACAGCTCAATCTGGTTGAGCCAGGACGCATGCGTCGGCGTGAAATGCAGTTGCACGCGCCCATTGAAACTACCAACGAAATCAAGCACGTCGCGCCGTTTGTGGGTGGCCAGATTGTCAAGCACGAAGTGCAGTGTCTGATCGGTCGGTAGCTGCGGCAGCAGCCCGTACAGAAACTGTAGCAGGTCTTCGCCGCGATGCTGCTTGAAGCAACGCCCGTAGACGTGGCCGGTGTGCACCTCGAAACAACCGAAGAGCGTCAGGGTGCCGTGGCGCGTGTAATGGAACTCGCGTCGGCCGGGGCGTCCCGGAACCGCGGCGGTCTCGGCAGCCCAGTACTCCAGCGCCTGCATGCCGGTGCGCTCATCCAGGCAGTACACGCGACTGCCGGGCGGCGGCTGCGTGTAGAGCGTCACGATGTCCTGCAAACGCTCCGCAAAGAGCGGGTCGTGACTGTACAGCCAGCCGCGATAGCGATGCAGCCGCAGATCGGCGATCCGCAGCCAACGGCGCAAGGTCTCCGGTGCCAGTTGATCCACCAGGCCCTGCTGGGCCACGGCCCGAGCCAGGGTGCGCAGACTCCAGTGAGTCATGGCAAAGCCGTGGTCGGGCGGATGGCTACAGGCCACGGCGACGACCTCATGGCGCTGCTTTGGGGGAAAAAGACCGGGGCCGTCCCGGTCGCGGCTCGTCGCTCAGCCCGGCGAAGCGGTGCTGAGCGAACCGCCCCCGCCACAGTACGACGGTGGCGCGAGAGCAATGCACCTCCCGACCGATGGCGGCGTTGCTCAACCCGTCGGCGGCGAGCAGCACCATGCGGCTGCGCTGCACCAACCGCTGCGGCGCGGTCAACTGGCGAGTCGTCTTCTCAAGGTGCTGACGCTCGGCGTCGGACAGGACAACCGGCACGGCACGTGGACCAGGCATGGATCACTCCTGAAACAAGCTGATCTGCCTATTCCACAGGCTCCGAAGAATCCTTCCTTATCCGTCTAACTATTTTGTTGACAGGACACTAGGCAGGGGAGAC
>CAYWTX010000073.1:0-26449 GCA_964461295.1 uncultured Planctomycetaceae bacterium | reverse complement strand
CGTCCATCAGCCCCACGGCCAGCGGCTGAAGGCTGCCGCCATACTCATCGAACGTCTCGGCGCGGGAAATCCACGCCGCCCGCACCGGCCGCGGGGGCGAGGGAGTGCTCGCATCCGGAATCTCAATCACTTCGGTCACGGGGGATCATCAGCTTCCAGCTACCAGCTTCCAGCTACCAGCTACCAGCTACCAGCTACGGCGGAAGATGCCCGCGGTTGCCGGTCGCTGGAAGCTGGAAGCTGGCCGCTGGTAGCTGGAAGCTCGCAGCTTTCACACGCTCGTCGGCTCGCCGTTCAGAGCCGATTCGCCCGACAGATCCGCCTGCGCCGACGACTTCATCGCCTGCCAGTCCTCCAGCGTCAGCAGGCACTCGCGGGCCTGGCTGCCCTTGTAGTCGCCCAGGATGCCCGCGTCGGCCATCTGGTCGATCAACCGGCTGGCCCGGCTGTAGCCCACCGCCAGCCGGCGCTGCAGCAGCGACACGCTGCCGCGCTGGCTGACCAGGATGATCTCCACGGCCTTGTCGAACAATTCGTCCTTCTCGCCTCCGCCCTCGCCGATGGGCTTGGCGTCCAGCCGCATCAATTCCGTGTCGTACTTGGGCTGGCCCTTCTTGCGCAGTTCGTCCACCACCGAGCGGATCTCGCCGTCGTCCACGTACGTCCCCTGCGCCCGCGCCAGCGTGCTGCATCCGGGTTTGAGGAACAGCATGTCGCCCTGGCCCAGAAGCACCTCCGCGCCGTTCTGGTCCAGCACGATCCGGCTCTCCTGGCGGCTGGCCACCCGAAAGCTGATCCGGCACGGCATGTTCGACTTGATCAGCCCCGTCACCACGTTCACGCTCGGCCGCTGCGTCGCCAGGATCAGGTGGATGCCCACCGCGCGGGCCTTCTGCGCGATGCGGATGATGTGCGTTTCCACTTCCTTGTCGGCCGTCATCACCAGGTCGGCCAGTTCGTCCACGATGATGACGTAGTAGGGCATCTGCGTGGGGATGCCCGCCTTGTCCTCGTCGGTTTCGGCGCTGAATCGCTTGTAGATTTCCTCCGGGCTGAGGCGGTTGAACTGGGCGATGTTCTTCACGCCCGCTTCCTTGAGCACCTCGTAGCGCTCGTCCATCTTGGTGGCCGCCCACTCGAGGATTTCCTCGGCCCGGCGCATGTCGTTGACGATGGGGCACAGCAGGTGCGGCACGTCCTCGAAGGCGGCCATCTCGACCATCTTGGGGTCCACGAGGATCAGGCGGACCTCCTCGGGTCGGCGCGTCATCAGCATGGCCATGATGATGGCGTTGATGCACACGCTCTTGCCCGAGCCGGTCGTGCCCGCGATCAACATATGCGGCATTCTGCCCAGATCGCTGACGATGGGGTCCCCGCCCGCGTCCTTGCCCAGGTACAGCGGCAGCGACATCTTCTTGTCCGCGTCGGGCGCCAGTTCCATCAACTCGCGGATGCGGACGATCTCCTTGTCGAGGTTGGGCACCTCGATGCCGATCGTGTCGCGGCCCGGCAGCGGCGACACCACGCGAACGCCCGGCACGGCCAGGGCGGGGGCGATGTCCGTGGCGAGGTTGGACACCTGCGACACCTTCACGCCCGGCGCCAGCGAGACCTCGAACAGCGTGATCACCGGACCCGTCTGGTGCCCCACCACCTGGGCCTCCACGCCGAAGTCGTTGAACGTCTGCTGGAGGACGACCCCCCGCGCCTGCGCGTACGCCTCCTGCGACTCCAGGTAGCCGCCTGAGGCGGGCAGCAACAGGTCCGTGGAGGGCAGGTCGTACGGACGGTCGCCCTGGGGCACCGGCGCCGGCTTCTTCTCGGGCCTGGGCTCCGCCCTGGGCGCCGCGGCGGGCTTGTGCACCAACCGGATGGGGGGCGCCGCGGGCGACGGTTCCGCCACGGCCTGGGGTTCCGCGTCCTTCGCCCCTTTCCGGGGCTTGTCATCCGTCGCAGCCTGCTTCGCGGGCTTGTCTTCCGCGTGCGCTTGCTTCGCGGCGCTGTTGTCGCCCCGGCCAGCCGAAGTCGCCCCGACCGCTTCGCCTCGCTCCCCCACCAGCGCCACGCCCGTTTCGCCCACGAACGCCGCGATCTCGCGACGCTTGTCCCACGCCCTCTTGCCCAGCCGCGGCAACTGCAGCACCAGCCGCTCCGCCGTCAGCATCAACCCGATCGCGAACGCCACGCCGACGACGATCCAACCTCCCACGGCCGCGAAACGGCTCAGCAACTCCGCGCCGCACCCCTTGCCCAGCACGCCCGCGCCGAAAGGCACGGGCCATTGCGGAGCCGTCGGATCGCCCATGTAGATGCCCGTGCTGGTCGAGACCAGCAGCAGCGCCACGCCGATGATTCGCCAGGGCAGTTCGCCGATCCGCCCGCCCAGCACGAGGTTGAACGCCGCGATGGTCAGGAACAGCAGCGCCATGTACACCCCGCCGCCCAGGTAGTACAGCAGATGGTACGCAACGTACGCCCCCACCACCCCAGCGGCGTTGTGGATCGGCCGGGCGCCCAACGCCACCACCACCTTCGACGGCGGGTCGGCGGCGTGGAATGTCAGCAGGCTCATCCACGCCAGGGCCGACGCCCCAGCCAGCAGCAGCACCAGACAGTACCGCGAGAAACGGTGCGTCCGCACCGGCCCGCGGGCAGTCTTCCCACGCCCTTCGCTCGTGAGCGTCCGTTCCTTCTTCTGCTTCTTCCGCGACATCCGTGCCCTCTTAACATTGCCCATTGGCCATTGGGCATTGCCCATTGGGCATTGCCAATTGCCAATTGCCAATTGCCAATTGCCAATTGCCCATTGCCCATTGCCCATTGGCCATTGGCCATTGGCCATTGCCCATTGCGAATCCCGCGGCAACGACTCAGCTTCGGCTCGCTTTACGACCTTGCCTTGCTGCGCCACAGCCATCATTCGCGCAAGCTATCGCCTCCTCAATCGGCAATCGGCAATTGGCAATCGGCAATTGGCAATCGGCAATTGGCAATCGGCAATCGGCAATCGGCAATTGGCAATCGGCAATTGGCAATGCTCTACGTTCCCGTGTGCCCGAAACCGCCCGCTCCGCGGGCGGTGGCGCCCAGTTCGTCTACCGCGACCGCCTCGACCCGGCTCACCGGCGAGATCACCATCTGGGCGATCCGCATCCCGCGAGTCACCGTGAAGACCTCGCGACCGATGTTGCCCAGGATCACGCACACCTCGCCGCGATAGTCCGCGTCGATGGTCCCCGGCGAGTTCGGCAGCACCACGCCGTGCCGCAGCGCCAGGCCCGACCGCGGCCGCATCTGCGCCTCGTATCCAACCGGCACGGCCATGGTGAACCCGCACGGAATCAGCTTCATCTCGCCGGGCGCGACGGTCACATCGGCCTCGCAGGCTGCGCAAACATCCATCCCCGCCGCGTGCTCGCTCATGTACCGCGGCAAGGGGACATCCTGGCAGCCGGCCTTTCGCACAACCTCTACCCTTATCGGACTTGCCATCCGTTTCTCTCCAGCCCAAAGCACGCCCGGCCGCGGCGATACGACCATCGAGACCGGCCCGCTTCAGCGGCGTCGGTCCTCCAGGTCGCGCCCGTCACGCGGCGATTGTAGCGGCAACCTCCCCGTTCGACTACCAGTTTCCCGCGTATGTGTTCATCCGATGCCGTTGCTCAGTCGAATCCGGTGCTCGCCCGCCTCCGCAGCCCGTTCGGCACCAAGCGGCATGGCCCACGGCCCGCCATCGCTTCGTTGGCGCCCAGCCGCCTGTGCTGAAGCGCCCTGTGCCACTATCCACCAAGTTCGTCGCGCGCCCCGCAGGTACTGCGCTCGGCGCTGCCGCCTGCTGCCCCTCGGCTGCGGGCAAGGCCCCCGGTGCGAAGCAGGCTTCCCGACCGGAACGAGACCCGCCTCCAGTTTTCGGCAGTGCGCCGCCGATTCACACTGCCTTAACGGCGATTTCAGCGACTGTTTGCCGGGTTTTAGCGCGATCTTTACGCAATCGGAATACTGTTTCCGATTCCTGGCCTGAGGTCCCCTGGGCCCCGGCCACAAATCTTCCTCGGGGACGATGTTGGATTGACTGTCATCCAATACGTAACCTTCTACTTTACAGCTTGTTAATGCATGGCCCCACCTGCCATGGGTGTAAACCCCCATATGGTGGATGGCACACACCTTGCGTCTTGAAGCACCAGAGACGCATCCGGTGTCTCTTCTTGTCGTTCCCATGGCATCAAGAAAGCAAAACATGCCCCGCACCGACCAGCAGGAGCAATCCGCGGAAGCTTCCCGGCCGAAGCCAAAGCCGCAGGAGCCCGAAGCCCTTCCGCCGCCCGTTCCGATTGATCCGCGGGTGGAACCATTGGAGAAGCGCTAGCTGCCTTGCCGAGGGTGGCTGGACCCGCCCTTCAGGACTGAGCAGCGGTGCATGGATTGGCACAGTTCTTGCGTATGCGAGAGGATAACCAAGCAGCTCTGGGAAGCCTGAAGGAGACACCTGAAGCCCCGGCAATCGCTGCAGTTCTGACTGCGAGAAGAAGAAGAAGATGTTGGGACAACTTGTGAAGGAACCCGGAGCCGCCAGGAGGGCTGGCTCGAGGAAACCGTATCGCAAGCAAGGACGCATCGCCGCCAAGCTACGCAGCCCTCGGCAGGCCGCCCAGCCCGCCAAGCCCCGATCCTACTCGCTTACCGCCAAGGTGGGCGTGGGTATAGGCTTAGCGCTTGTCCTGGCCTTGGCTGCCGTCACCTGGTCTCAATATGAGGACGTCGTCGACCGCCTTCGCGAACTGCCCCTGGGCAGGGCTTTCATGCTCCTGGCCGTCGGCCTGATGGTCGTCACGGCCGCCGAGCTCATCTGGCGGGTCGTGTTGGTCGCCCGCTACCGCCCCCAGCCGGGCTGCATCGACTCGCAACTCCCCCGCTGCACCGTGATCGTGCCGGCCTACAACGAAGGCAAGTTCGTCTACGAGACCCTTCGCAGCATCGCCGCCAGCGATTACCCGGCGGGCAAGCTGTCCGTCATCGCCATCGACGACGGAAGCAAGGACGACACCTGGCAGTGGATCCGCCTGGCCGCCTCGGAGTTCCCGGCCATCATTCGCCCGATGAGAATGCAGAAGAACTCGGGCAAGAAGTTCGCCCTCTACGAAGCCTTCCAGCACGCCGTCGGCGACATCATCGTCACCATCGACAGCGACTCGATCGTCGAGCCCCAGACCGTCCGCAACCTCGTCAGCCCCATCGTGCGCGATCCCCGCGTGGGCGCGGTGGCGGGCAACGTTCGCGTCCTCAACCAGAGCGAGGGCGTCATCCCGCGGATGATGGACATCAGCTTCGCCTACAGCTTCGACTTCATCCGCGCCAGCCAGAGCGAGACAAAGACCGTGTTCTGCACGCCCGGCGCCCTGGCCGCCTACCGCCGCGACGTCGTCGTCGAGTGCCTGCCGGAGTGGCTCACCCAGCGGTTCATGGGCCGGCTGTCCACCATCGGCGAAGACCGGGCCATCACCAACCTGATCATCAAGCGCGGATATCTCTCGCTGTTCCAGCGCAACGCCATGGTCTACACGAAGGTCCCCGCCGGCTACAAGGGCCTCTGTCGCATGCTGCTTCGCTGGGGCCGCAGCAACATCCGCGAGAACTGGGACATGACCAAGTTCCTCTTCAGCCCCTTCCGCACGACTCCCGCCATCGGCGCCCGCGTCAACCTCGCCCTGGAATGGATCAACATGACCGTCGGCGAGGCCATCAAACTGGTGGTGATCTTCTACCTCGTCTTCCAGCCGGACCTGTTCGGCTCCCGCATGCTGATCGCCACGGCCATCGGCGCATCGATACCCGCCCTCTTCTACGCCATCCGGCATCGCAGCACCAACGCCCTGTGGTCGTACGCCTACAGCGTGTTCTGGCTGCTGGGGCTGTGGTGGATCGGCATCTACTCGACGATCACGATGCACAAGAACGGCTGGCTGACCCGAGACCTTCCTACCCATCTGCCCATCCGCAGCGAGCCCGTCCGCCCGAAGATCACTCCCGAAGCCGCTTGAGAACCGGCGATTGGCGATTGAGGCCCTTGGGAGCAACTGTCCGTCACACTGTGCGGACATGACGACGAGAAGGCTCGCCTCGCGGCGGCACGCCCGAAGCGGCTTCGCCCTTTGCCGGATGTTCTCCCCCTCCTCCTCTTCGCTCCGATCCCCGAGTCCCCTCCCGATCTCGACGGCCAGAACTCGGCGCTGCTTCCTCTCCTCTTCCCTTCCGTCGGTCTGGCCTACCCTGACTCGCCGGGCTCCCACGCCTCCTCCGCCGTCGCTTTCTTCTCCTTCTCCCCGTTCCTCGCGTCCCTGCCCACCTTGAAGTCCTCCTTCGTCAGCCCGTACTCCCGCATCTTCTCGTACAGGCTTCGCGGCTGAAGACCCGGCCGCTCCGCCGTCCGCCCGATCCGTCCGCCGGTCGCCTTCAGCACGGCCGTCAGGTACGCCTTCTCCAGGCCGGTCACGACTTCATCTCGCAGGTCCTTCAGCGGCCGCGCCAGCCACGCCTCCGGGATGTCCTCCGCCCGCCGCGGGAACGCCGGCGTCCCGGCCGCCTTGCCCCACGTGCGAATGCTCGTGGGCAACTCTTCCAGCGAGATCTCGCGCCCCTTACACAGCAGCATCGCCCGCTCGATGACGTTGATCAACTCGCGAACGTTTCCCGGCCAGGGATAGCGGCACAACGCGTCCACCGCCTGCGGCGCGACCCCGTACACCTCGCGCCCGATCCGCGGCCGATGGAACCCCACGTAGCTCCGTGCCAGGGCCGGAATGTCCTCGCGCCGATCCCGAAGGGCCGGCACGGTCAGTGTCACCACGCTCAGCCGGTAGAACAGGTCTTGGCGGAATCGCTTGGCCTCCACCTCTGCCGCCAGGTCGCGGTTGGACGCGGCCACCACGCGCACGTCCACGCGAAAGCCTGCCTCGGCCCCGATCCGCTGCACCTCGTGGTCCTGCAGCACCCGCAGCAGCTTCACTTGCAGGTGGATGGGCATGTCGCCCACTTCATCCAGGAAGATCGTCCCGCCGTGGGCCAACTCGAACGCCCCGCGCCTCGATCGCGTCGCGCCCGTGAACGACCCCTCCTCGTGCCCGAACAACTCGCTTTCCAGCAGCGCTTCCGGCAGCGCCCCGCAGTTCACGGCCACGAACGGTCCGGCCGCTCGCGGCCCCTCGGCGTGAATCGCACGGGCCAGGCGCTCCTTGCCCACGCCCGTCTCGCCCAGGATCAGCAGCGACGCGTCGCTGTGCACCACACGCCGGACGACCTCCATGAATTCCCGCATCGTGGGGCTTTCGGAGACGAAGTCGTCCAGGCTCGGCGTCGCCAGCGGCTTGCGCGTCAACGCCGCACGCACAAGGTCCATCTGCTTGGTCAGGATCGTGCGGAACGCTCCCACCAGCCGCGCGTCCTCCAACTCGTTGTACAGCACCCAGTCGCACCCGGCCTCGATCAGCTTCGTGTGTTCAGCCGGAGAGATGCTGTTGGTCATCGCGACAACGGCAGGCTGCTGCGGGGAGTCGGGGTTCGTTGCGGCCGGCTTGCCCGCGATGGAGTACGCGACGGCCTCGTCGACGACGAGGATGTCGCCCTCCTTGGCCAGCGCCCGCTCCCACAACTCCCCCTTGCCCTTGGCCACGTCGATCACGATGTCGGGAATGGCGCGCAGCAGCAACCGCAGGCGCTTCCGCAGCGCATCATCCGCCACCGCAACCACCACCCGCAGAAGCATGTTTACCCCAAATCGGCAGAACGGAACCGAAAGCGTAATAGGGGCTTGAGCAAAGGTCAATAGGTGGATGTCCTTCCGGCAGGGGGATGTCCCCCGGCAGGCTCCCCCCTTGACCGCGGGTTGCCTCCGCACCGGCTTGCCTCGCGGCGGTTCTCCGTCTCCCCGCTCTCACCCAACACGCTCCATGCGCCTCTCGATGCGAACGTGCCGGGCCTCCTCGATCGTCACCATCGAGTACACCAGCAGGCCCTGGCGTTCGCCGCGCTGCCCAGGCTGATGGCATACCGTGCGACCCAGGCGGGCCGCGTGCCGGCCGGTGACGTCCGGACTCTCGTGGATGTGCCCGTGCAGCGTCAGCAGCGGCTGGTGGCGGTTGATCCACCGAAGCACCGCCAAGGAGCCGACGTCCCGCCCGTCAGGCGCGATGCAGCCCAGGTACGTGTCCGCCGGCGGGCAGTGAATCACCGCCACCGCATGTTCCAGCGAGGGCGCCTCCGCCGACAGGCCCTCCAGCATCGCCTGCAGCGTCGGGCGGTCGCGAAGGAACGCCTCGATGCTGGGAATCGCGCGAAAGCCGTCCGGGGCCGAGACCACCGGCTTGCCGAGTTGCGGCGGCCGGCAGAAGCCCGGAAAGTCGAGCACCGACCAGTCCTTCATGCCGAAGGGGTGGTCCGGCACGTGCGACACGCCGCGAATGATGACGCCCTCGCCCAACTCGGCCCATCCGTCGGTCAGTTCGGTGGCGCCGCTGTGTTCGGCCAGTGCCTCGCGCCACAGGTCGTGGTTGGCGCGAGCGTCGTCGTTGCCGAACATGCCGTAGAATCGCACTCCCCCAGCCGCCAGGGCCCCCAAGTGGCCGGGCAGAACCTGCTCGATGAACTGCCGCTGCCCCTCCAGCAGGTACCCATGCTTGGGCAGCAGGTCGCCGCCGTTGACGATGGCCAGCACGCCCTCGCGGGTGGCTGTCTCCTCCAGGTGGCGGTAGGCCCCCCGCCAGCCGTGGAGATCGGTGACGTACAGCAGTTTCAGCATGCCCGGCAAAGTACCGTGCGAAGGGCCGAACCGCCACTGCCCCGTTGCGGCCGGGCAAGCGGGGGCGGTTGCCTGCCCGGGGCCCCCGCGGGTCCGGATATGCGGCATTCGCATATCCGGCTCGCCGGACCATGGGCTGGCCGCGGGCCTCAAGTGCCATCGGGCGATTCGTGGTGACCGAAGCGCGGCGCCCGCTGCCCTGTGTCTGTGGACCAGGCCCCCATGGCACTGACAGAGCGGCAACTACCTGTGTTTCACATAGCGGTGTCACACGAGAGGCGCCGCCAAGCTCCTGAGCGATCCGAGACGCTGCATAAGCAAGCCCGATTCTACTGGCCCGCAGGGGAGCTGGTCGCCAAGGGGCCTCGCAGGGCGCAGCAGACAGTACGGCCGACCAGAGCGACGATATCTTGTTTCGCATCGGGTTATCACTTTGTCAGTGCGGTTCCAGCCTGTCCCCTTCCCCTTCCCAAGGTCGATACCTGGTGTGCGTCCATCGGTTGAAGGCTTACCTGTCAGTCGGCGGGCGGCGGAAGAGCCGACAGGACGCCAACGGCTACGGAAGGAGAAGGTTCCATGGCACACTGCGGACGGGCGGTGACGCGCAGGTCGTTGTTGAAGGGCGCGGCGGCGGCAGCGGGGGTGTTCACCATCGTGCCGCGGCACGTGCTGGGCGGGCCCGGCCAAGGACCGGCCCCGAGCGACAAGCTCGGCGCGGCGCTCATAGGCTGCGGGGGGCGAGGCGGCGGCACGTTCGGCGACTTGAGCGGCAAGCACAAGCTGCCGGTGGTCAAGCTGGCCAACTGCGACGTGAGGCTCAAGGACCGCGCGGACAACAAGACCACATACACCGACTTCCGGCGGGTGCTGGAGCGCAAGGACATCGACCTGGTGGCCATCGCCACGCCGCCGCACTGGCACGCGCTGATAACCATCGCCGCCATGCAGGCCGGCAAGGACGTCCTCTGCGAGAAGCCGATGACGCGGTTCATCGCCGAGGGCCGGGCCGTCGTCAACGCCGTCAAACGCTACGGGCGGATGTTCCAGGTCGGCACGTACGGGCGGTTCGGCATGGCCAACAGCAAGGACAACTGGCAGACCCGCAAGCTCATGCGGAGCGGGCTGCTGAAGAAATGCGAGGCCGTCGTCGTCCGGCGCGGCGGGTTCAAGGTGAAGGAATGGTCCGGGCGGGTTGACGTCGCCCCGCAGCCGGTGCCGGCCAACCTGGACTGGGATCTATACTGCGGGCCGTCGCCGCTCAAGCCGTTCCAGCCCCCGCGCCACGGGGGGACGCACCGGTGGTACTGGGACTACGAGGGCGGCGGGCTTGGCGACATGGGCCAGCACCACTTGGACCCGATCTCCTGGCTGTTCGGGCTTGACCACACGGCGCCTGTGGAGGTCGAGGCCTTCGCGCCGCCGGCCCACCCGGAAGTCGCCGGCATGTGGGCCTGGAGCAAGCTGCGCTACGCCAACGGGTTCACCCTGGTCCTGGAGAGCGGCGAATGGGACGCGCCGACCGGCATGACCAGCCGACCGGTCAGAATCGAGGACCTCAGCGAGGACGACCAGAAGAAGCTGGCGGCCATGCCCGACGAGGAACCGATGATCGGCTTTGGCGAGGCCGTCAGAACCCGCAAACAGCCCGGCGGCAACGCCGAGGCCGCCCACCGCACAGCCTGCATCATGCACCTGACGAACATCGCCATCCGAGTCGGGCGGAAGATACGCTTCGACCCCGCGACCGAACAGATCATCGGCGACGAGGAGGCCAACAGGCTAGTCAACCAGCCGATGCGGGCCCCGTGGCACCTGTAGCGATGGGAGCCGGTAGCCGGGAACGTGATGGCTGGTAACCGGAAGCTGCAAGCTGAAAGGACGAAGCAATCATGCCGGAACTTGAGAAACCCGCTGGAGATTCACCCGCGTCGGCGCCCGCCAAGGCTCCGGAGACGGTGGCCGAGTGCGTTGCCGCCATGCCCGCCCTCGACAGCGGGGCGACGGACCCGAAGACCAAGCGCCTCCGCGGCAGCGCGGGCAAGCTGACCGGCCCGGAATGGAAGGAAGCCGAGCCCCTGTACGACACGATACTGTCGAAGGGCGCCGAGGGCGTCCGGGCGGTCATCGACATGCTGAAGGAGGCCGACGACGGCCATGACTACCGGGCACGCTACGCGCTGCACGGGCTGGGGGTGTACGTCGCCAGGCCGGGCAAGGACAAACAGCGTGCGGAGGTGGCGTCGGCCATCGTCTCCTCGCTCGCCACCGACAAGCCGAAGACCGTCAAGCTCACGCTGGTGCGGGAGCTGGTCAGGTACGGCGATAAGTCGTCCGCGGCCGCCCTCGCCGGCGCGCTGTCGGACGCCGAACTGTGCGCCGACGCGGCGATGGCGCTGGTGGCTGTCGGGGCCGCCGAACCGCTGCGGATCGCGCTGCCGGCCGCCAGGGAACCGCACTGCCGGATGCACATCGCCAACGCGCTGGGCCAACTGAAGGACACCGCCTCCGCCGCGGCGCTCATGCGTGCCGCCGAAGACAAGGACGAGGGCGTTCGCGTCTCGGCCTGCTGGGCGCTGGCCAGGATCGGCGACGCGTCGGCGGCCGAAACGCTCATCAAGGCGTCGAACGCCCAGGGGTGGGAGCGAATCCAGGCGACCGACGCCTGCCTGCTGCTGGCCGAGAGACTTGCTGCCGCCGGCAACAAGCCTGTGGCCGAGCGGGTCTACAAGCACCTGACGGACACGCGGACGGACAAGTCGGAATCTCACGTGCGTCAGGCCGCTCTGGCGGCCCTTGGCGGTGCATAGGAAAACAACAACCCGCTCAAAGGGTTCGTTACAGCACCTGTTTCGGCAAAGGAGGCTTCTTTTCTAAGCCCTTATTCCGCCGCCTCTTCCCACCTTGTCAGTGCCATTCGGACCAGGCCCTACCTCTTCGCCTTCGCCGCGTCGAACTGGACGCGGGCGTCGCGGTACTTCACCGCCAGCGTGTCCGGCAAGACCTTCAGCACCTTCTCGATCGACGACAGGCAATTCTCGGCCAGGTCGTAGTCCTTGGCCTTCATGGCGGCTTCGAAGTTCCTCAGGTTCTCCTCCGTCTCCTTCTTCGCCAACTCGGCGCCTTCGGAGATGCCTTCGGCCGCGACATCCAACTCCTTCATCGCGTCCTTGGACGCATCGGCCGCCGGACCCTTTGTCGGCGGCGGCAGCTTCCTGGCTTCGGCGATGGTCAGTACTTTCGGCTTCTCGACCGCCTTCTCTTCCTTCTTGCCCTTGCCGCACCCGCCCAAGACAAGCCCGGCCGCAGCCAAGCACGCAACGATGGCGAATCGAGACACGGCGATCTCCTTGAGCAGCACCACGGGCCGCCATGGAACAGGATACCCCGCTCGCGGCGAGATGCAAGTAGGCAAGCAACTAGGCATGGAGCCCCGAAGGGGCGACAGAAAGCGTCCAGAGCGGGCAGACCTGCGAGTTCCAATTCTTTCACAAGCTCTGAGAGCTTGTGCTCGGAGAGTCATTCTGCGCATTCTTTGTCATAATGGGCAGTCTACTTATTTTATGCATTTTACCAGAAGCTCTCAAGTATCCTTGTGCAGCTTGCCGATTTTATTCATATACCGCAGATTGTGCAGATTGCCAAATCAGCAAAAAGCGGCCGGAACGGACGATCGGCCTAACTTGTCGAGCCCGGCAGTGGGAAGGACACCCACCCGGACACAAGGACGCGTGGAAATGGAATACGCCGAACTCTTCAAGCAGTATCTCGAGCACCTGTTCGCCGGCAAGCGATGCGAAGCCCGCGAGTTCGTCTTCGCCGCGCAGGATCGCGGCGTGCCTGCCGCCAAACTGCTGAAGAACGTCATCTGGCCGGCCATGGAGCAGATCGAGAAGCTCTACGCCGGCCACCATATCTCACGCATCATGGAGCACATGGCCACGCGGATCAACCGCATGGTCGCCGACCAGCTCCACCTGTTCCTGGCCCGGGAGCCCAAACATGGCCGGCGGGTAGTCATCACATGCGGCGACGGCGAGAATGAGGAGCTCGGCGCCCAGATCACCACCGACCTGTTCGAGGCCAACGGCTGGAACGTGTGGTTCGTCGGGGCCGGCGTCCCCAACGACGAAGTGCTCCAGTTCGTGGGCAAGGTTCGTCCGGACGTCCTCTGCATCTACGGCACCAAGCCGGCCAGCGTCCCCGGCATCCGCCGACTCATCGCACTCATCCGCGAGATCAACGTCTGCCCCGACATGCAGGTCATGGTCGTCGGCGGCGTGTTCAGCCGGGCCGAGGGCCTCGCCGATGAGATCAAGGCCGACTTGTTTGCCACCGGCGCCGGCGCCCTCGAGGTCGCCAACGGCCACCCGGTACGCATCGCCAAGCCCGATGTCCCCCAGCCAGGCCGACGCCGCAAACGCAAACGGCTCGCCCAGGCGGCCGGCGCTCCCAAGCACCTGCGAGCGACCGAAACCGCCGCGGCGTGAGAAGACCGTCGGGCCAACGGCCTCCTCGGGTTGTCAAGACAGGAAAGACGCCTCCCTCAGAAGTCGCCACAACCGCGACGTTCGACTACGAACAGCCCTTCGCCAGTTCGCGAACTTTCTTTCGCCCCTTCAGGGCTCTACCCCTATTTGCTTGTCATCCGGTGGCTTACGCCCCCGGCCAAGTCCTCGACGCCCCTTCGGGCGAAGAGGGATAAAGCTGCTTCGGCAACTCTTTCACAAACTCTCAGGCCGCACACTTGCGGCGGCGGAGATAGCCGCAGATAGACCCCAACCCCAGGGCCAGAGCGCCGAAGGTGAGCGGTTCGGGTATGACGCCGGGGCCGGCGGTGGGGCCGCCGCTGAAGCCGTAGCTGCCGAAGTCGGAGCGCACGACTTTAGTGATTTCACTGAAGTCTTCGGCGGTGTTGTTGTTGGAGATGAGGTTGTCTATCAACGTCACTGAGGCAGTCAGCGCGAAGGCTCTCCCGCACAGAATCTTCGCCCTGGGCTTAAGGACGACGCTCGCGTAGGCGATAATATTTCCCGCGAACACAGTGTCGTCACCCAGAGTGGCGGCGCTGCCGACCCTCCAATACACTTCGGTGCCCGCATCGCCCCCGATCACGTTAACAAGTGCAGTCTGGGAGGTATTGCTGGGGTCGTTCCCGGTCGTGAGCGCACCGGTCAGGTCGAAGACGAAGCGTGCATTGGGGACGCCCGTGGCATCGAGATTCAGCACTCCGTTCAAGTAAGCCACTGAATCCGTCATCTCGTAGACGCCCGGCGTGATCGTGCGTCCGCCACCCAGGTTCTCGCCAGTCAAGTTGGCGCCGGACAAGCCCGCCAGGTAGATGTACGCCGCCTCGGCGGCAAGCCTGGCGGAACGCGATGGGTCGCCGGGTCCGTATATCGTTCCTCCGACCACGGTCCCGGCGGAAAAGCCGGTGGGCGCGCTGGGCGGACCTGGGTCGATGCCCACGCTTCCCCAGATGGTGGTTTGCGGGTCGGGGTCGCTGTGGTCATTGGTGACCCCCGCGGCGCCCAAGACCGCGAAGCTCTGCGCCGAACCCAGGGGCACGGTGCCGGCGAATCCTGGAACGGCAGCCCAAAGAAGCGCTGCCACTCCGACGACCGAGAGAACGAAACGATTACTCATTGTCCTTCCCTTTCTTCCGCTCAAGAGGTGATCACAATTCAGCCCCCCCGAGGCCTCCACGCTCGCTCACCAGGCAATAAGCCCGATCCCCACTAAACTTCGTTCAGCAATTCCTGACCATCTTACAGCAGCAGCCGGTGTCGCATGTCAAGCCCTTTTCTTGAGATTCAGCAGTTTTGTGTGTAATGCAGGTTGTTCACTTGCCCAGCATGCGATGCAGGTTGCGGAGGCATCTTTCGGCGCCTTCCATCGGCGGCTGGCCTTCGCGCTCGTGCTCCACGATTTGCCATTTCGTCCCGGCCGACGTCGCCAGCAGGTCGAGGATCTCCTGCCATCGCACCTGGCCCTCGCCGATCACTGCTTGCGGCGGACCGCCGAACTCCTTCAGGTGCACGGTCGTGCCCCTGCCCGGGAATCTCCGCAGTTCGTGCACGGGGTCGCCCCCGCCGTCCATGCAGTTGCCGATGTCCAGTTGCAGAACGACCATGCGGTCGGTGTGGGCGCCAAACACCTCCCACGGCAGGCAGCCTTCCATGGGCTGAAACTCCACCGAATGGTTGTGGTAGCCGGTCCGCATGAGGTGGGGCTTGAGCCGCGCATGGATTTCGTTGAACAACTCCGCCGTACGCTCCCAGGCGTCCGGCGAGCAGCGGTACGGCTCCTTCAGCCCCGGCACGATGAGGAATTGGTTGCCGAGGGTGCGGTGGAAGTCGGCCGAGCGGTCCAGCGAGTCGCCCAGCAGCGTTTCCAGGCCCACGTGGGCGCCGCAGCAGGCCAGGCCGTTGTCGTCCAGCATGAGGCGGAGGTCCTCCGCCGACCAGCCGTAGTAGCCGGCGAACTCGACGCCGGCGTAGCCCATTGCGGCGACGGCCTCGAGCACGTTGGGCAGGTTCTTCCCGCCGTCCTTCTCGCACTCCTTGCGCACGGAGTAGAGTTGCAGGCCGATGCGGATCGATGCCGCCGTCTTGGCCGCCGCGCCCTTCCTTGCCGGCATCTTGGGTCTCCCTTCGAAGAGGCGGCTGGGGCCGCCATGGGCCGGCGCCGCCTGTCGGTGGAATTGTACTCCTTCGCCCCCGGGCCCGCACGCGAGATTCGGGCCGGCTCGCTGGAGCCCCCCGCAACTGGGGCATTGTCGGCACGGGCCCAATGGGCGTAAGATGGTGAGGTGGCTCAAGAGGTGGAAGATGATTGACCTTACTCACATCTTCGGCAGCGAGGCGAAACAGGCGTTGGACAACGCGCGCGAGTACCAGCGCATGTCGGCGTCGGAGCGGTACGAGGCCACGTTGGCACTGGCTGAGTTTACCCGCAGTCTGATGCAATCACGCGACGGCTTCCGGGACCGCTTAAGGCTGTACGAGCAATCTGAGCGGGAGGAGATGTATCTTCTGCTCGGCGTGCAGCGGAGAAGACATGTCTGAGTTTGCTCCCGAACTCGATGACGCCGTCAGTAAGCTTGCACGTGTCCTTGGCGAGCATGAGGATTACGCCGTGATCGGCGGTTTGGCTGTGCCAATCCATTCATTCCCTCGCGCGACCCTTGACATCGACCTGCTGCTGACGGTTCCGCGCATACGGCTTCCAGGCATCCTTGAGCGACTGGTGCAGGAGGGATTCACCTTGGAGGTGCGGACAGTCTTGCTACAACTCCACGACGATCACCTGGCGCAGATCCGGTACTGCGGCATCCGTGTGGACCTGATGGACGCCCTGTTGCCTTCGTATCGCGATGTAGTTCGCCTGGCGAGGTGGGAGGACCTTCACGGACACCGCATGCGTGTTGCTTCGGCGGAGGGGCTCCTGTTTCTCAAGTTGCTTGCCTTTCGCACCCAGGACCAGTTTGATCTGCGAAGCATCCTGGCGGCCCAACACGGCAAGCTGGACTTCGACATCGTTCGCCGGCTGTACTCGCAGGTGGGGGAAATCGGCGACGAGCGGTGGCGGTTCCTGGAGCGGGTCGTCGGCGAACTGGACGAAGAGGCGGCCCGGCGAAGCTCCTGAAGCAACGGCCGCGAATTCGCTTCCCTGGGTCGTGGTTCACCGCGTCGGCCCACGGGCATGGATTTGCTCGCGCCGTGCATGCCGCAAATGCAGACACGCCTTCCGCAAACGAGGAGGGCCGAGCGAGGCGGGGCGGCGTTGAACTTACCGGTGGGTTGTTTGTCGGTCGGCGCGGCCCGGGCCGCGTCCTTTGGCGCCGCCGTGCGGGCGGCTGTGAAAGGATGATTCCGATGGAGAAGACACGGACGGGAAGAGCACGAGGCGGCAAGCCGGCTTGGATGGCGCTGGCGCTGGCGCTGGCGGGAATCGCGGCGCCGGCGCCGGCCGGCGCCGGGGGCAAGGACGTCAAGCTCTTCGCGGTGAACGAGTACTTCGGCATGGAGTACGACCGCGAGCCGGTGTCATTCGATGTGACGTTTGCCCCGCCCGTGCCGGAGCGACAGATCGGCCTGCGGTGCGACGGCAACGCCGTGCCCCGCCAGGTGGAGGTCGTCGAGGGCAGGGCGGACGCGGTGGCCAAGGCCCGCGTGTGGGCGACAGTGAGCGTCCGCGGCGTGGAGACGGAGGTGGACGAGCGGCGCGGCAAGGAGACCGTGAAGGTCAAACGCCGCGTCGTGCCCCCCGAGCAGCGGCACAGGCTGTTCACCGTCACCGTCGGCGACGGGTCAAAGCAAGGTGAGCCGGCGGTCGAGGTCAAGCAGGGCGGCAAGGTCGGCGGCGTGGAGATCGCCGAGGTCGGCAACGGCATCTTCCGCGCGAAGGTCCCCGTGGGCGGGGCGACGTTCGAGACGCCGGTCTCGGCCTTCGGCGTGCCCGGGCCGGTCGTCAGCGTCTCGCGCGACGGGAAGGAATGGATCGGCGACGGCTATCTCGACGCCATGCGGCGCGTGACGGCCGTCGAATGCCAAACCGCCAACGGGCCGGTGTACTTCGAGTCGCGGATCGTCTACCGGTTCGAGGACGGCCGGTCGTACGCGGTTGCCGCCCGGGTGTACGCTGGCAAGCCGTACGTGCGGCTGGTGGAGGATTTCGACGTCGGGGGCGATTCGCGGTTCATCTTCAGCTATGGCGACTGGCCGGTGGACGGCTTCTTCCGCACCGAGGACCACAAGCAGTACGACTGGTGGTCGATTACGCACGACGACCCGGCCGGCGACTTCGTGAAGATCGCGGGTCAGAAGTGTCTGGCGCGGATGGTCATCTGGTCGCAGCACGGCTACTTCCGGGGCAAGCAGGAGGCGATCGGCCTGAAGGCCCCCGACCGCAAGGCCATGAACGATCAGTATGCCGTTGAACGGGCGGAGTGGCAGGACAAACTGGCCAAGTTCCCCGCCCTGCTGGAGCAGTGGAAGAAGAACCCCAAGGGCGAGCAACCGACGCCGCCGGCCGAGCCGGTCACGCCCGTTTACGAGGAGATCGACCACGCCGTGGATGGCGCGGCGATTCGGACGGTCCTGCTGAAGCGGCCCGGCCAGCAGCGGCCGTGCTGCACGCCGGGGGGCGAATCGACGGCCGTCGGGGCGTTCTACATCCGCCCGGACCGCTGGACGCGGGCGAAGGTGAACCACGTGGACCTGTACCTGCGGCCCGAGGCGCCGGCGGAGAAGGCCGGTGGCGTGGAGGCCAGCCGGCGGACGCGCGGCGTGACGGGGCTGGCGGGGGCCAAACTGCGCCCGGCCATGGAGGCATGGCTCGTGGACGGCCACCGCGAGTGGGCCATCTACGCCGTGCCGTCGGGCGACCGGATTTGGCACGGCAAGGCCTATGTCCGCGAGGGCGTCTGGCCGCTGGACCGGATCGTCCGCCTGCCGCTGGCGTGGAACGCCGACGGCTCGCCGGTGCGGCCGGAGGACACTCGCCCTAACGGGACATTGGGCTTTGGCGGCGACATCGCCACGGTGATGCACTCGATGAACGACCGCGCCGGCGTCCAGCACTTCAACGGGTCCAACCCGTCGATGCGCGGCGGGTACGCCAAACAGGCCAGGACGCTGCTGGATTGGGCCAAGGCCAACTCCGACAAGCGGTCGGCCGGCGAGGTTCAGAAGCTCGGCAAGCTCAGCGAGGTGATGGCGGGCCCGGCGATGGCGGCGTACATGGCCATGGACGACAGCGCCTATCCGGGCGTCCGGGCGATGCTGCCGTGGGCCGACCCGGAGGCCCTCAACCCCTTCTACCAGGGGATGGAGAACATGAACTTCAACATCGACCGGTACGTGTCGGTGCTGGAGGCGGGCGTCGCCCTGGAGGCCATGGGGCATCCCCAGGCCAAGGCGTTCATCGACTACGCGAGGGTGCAGCTCGACATGGGGCTGGACCGCTACGTGTATCCCGAAAGCGGCTGCTGGGAGGAGTGCATGGGCTACGCCGGTTCGATCCTGCGGGCCAGCCATGACGTCGCCAGGGAGTTCCGCCATCGGGGCGTCGATTACCTGGCCGATCCGCGGGTGATCCGGGCGTACCGGTTCTGGACGCGGGTGCTCTCGCCGGCCGACCCCGGCTTCGGCGGGATGCGGATTGTGACGCCCATCGGCGACCACGGGCTGAGCCTGTGGGTGCACGTGGCCCGCTTCCAGTGGATCCTGCCGGACCTGGCCAAGTCGCCCAACCCGGACAGCCAGCGTCTCGCCCGCCAGCTCGTCTGGTCGCTCGAGGAGCGCAAGTGCCCGCGGGTCAGCCGCGGCGACCCGTCGGCCAAGGTCAAGCAGCCGCCGCTCACCGAACAGGACGTCAAGCTGGTGGAGGGCCTCAAGCCCGAGCCGGCGGACCTGACCAGCCGGTGGGTGCAGGGCTACGGCTCGACGCTGCGGGGCATCGACGCCAGGGGGCGCGAGAGCTTCCTCGTCGTCCGGGCCGAGCAGTCGTGGGGGCACCACCACGAGGACAAGGGCTCGCTGTGGGGCTGGTTCCGCAACGTGCATTTCTTCGGCGACGCCGCCTGGGGCGCCCCGCCCGGGCCGACCTACGGGAACCCCTACAAGCAGGGCCCCGCCAGCGGCACGCAGATCGAATTCGTGGGCGTGAACAACTGGCCGCTGCCGTGCAAGTACCCGGCGCCGTGGATCGCCGACGACGAGTACGCGAAGGACTACGACTACTGCATGGCCCGCTGCCTGTACCCCTACAACCCGGCGATGGACCTGTCGGGCAGCACGCCGGCGGCTGTGCGAAACGGCTACGACCGCCAGGTGATGCTCGTGCATCCCGACGTGCTGGTCGTGCGCGACAACGTCGAGACGACCTGCCCGACGATCTGGCGGCTGCACTCCTACCATGTGGACGGCACGAAGGTGGAAACCGGCGGCGCGACGCTGGCCAGTCCGCAGGGCGTGACCGGCAGGCTGGCGATGGTGCATCCGCCGGGCGTGAAGTTCACGACGTCGACCGTCCACGACCTGCCGCTGAACGACGGGACAGTGGTGGGCCTGCCGTTCGGGAGCAAGCCGGGCGGCAGCGACCCGCATAAGGGAGGCGCGACGGCCCACGACACGCGGAGCATGGTCCTGCGGTGGAACATGCCGAAGAACGTCAGCGTCACGTGGACGTTCGCGGCGCACGAGGGCGGCGAGAAGGCGGCCGTGTCGGAGAAGCTGGACGAGCAGGGCCGCGTCACGCGAGTGACGCTGTCCGACGGCACGCGGATGATCGTGCTGATGAACGCCGAGCCGTTCGCCTTCAAGGGCGATGGCATCGACTTCGAGGGCACGGTGGGCCTGGTCGTCAGCCAGGCCGGCAAGACGCCCAAGGCGTACCCCGTCCGGGCGAAGAAACTGGAAGTGCGATAGTGCTCGGTTGCATCTGAGTTGATGGGTGGCACGGCTGCGCTGTTTGCAGCCGTGTCCCGGTCCGTGGCGGAGAAGACACGGCTGCAAACAGCGCAGCCGTGGCACCCGGCAGGCAGGTTGACAACTCGGGAGAGTTGTGGCACCAGAAAGGCAGACGCACATGTTGTGGATGGCGATCCTCGGGATGTTGGCCGGTTCGGTTCCGGCGGCCTCGGGCGATGCGCCCGCCGCCACGGGGGCGGCCGGGCAGGGCATCGACGTTCTGCCGGTGTCCGTCGAGCCGGGCGAAGCGCCGCCGCGGCTGGTCCTCGGCGACGAGATCGACCGCCTGGAGAAGGACCTGAAGCTGCCTCGGCGGTTCGAGGGCTACAAGCCCCGCTTCCGCGTCGAGTGGCGGACGTTCACCTTCCAGCACGTCAGCGGCCCGCAACAAAGCCGCTGGCGAGTGGTGCTCGACGGCGACAAGGCCGTCGCGCTCGTCCTGTCCGGCGACGTTCACCTGGCCGCGTTCGATCCGCAACAGGCCAGGCCGCGCCTGGACCTGCCCACCGGGCGATACCACATGGACCACTTCATCGGGCCGCGCATCGAGACCCACCAGTTGATGGAGAGCCTCCCCTCCGACGCGAACATGCCCCCGGCTGAGTTGAAGCGCCGCCAGCCGCGGGAGCGATGGATCGCCTCGGGGCAGAGCCTCACGTTCCTTCGCACCCAGAGCACACCCTCGCGGGAAGTGACCAACCGCATCACATTCACGGTCGATCCGGTCTACGGCTACCGGATCGACTGCACGTACCAGGCGGCCTTCAACGAGCCGCCGGCGAAGGTTCGCATGAGCGGGCATTCGTACTGTCCGGGCATCTACATCCCCTGGCCGGAGGCGGAGCTGTACGACTACACGATCTACACGCGGGCCGGCGACGGGCCGGGCAAGTATCACGGCTGGGCCAGCAACCTCTACTGCATCGACCGCTGCCAGAGACTGCCGT
Organism: uncultured Planctomycetaceae bacterium; assembly: GCA_964461295.1. Lineage (GTDB taxonomy): Bacteria > Planctomycetota > Phycisphaerae > SM23-33 > SM23-33 > CAYWTX01. The sequence continues at coordinate 5,234 of CAYWTX010000073.1, read as the reverse complement.
TCGAGGACCCCGGTTTCATCGCCTACCTGAGCAAGGATCCCAACGGGTGGAGCCCGTGCTACAGCCGCAGCGACAGCGTCGGCCCGGCCACCATCGGCCAGTGCAACGCGGGGCACGGCCCCGGGTTCTCGTACGCCCTGCCCGCGCTCAAGGCCGGCGCGGACGGCAAGTACGCGTTCCGGGCGAGCCGCCGCCTGTTCGCCCTGCCGCCCGAGGCCCGCAAACACATCCTCGATCACACCACGCTCCATCAGGCCGGGGTCAAGGGCGTGTTCCTCCGCATCGGCACGGAGGAGGGATTCGAGGAACAGCCCATCGACCTGACGAAACCCACGCGCGGGCTGATCTGGACCGCCGGCGGGCCGCCCGTCGTCGATGGCATCGCCCACAGCGGGCGCAAGTCGCTCAAGATCGCGGGGCGCGAGTGGCCCAACCTGCCGCAGGTCGTCCTGCAGCCTCGCACGCGATATCGCCTGGAGGGCTGGTTCAAGGTCGTGCCCTGGACGGCTGAGGAACTGGCCAAGGTCAAGGCGGACGACGAGAAGAAGCGACAGGCCCTGGCGAAGGCGGGCAAGCCGCTGCCGCCGGTCGTTGACTGGGACAAGGCGGCGCCGCGGGCCTACATTCGCGGCGACCTGTTCGAGTGGTCGCCGCACACCGGCCCGATGCTCGTGAAGCAGACGACCAACGACGCCACGGGCAAGACCGGCGAATGGCAGTACGTGTCGCTGGAGTTCCAGACGCCCGACTGGGACCCCTTCATCAACATCTCGCTGAATGCCGAAAACTGCACGGCGTATCTGGACGACTTCCGCCTGGCCCCGGCCGGGCAAGCCCCCGGCCCGAAATAGTGCACTGCCGGGGCAGCGAGGAATGGGCGACGTGACGATGGCAATGAGACCAGCCATAGAGACAACCATGGCGTGCGTGGTAAGCCTGACGGCGCTGGTCGTCTTGCTTGGGCCGGCCGTCGGCGCGGCGCGAGGCGATGCTTCGGGCGTTTCCAAGGCGGTCCGCGACGACTGGGAATTCCAGTTCCGCACGATGGGCTACGGGCCGATCGACACGCGGACCGAGCCGGACCGGGTCGACGGGGAGGCGGCCGCGGCCCGGCCGGGCGACCGCGACCGCGTGGACGTGGAGCTTCGCCGCATCGACGCCCTGCTGGGCTACTGGCAGGGGCGGGAACCCAACGAGCCGAAGTGGGCCGGCTTACGCCGGCAGTGGGAGGTCCAGAAGGCGGCCGGCCAGGCGGTCCCGCTGGACCCCGACTACCTGGACCCCAACAGTCAGGGCGCCCGGCGCAAGCTGTTCCTGGGCGCCGAGAGCCTGCGCCGGCAGGCGTACGGGGCAAAGGCGCTGCCCCGGCCAGGACCGCTGCCGCACCTGCTGCGCAACGACGAAACCGCAACAGGCATGAGCCTGGACGACCCGCCGCTGCTGGATGGGCACGCAAAGTTCCAGCCCACCGACCGCGACCAGGCCGACGTGGTGCTCCGCCGGACAGAGGCCCTGCTGGGGTACTGGCTGGCGAAGGAGCCAGCCGCGGCGAAGTGGCAGGCGTTCGCCAGGCGTCTTGCGGAGTTGAAGACGGCCGAACGGGCGACCAACCCGGACCTGACGGGCAATGACGCCGCCCGGCACAAGGTTTACCTGGACCTATGTTCGCTGCGCCGGGAGGTGGTGCTGGCCAACCCGCTGCTGGACTTCGACGACTTGGTGTTCATCGAGCACAGCGACGTGGCGAACTACCTGGAGCGCGTCCGGAGCTACGGCGTCCCCCGCCCGGGCGGCGGGCTGCATGTCTTGCGGGGCCTCAAGTCCGACTCGCCGCGCGTCGAGGACCTGCTCGGCAAGGCGGTCGCCGAGAACGGCGACTATGCCGGCCGGGGCCTTACCGGCGGCATCTTTCAGCGCCCGGAAGTCAGCTTCGACGGCAGGACAGTCTACTTTGCCTGGGCGGAGCTGAAGGAGAACGCCAAGGAGAAGGGCCGATACCTCTCCGGGCCTTATCACATCTTCCGCATAGGGATCGATGGCGCCGGTCTGAGGCAGTTGACGTTCGGGCCGGCCGGCGACATGGAACCATGCGAACTGCCGAATGGGCGGATCATGTTCACCTCGACCCGCCGCGCCTCCGGCGACCGCTGCTGCGGCTGCAATCGCACCGCGTTCTTCCTGCATTCGATGAAGCCGGACGGCGGCGACATCATCTGCCTGTCGTTTCACGAGACGCACGAGTGGGAACCGAGCGTCGACAACAACGGGATGGTGGTTTACTCGCGTTGGGACTACATCGACCGCCCGCCGCAGGGGCCGCGCAACATGTGGCTGTGCCGCCCGGACGGAAGCGATCCGCGCGCGCCGCACGGGAACAACGGGCCGAACAGCGGACCGATCCCGATCCTCAATCCGCCCATACCCGGCTACTTCGATTCGCCGGCCCACAAGGACTGGCGCAGCGCGGCGCCGCTGTCGGAGGTGTCGATCAGGGCGATACCCGGCTCGCATCGGTACATGGCGGTCGCGGGGGGACATGATTGGAACGGGATCGGCCCGCTGATCCTGATAGACCTGAAGATACCCGACGACTACCTCCACTCGCAGATCACCAGAGTGACCCCCGAGTTCTACGAACATGACAACACGGTGCGATGGAACATGATCTGGTCGGCGCCCTGGCCGCTCTCGGAGGATTTCTACCTGGTCAACCGCTACGAGAGCATCGGCATTCTCGACCGGTTCGGAAACTTTGAGGAAATCCATCGCATGACCAGGGCCGACGCGGAGAACCGGGCCTTCACCCACACTCGGCACCTCGGGTGCTGGCACGGCATGGGCACGGGAAACAAGGTCTTCCCCAAGGCGTCGGAGGTGGATGGATCGAAGATGTACTGGCGGCCTATTTACCCGATGCCGCTGAAGGCCCGACCGCGTCCGCCGGTGCTGCCGACCCGGACATTCCAGGAGGCGGACCGCCGCGGCCGGCCGGACCGCAAGCCGGCGACGATCAGCGTGATGAACGTGTATGACACCGACGTGCCGCTGCCGAAGGGCGCGAAGGTCCAGTGGATGCGCATCGTGCAGGTCCTGCCCTGGGGGCCGTGCCCGTACGGAAACGTGGCCAACGTGGCCCACTACCTCAACCGGACGGTGATCGGGGTGGTGCCGGTGGAGGCCGACGGCAGCGTGTATTGCGAGGCGCCCGTGCAGAGGGGCCTGTACTTCCAGTTGCTGGATGGAAACGGGGCGGCGGTTCACGGGATGCAGTCTGACACGTACGTGCATCCGGGCGAGCAACTGAGTTGCGCGGGTTGCCATGAGAAGAACTCGGGCCCGCCTCAGAGGCCCAAGGCAACGCCGCTGGCGATGCGCCGTGCGCCGTCGAGGATACGGCCAGAGTGCGCCGACCTCGAACCGACGTTGTTCCAGAGACACATCGTGCCGATCTTCGACGGCGTCTGCACAAGGTGCCATCAGCGGGAGAAGAAAGGTCCGGCCATGGTCACGTGGGGGTGTCTGAGAAGCCATCCGACCAGGAAGTGCGTTACCCGGCCTGGAAGCACCCGGACCACGCCGGGCGAGTTCGGCGCGACATCCACGTTCACGTGGACTCACGCCTTGCGGCACAAGGAGGCGTTCCGAGGCGACCAACTGCGGCGCCTGGCCCAGTGGCTGGACCTGTATTGCCCCGCAACGGCCACCGGAGAAACCGCATCGGCCCAGAGACAGCACGCTGGCGAGCGCGAGTGGCCGCTCCATTCGGACTTCGACCCGCTCAACCCGATGGGGCTGGAGCAAGAGGGCGGCCTCGGCGCCGACGGGACGCCGATTCCGGCAGCGTGGGCGGCGGCGCTGGCCGGCGAGAAGACCGACGAGGGCAGGGCGGCCCTGCTGGACCATCTGTCGTGGCGGTTGGGAACGAAAGTGTTCTCGTGGGGCGACGCGGAGGAGAAAGTCTGCCGGATGCTGGTCCCGATGCTGGCCGACCAGCGCGAGCGGGCGTATCGCACGGCCCTGCGGTGGCTGCGTTCGATGGCCAACCAGGACCAGAAGCCGGCCAAGGAGCAGATCGTCGGGACCGCGGATGCCTGGCGCGAACATTACGAGCGGAAGTATCCCGGCAGGACGCTGGACCTGGCGAAGGCGGTGCGGGAGCGGATCGTGGTGGTACGGACGGGGCTGGCGGACGCGACGGGGTTCGAAGTGGACGGCCAGCGCGTTGAGGACGTTACGGCTTTGGAGCGATGCTTGGCCGAGTGCGTGAAGGAAGCCAGGGACGCCGGACGGATCGTGACAGTCGTTGTCCAGAGCCCCGCATGGGCGAGCGGCTGCGTCGTTGACGGCAAGGGGTTCAATCTAGCGCCGACCCGGGAGGAACTGGCGGTGGAAGAGGCCAAGCGGGCGGCCTGGGGCGTGGTGGGGAATTGCACCGCGTACCCGGATACATACACGTTCCGCAAACCATACACGGCGGGGAAGCCCGCCGCGCCGCCGGCGGTCGCGCAGAAGCCCGAATCGCGGTAGGCGGTTGCCGGTTGAAGACTGGAGAGGCGAAATGCAGATGCTTTGGATCGCTATCGTGGCGGCAGCGGCGACGCCGTCGGCGCAGGCTGCGTTCGCGGCTGAGATGGGCAAGTTCAGCGTGGCCGAGCCGCTCGGCATGACGTGGAGGGGCGAGTGGCTCGACCGCGACGTCGAGATCGACACCGGCGGCAAGACGATGAATGCCGGGTCGCTGCGGCTGATCGGCGGGGACGGCAACGCCGTGCCTGCGCAGTTCAGCCGCGAGGGGAAGATCCTCTGGGGCGCCGACAAGCTGGAAGGGAAGGCGAAGCTGGCGGTGCAATTCCGCGCCACGATTCCCGCGAGGACGACGAGCGAGTTCCGCGTTGTGGCAGCGCCGGCCGGCGAGAAGCTGCCCTGGACGCCGGTGATGATCAACATCGGCGACGCGTTCTGCGACATCAGCAACGGCGTGTACAGCGTGAAGCTGGACGGCGGCCTGCCGCTGCCGATCAACGCCATGCGGTGCGGCAGCGCGAAGGAGACGCTGGGGACGTTTTCCTGGCCGGCGGGCGTGAAGGCGACGGGCGTGAGCGACGAATGGCTGGTGCGGGGGCCGGCGCGGGCGGTGGTGCGGCGGACGTTCAGGTTCCAGGACCCCTCGCATCGCTACCAGTTGACGCTGGACTTCCGCGCGGGCGACCCGTACATCGCCATCGAGGACCGCT